>DACO01000190.1 GCA_002508635.1 Methanolobus sp. UBA118 | reverse complement strand
TCCGTGTCTTCAGATATCGTTGGTGTTGGTGGTACCCTGGATGTGGATATAACCGTAAATAACTCAGGTGACAGAGCAACATATGTATCTGTTTCCGATGAGTTGCCTTTTGGTGCTGTTCTTCTGTCAGGTGACACATCAGGCAGCAAGGTTTTGCACCCTGCGGATACACTGAGTCTGACGTATTCTATTAGAATGGATAAGAGTGGAGAAATCGTTATCCCTTCGGTTAAGGCAGAATCTGTTGATTCAAAAGAATATGAGCAAACTGTTTATTCCAAACGTTTTTTTGTCCGGGTTTCAGATCAACCGGTGATTCCGGATTATGAAAAAGCAGAAGAAGAGCCTGTCGAATTGTCAGCTGAGAATACAGTTGATACTGATGATTCCGCAGAAAACGATGTTTCTGAAAATACAGCTCCTGTAGTTGAGGAAGATCATGGTATGCTCCAGCCACTGTATGATCTGCTGGACAGGATAAAAGGTCTTCTGTAAACATAAAGTAAAAATAAGATTGCTTATATTGTTTCCCTGAATGAACTCTATTCTTTAAAAACATCAATCATTCTTAATTTAAAAAGGTAAGATCTGTATGAAAGGCCTGCACGGTTCCAGCAAAAGTGATTCTCTGATTCTGACACATGGTGATTCTGACGGTGTATGTTCCGGTGCTATTGCAAAAAGAGCTTACCCGGATTCGGATGTTTATTTTACATCTCCCGTGGGTATACTTGATGAGCTGGAGCTGGCTAATGGCTACAGCAATATAATCATCTGTGATATTGCAGTGGATGAGCGTGCATGTAAAAAACTGTACAGCAGGCTAGTTGAACTCTCTGAGATCTCGAATATAACCTATATTGACCATCACCCATTACCAAAAAAGTGCTGGGATGTCGACTGGCTGCACCACGATGTGAACGTCTGTTCTTCTGAGTTGACCTATAAGGTACTTGAGAAACGGCTGAACAGGGATATGCGCAGGGTGGCCATTTATGGTGCCATTGGTGACTATTATGACAACACACCGTCTGTCAGGGAATGGTTACATGACTGGGACAAGCGAAATCTTTTCTATCAGGCAGGCTCCCTCATCCAGGCCCTGATTTATATGGGGCGCAATTATGATTTTAAACGTAAGCTGCTTGCTCCTCTCTCCCATGATGTTATCCCTTCGGAGATACCCGATCTGCCGGAGCTTGCAAAGGAAGGCTCTCGTCTGGAGGAGATGCTGCGCATCAGGGTCAAGAAACAGGTTAAATCACTTGATAACCTTGCATATGTGATAGACCCGAAAGGATATATGTCTAAATCGGCTATTTACGCTGCGTCCTATGGCAGGAGAGGTGTCGGCATTGCAGCCGAGTACCGTTATAAGAAACAGGTCTACGATATGAGCCTGCGGTCAAGAAACGGCAGGGCTGATCTTAACCGGCTGTTGCGTAGCATAGCACCAAGGCACGGAGGTACGGGCGGAGGACATGCATCCGCAGCAGGCGCAAGGGTTCCCAAGGAATCCTTCATGGCATTTTTGCACGAACTGGACGCTGCCATAGGAAAGGAAGAGAGTAAGGAAACAAGTGAAAAATAATGGCAAAAAACAAAGACCTGACTGAAGGTGCGAACCTGGAGATTATTTTTGTCGGTAGATCCAATGTCGGTAAATCCTCATTAATAAGGAAACTTACCGGTCACAAAGTAAAGGTTGGAAAGCGTCCAGGTGTGACACTCATACCGACCCATGTCCGGCTATCTGATTTGCTGATAACCGATATGCCCGGCTTTGGTTTTATGAGTGGCATCAAAGAACGCAAGCAGGATATTGTGAAGGATAAGGTCGTACGTTATATTGAAACAAATGCTGATCGTATACTGATGGCTGTTATGGTTTTGGACGGGCCTGTTTTTGTTGAGGTTGTGGAACGATGGGAATCACGTGATGAGATCCCGATCGATGTTGAGATGTTCGGTTTTCTCAGTGAACTTGGTATCGATACCGTACTTGCCGTTAATAAGACTGATCGTGTGAAGGAAAAAGAGCTGGATGAGACCCTTGATGATATTGTTGAAAAGCTCGGTATCCTGCCTCCGTGGAGACAATGGATGGATATGATCGCCCCGATAAGTGCCAAGAAGGGGCAGGTAAAACCGTTAGTATCAATTATCAGGCAGCGCCTGCATGATGAAAAAAGAGATGATCTTTTCAAATATTTCTGAATTATCGTACACGGAAGCCCGCACCAAGATCTCTGGCAATCTTTTCGCATTTATCAATGTCTATTTCAGGCATTCCCACAACACTCATCCGGGTATCTAGGCCGGCTTCGATGGCCTCTTTTGTAAATTCGAGCATTGCTCTGTAAGCACCTTTGAGGGACGGCTTACAGATCTTTTCATATTTTTCTTCGGATTCCGCATTAAGGCTCACAGAGACCGCATCAAGACCTGCTTTTTTAAGTTCGGAAACAACGTCTGTCTCCGGATACATAAGCTGTACATGGCCGTTTGTGTCAAGTCGGACACGAACACCTCTTTCGTGGAGCCATCTGGTGATTTCAAGTACGACCTCAAGCCTGCAGGTCGGCTCACCCAGACCTGTAAACACGACTTCGTTATACTTTGACAGGTCGGTCTCTTCCAGTTCCCTGATAATCTCATCATAGTCCGGTTCTCTGGATAATCGGAGGTTATAACCGTAAACACCATCCGAGGATTCCCTTACACAGAAATAACAGTTAGCTGAACACTTATTGGTGATATTAAGATACAGGTTACCATGTGCTTCGTAGCCGATGGTCCCTCCTGAAAATCCGATCTCTGTATTTTCGTTGCTGTCAGACATTTTCCGGCTCCCGTATTTAATTTTCAGTCCAGACTCCGTTCTCTATTATTCTTATATCCTTAAGATCGAATGGATATTCTATGAGAAAATACATCTGTGCAGTAAAACCTGGCTCAAGCTCCACTTTCTCTCTGGAATACCACTTACCTTCATACATATCTATCTGTCTTAAGGTATTTGTATCCACGTCATAGATCTCTCCCTGGATTCTGGATATCTTTTCATCTTTTATGACGCCTGGGAAAAGGTTCAGGTCTACCATTGCAAATTCTTCCAGAGTTCTGGTCTCGCAGATGAATTCTGAGTTCTCAAGCAATCCATGGCTTGTAAACCCTCTTTTGAGTGTACCATATACAAAGATATACATTCAGCTCAGACCTACGTTAAGTTTTAGCAGGCTTTTCTTCACGGCATCAGGTAATTGTCCGCACTGAATTGCTTTCATCTGTTCGGGGGAGATCATCCTGATAGCCGCACTCATGAGTCTGTCTGAGAGCATGAGCTTATCCATGAGCTTTCTGGTATAGACCGCAGTCTTGATCTCAAGTCCCATCTGCTCTCTCCAGCGCCTGTCATATTCCGTGAGCTTGCATTTGCCTTCAAGGTGGTCAGCAGCTGCCTCTCCTGCTATCTTTCCGCCCACCATTGCCGTGGATATACCTCCTCCGTTGGTGGCGATTATATGTCCTGCTGCATCCCCTGCGATAACGGTATCCTTTGTGGCTGTGACCTTTGGTGCTCCTCCCACCGGGACAAGACCTGCTACAACTGAGACTATGGATGCACCTTCAAGTTTTCCAGAGGCTATTGGGTGCTCGTACATGAATTTCTCGAGGTAGTCCCTGGCGCACATGTGCTGCTCGAACATGGCTTCACGTATGCCGACGCCTATGTTTGCTGTATCTCCTCCCTGTGAGATGATCCAGGCATAACCTCCCGGGACGTAGTCCTTTCCGAAATACATCTCAACAGCTTCCCTGTCCACATCCACGCCGCTTAATTCGTACTCAAAGGCTGTGCCCGTACCCATGGGATCGGTATCCCTTAACATATTATTTGCCTTTGCGACTATGGAATTGGGTCCGTCGGCTCCGATTATGATCTTTCCCTTTACGTCAAATTCCCCGAATGCTCCATCCATTAGAAGTTCTGTTCCATCCACTTCGAGGACGTTTGTTCCCACAAGAACCTGTGCACCGGCTTTTCCCGCAAGTCTGGCAAGGTGTTTATCAAAACGTCTCCTGTCGATAGCATCAGCGTTGACGTTAAAACCTTTTGACATTCCATCGGGTGCTATGAAACGCTGATAGGATGTGCTGGTGTGGATGCAGGATTTCGGAATTTCCTCCAGAGTGTATGGCAGCTCAGCATTTGGAACAAGTTCTCTGAGGGTCTCGTAGTGGGGCAGGAACCCTCCGCACTGGAGTGGTGTGCCGATATCCTTTTTTTTGTCAACCAGAAGGACGGACATGCCTCTCCGGGCTGCGTACATTGCTGCCGTGGAGCCGGCGGGTCCTGCTCCGACAACTATTATATCATAGGAATTATCAGGTATCATATTGAGTAAATGTGCACTTTTAAGTGCAATGGTGATCGTTAATTATTCTGTGCACGGTGCCACGCATTTTAGAACATGTTCAATCTCCTGTGGCAGGCTTTCATGCATTACGCTTATCACAAACCACATTCTATTAGATATATCTAACTATTATTCACCCATCATCAGGTGAGATTCGATATGGTATACGAACATCGGAATAACGTATGGATAGTACGTGCCGGGCGCAACGTGGGTCGTGAAAAGCTCTTCTTTGAGAAAGGTGTGATCTCCCTTGATCTGAATCTGCAGCTTCTGGACTATTTTGCCGAGGATCTGGAGGAGTTCAGGAACCTGCCTCATAATCATAAGCAGTACCATTTCCTGGGGGAGAAATACATGGATTTTGACCGCAGGTTCAGGAAAGAATTTGATGATGCTGTCAAGAATCTTGATCACTCCGAGGAGGACCAGCGGCCGGAGGTTGTGAGGAAGATGCGAAGCCTCAACCGCAAACTGAAAAATTTCGATGAGGAAATGAGACAGTTCTCTGCGACCATGCAGAAGTTCGATGAATTCGAGAAACTCGAGTTTATCAAGGAAATGGTAGCTGCGAAACTTGCAGCACTGGATCACACTGTACTTGACCGCTGGGCACAGGAGATATACCATTTTGTGAGCGGCATGCGTCCTCATGATACGGTGGTTCTGCCCGTGGAAAGCGAAGGGATCGCTTATGTTGGCAGGGTCCGGGAGAACTACAAGTACAGGGAAGGTTTCGGGGATCTGAGTCACTATATGAGAATTATATGGTCGGATGACAGGGTTCCTTTATCGGATTTCTGTCCTGAGTTTACGGAAATGCTGGAATCCGACTCACAGCTTATCCTTGTCAAAGGTGAATGCAGGGATTCCATCCTCGATATTGCTTCGAAGGTATACTTCTGATCGTCTTTTACTGGCAAAAGGTTCTTAAAGACATATGAGTATAGCGTGCAGGTAATTCTACTCATAAATAGTGACAGATTCAATAGAGTTGATCGATTTGGCAATTGAGAAAGGCGATTTCATAAAGATACAATACACTGGAAAGTTCAATGAAGGCATGGTCTTCGATACAACCGATGAAGAGGTTGCGAAGGAAAACGGTATCTACACTCCTCGTGGCGTTTACGGCGGAGATGTGGTGGTTGTAGGCTCCGGCCAGACCATCAAGGGTCTTGATGAGGATTTCGAGGGTAAGGAA
Source organism: Methanolobus sp. UBA118 (assembly GCA_002508635.1). Taxonomy (GTDB): domain Archaea; phylum Halobacteriota; class Methanosarcinia; order Methanosarcinales; family Methanosarcinaceae; genus Methanolobus. The sequence continues at coordinate 15,744 of DACO01000190.1, read as the reverse complement.
GAAGGATACTCAGGCAGCATCACAGTCCCTGCTGAGAAGGCATTCGGACCACACAACCCTGCTCTTGTTGAAACCCTTTCAGTCACAAAGCTCAAGGACCAGCTCAAGGACCAGAAACCATACCCGGGAATGGGTATAGAGCTTAACGGCAAACGTGGTGTCATTATTCAGGTAATCGGCCGCAGAGTACGTGTTGACTTCAACCATGCCCTTGCTGGAAAGGAAGTCGAGTACGAGTACACCATTGAGAAGAAACTCGAGGACAATGTGGAAAAGGTAAAGGGTCTTATCGCACTCTACACCGGCATTGAGGACATCGAGACCGAGGTCACAGATGATCTTATCCAGATCTACACCCCGATCGAGCTCAGCTTCAACCAGAGATGGCTTGTAAGCAAGGTCAATATCGCAAACGAGCTTATCGACAGGCTTGGCATTCCGAACCTGGAGTACATCGAGAAACACCCATACGTGCCACCAGAGGAAGAAGCAGCCGCAGCAGCACCTGCTGAGGAAGAACCCGAAGCAGAAGCTGAAGAAGCAGAACAGAGCGAGGAATAATCCCCTCGTTCCCATATCCTTTACGATTACTCAACACCGTTTTTGAGTCAAAAACCTTATATCCAAGCGTGCTGTTTAGGTAAATCCACCCACATGCTGAGGTAGCCAAGCGGACTACGGCGCCGGTCTTGAAAACCGGTAGTGCTGACGCGCTACGGGAGTTCGAATCTCCCCCTCAGCGCTTTTTCTGATTTAATGGGAAATGATATCTTATAATAGTTACTCTCATTTCATATCATTTTTATATCTTGAACGGTCTAAATCTATTCTGGATGCCTGCAAAAATTGAACAACTTATTGATGATTTTTGGTCTCCATCTGGGCGGGATTTAGCTTATCAATCTCTATTAGAAGCTGTAATGTATACACAAAGTACTTCCCAAAAAGAAGCTGCCTCATTTATTTTAAATGTACTTCCCTGTCTTAAGGACAAAAATGAAGCATGGAAAGCTTTACAGGGCATTTTGAATTCTAAAGAAACTAATCTAGTAGGAAATATTTTATGCTCATTTGGTCCGGCATTCAAGGACTTGCCAGATAAAAATGAAGCTTGGAAGGAACTACATAGTCTAACCTTGTCCAGGGATATCTGGGTTAAAGAGACTGCAGCTTTTGAGATAGGCCCAGCGTTTGCACATATTCCTGAAGAATTCAAAGAACAAGCAATGAAGGATTTGTTTCGACTTGCACGAAATTCTCATTTAGAGGTTCAGGAAAGTGTTGCCATGTCCCTTGGAATTGCGTTTCCACACTTACCTGATAAGAAAAAGGCATGGGATATTTTAGTTAGGATGGCACTTGAAGATGACTGTGATGCAGGACATGCCGCAGCTGTCTCATTTAAAGATGCTTTTCCATATGTTTCTGATAAAATAGATGCTTGGGAAGCTTTGCTTTACATAATTAATTGTGAATCCCTTTTTTCTGCATATCAGACAACATTTTCGCTTTTTTCATTTTACTTCTATTATCCCGATAAGTTAGGTGGGTATAATGATTTGATAGAGTTACTAACTCATAACAATAGAAATATAAGAGATGCATCTACAATTTCAATAGGTTATGTTTTCCAATATCTTCCAGATAAAGTGTTAGCTCAAAAAGAATTTATTAATTTATTACGTGATGAAAAGTTCGATTTTAAAGGCAGCTTAATTATTTCTTTTGGTAACTCATTCTCTCATCTTCCAGATAAAAATTATGTATGGGAAATGTTGCATCAATATGTAGCAAGCTACGATGAATCAATAAGGAAGGGCGTTGCTTTTTCAATCGGTGATGCTTGTCCAGATTTACCTTTTCCTGAGAAAGCCCAAAATGATTTATTGATTTTAGCACAAGATGAGAATGATTCAGTTCGAATGGGAGTTGCTCATTCTCTAGGTTTTCTATATCCTTGTGTTGACGGGGATAATTTAATCATCGACTGTTTGAAAATCCTTGCTCAAGATAATGATGGTTGTGTTCGAAATAGGGCGAATTATTCTTTAGGGAAAATTTTCATATATCGTGCATCAAAAACTCAAAATGAAGAATTACTTGCTGATTTGCTTGAAAAAGCCGTAAATTGTTTTGAAAAGGCCTCAATAGAGAAGTGTTATTTCAATCCTGCAATATTTTGTCATTTTTTTTATCGTTCTTTTAATGAAGTTATTCTTAAAAAAAAGATTTCTCGGGAAGAAATTGAAAAGTATATTGTTAATGCAAAGTCAGTAGCTAAGGATTCGAAAAACAAAAAAAGATTAATTAGAGTTATTGAAAACCTCTCTGATGTATTGTTTTCCGTACAAGAGCCTCATAAACTTGGTATTGAATCGAAGCTAGAGTTAGTTAATTATTGCCGTACACAATGTGATCATGCAGAAAAATTAATGGACAAAACAAAACGTACTGCTCCAAACTTAAATGAGCTTTTCCATAAAATAAAACCTTCTTTTGAGCAAAATATCAAAGAACTCATTGGAGAGGTAAAGGAGAAGGCTGAAACTGCTTGCAGAAAAGCGAAAGGGACAGCTGCACAAAAAGCCATTTGTGAAATAAACAGAGATGTACAGGAATTAACAATAGGCAGTCAGGAGTATATGAAAAAGCAGGTTCAAACTCTTTATACGAATCTAAAGTCATCAGTACCGGATAAAGAAAAATACCACTTGATTCATCAGGAAATTGATTCTATTCTGAATGAAGATGATTTGGTAAATCAGTACTCTTCACTCAATATGTTGCTTCCAACAATCATTCAGATAAATGTAGTTGAAGCGACGGCATCGGTTTCAGAGGAAATGATATTGCTAAGAGAAATAGTTGACAATAAGAAGATTGATGAAGTGCTTTATGATTTGTACTCACCTATGGGTGTGGAGCAAAAATTGAAAGTTGCTATTCCTATAATTCCTTTACTCGCGTCTTACGAATTAGAAACCAATCCACCCAAACTTGTTGCCGATAGTATTTCAGAATTAAAGAAACTAGTGATGAAAGGTAAAAAACAATAGATTTTGTTACCAGCCTGAACAATTCTTTTTACTCAAAACTTCTAATATCTTCAGCAGAATTAGTCCATATGCAAAGAACGTTTCATATCTATCGTTCATCAGGTGAACTGTTGTAATTAAAAAATTCTATCTATCTCTTTTAAGCAAATCAACATTAAGATTATAACACTTGTCTATAGATTTTTCAGTAGAGGTTCAGTATAGATTTGCAAAAATCATACAAGCTTAATAAAAAAGATTAAGTAGTTCTCTGTTTAATTCACCACATGAAAATCTACTCCGCGCTACTAATTCTAAGTTTTGTCCTGATTACGCTATCCGGCTGCATCGAAGATAATTCGGTAGACTCCTTAATAGACAATCTGGACAGCGAAAATGAAAGTGTCAGAACTGCTGCAATTGACGGACTTGTAGAAATTGGTGATGAAAGAACAGTAGGAGCACTGATTCAGATAGCCGGGGATGAGAGCAGGACAACTGAAGAACGCAAAAATGCAGTTACTGTTCTCGGTAAAATAAGTGACGAAAGGCCGGCAGAAATGTTGTTGAACATCTCAATGGACGAAGGTGAAGAAAAAGAACTGAGGATGGCTTCAATCCTTGCTCTCGGGGAGATCGGGAATGAGACAATGCTTGAGCCTCTCAGAGATCTGGATTATGATGGTGACGGGCTGCTCCGATATCATGCTGTCTATGTTCTCGATCAATTAGGGACGAATAATGAAGTTTATGCAACTTACGGCGAGCTCCCGTATCCATTGAGCGAAGAACAGAGGCTTTACAGGAACAATGTTAACGAAATAAAAGATGCCTGCCGAGCAGATGGCACATTTCCGGTGGTTGATAATGCGACCTGTGTCCTTGTTGGGTATAACTACCAGAGCGGCTACATACAGGTATCTAGTGATGTAAAGCCCGAAAAGTCGGAAATGGATGAGATCTATCAGTTATATGACTCCGAAGCACAGAAAAGAGGAGTTGATCAGGTCCCAGTGAGATTTGTTTACGGGTATGTATCTCCACTGGAAGGTGTGTGGTATAATATTTCAGATTTTGATGATTTTAATGTCACAGGCAATTTATAGATTCATCATAGAATCTTTCCCACCCTAAAATGAATCAATAAAAAAATTAAGCTTTTTTCCCAAATGGGACTATATAGTATGCAGACATATTACCTATACAAACACTGTAGTGTGTTAAAAAGGGGGTTAAGAAACTGAACTACGAATTAGACGAAATTAGAAAAATGGACAGTGCTGATATTATGGTCGAAATGAAAAACATTGTCCAGGGGAATAATAAGGACGATCCGGTAGCCCATTCTGACATGGCAAAGATGTATATAGTCATGGCACAGCGCAAAGGTATTGACCCACGAGCAACACTCAGATCACATGGTATGCTCGAATACGCTGAGAAGTTCGGGTGGTTACTGTAAAATCCGCCGGGAAGATGAATAAAATCACTTCCCATTAATTGCCCTTTTAATCTATTATTATTCTCTATCCAAATCCAGGCGTATGATCCATTTTTTAAGAATTTCTGCTCTTTAGCTAACAGGGAAAGGCTGAAAATGATAGATTGTGTCTTTATTTATATTATTTTTATAAGTGGCGAACACAATGCTAATCATCCAAGACCAGCATATAAATTTGTTAAAGGGAGTGTAACACATGAAGGAATTTACAATAGAAGAGCTTTCGCAATATGATGGAAAGCAAATGGATAAAATCTATGTCGTCCATGATGGAAAAGTGTATGATGTGACCGATAGCATCTCATGGGACATGGGGGAGCACTATGGTCATGAAGGTGGTCTTGATCTTACCGAGCAGATGGATGAGGCTCCGCATGCAGATGATGTCTTCGAGGATTTTGAGGTCGTCGGAACATTAAAAGATTGATCCACAAACCGGACTTTCTATTAAGAACAATTGCTGAGACCGATTAAATTTCGCTTATCAGAGTTGAATCTTTGAGGTAATGATCAAAGAGTTCCTTTCCCCATTTAATTGCATGGGGCTTGCAACAAACAGTCTGTTTGTAATCATACGACCCGTCTCCTGTCAGTAATCTCAGAATCATGCAATCGTCATTAAGTGTAAAAGAAAACAGTTTGATATCGCCCTGATAGATGTAGTATCTGACCTTACCGCTATCGATGAACCTTTGTACCCTTTCACTGTGTTCCTTTTTGAGTTTTTGGTGCAGTTCTCTCGTGATGATTATATGAGTATTCATACCACGTTCAATAAATTGCGATACAAGAGGTGGGATCTCCGGATGAGTAAAGGTGAAAATAAAGTACAGATCCTTTGATCTGCCGCACATCTCAATGAAATCCTTATTTATCTCGTAAAGATTCACAAGACTGGGTTTCACTATGCTGCATGAGCTTAGTTCATGGATTCTTTCCAAGAGGAAAGGAGGACAGAAGTCCATATCCCTGTTTCCCCAATAGTCAATATCAGTATCCAGTAAGTCAACAGTACCCAGAAGTGTTTTCATTCTACTTACTATAAGCTTACCGATGCTGGTTAACTCATAACTGTCTTCATAATGAGCAACAAGATAACTGTTTTCAAGTATTTTTATTTGCGGAAGCAGTGCCTGTCTGTTTGTATTCAGATTTTTGAGCAACTCAGCTGTTTCAAGAGGGCCGTTTTGAAGCAGTAAGAGGATATTCTTTCTCTTTTCAGACCTGAACAAAACATCCAGCAACCGGGTATCCATAAACGCACGCTCTTATGTTTATTATAGCAGTTACATATAAGTTGGACTTAATAATACTTATATAGAGCTCTGACTTATTATAATAATTTCCAAGCTATGAAGAATCAGCAGCCATTGCAAGTCAGTCAGAGGAAAGTCATTCAGGCGAAAATCATGCGGTTTACAATATTAAAACCATAGAAAAAGAGCATCAGCAAAAGATAACTTAAAACCAGATACAGAAGGTTTTTTTGCTTGCTTTTGATACCCACTTTGAACATATATTCCTATACGGAAGCTAACTATATAAATTTGTCTACAGAATAATTTATTTAGCTTTATGGTTTAAATAAATGACAATGTAGTTTTGCTTTAAAGCAAAGATATTACATCTTTAATTAAAATACTATTTTAATATTGCCAATTCTCTTCAGGATTACAGAAAGCTTGCCACAGTTTCACTGAATTCATGAGTACTGAAAGGTTTTGCTATATATCCGGAACAACCAGCTTCAAGGAACTTTTCCTTATCTCCTGTCATTGCATTGGCAGTCAGGGCAACCACCGGGATATCTTTTATCTTTTCCTTGTTTTTGATCAGTCCAAGCAATTCCAGCCCGTCCATGCCCGGTAACTGAATATCCAGCAATATAAGGTCAAACTCTTTGTTCCCCAGCTGCTGGAGTGCCTGCTCTGCATCCATTGCCTTTGAAACCTCATATCCGTCATATTCAAGGAGACATACCGTAAGCTCCATATTAATCGGACTATCCTCTACAACAAGTATATTCTTCATAAGATCTCACTATCCATGCTTACTTTTTCCTCACATGTAGCATCTGCTATTGTAAATGTGAAAGTGCTTCCTGTCCCCTCTTCACTTTCAACATTTATCTCACCCTCAAGCATTTCAACAAACTGTTTAACCAGAGTAAGTCCCAGGCCTGTGCCTCCATGCTTTCTTTTATTCGATGAATCAACCTGGGTGAACGGATCGAATATATCACTAAGCCTGTGCTCAGGTATACCTATTCCGGAATCTGTGATCGATACAGAGACTTTTTTATCGATTCTTTCTGCAGCAACAAAAACTTCACCGTTCTCGGGTGTAAACTTGATGGCATTGCTTAGAAGATTGTACATGATCTGCTTGAACTTAACCCGGTCTGCAAATATATCATCAGTGGTAATATTGTTCTCTATCTTAAGATCTACATTCTTCCTCATTGCCATTGGAGTCATCAGTGTCCTGATCTCTTCAAACATTGCTGATACTGAGAAATATTCGCATTCAAGCTTCATCTTTCCGGCTTCGACCTTCGAGAGATCGAGAATGTCATTGATCAACTCAAGAAGATGCTCGCCGCTTTTGTTGATATGATCTATGAAACGAAATTGTTTTTCATTCAGATCTCCTGCCATTTTAGTATTCAGCATATCCGAAAAACCTATAATAGCTGTAAGAGGTGTTCGAAGTTCATGGCTCATGTTTGCCAGGAATTCTGATTTGATCCTGCTGTTCTCCTCAGCCATCATCTTCGCCTCGATCAGTGAGTGCTCTGCTTTTTTCTTTTCAGTGATATCACTTGCGAACACAAGGTTGCTATTTTCTGCAAGCAGGGTAGCATCGCATTTCAGCCAGCGTTTTGTTCCATTCTTTTTTCTGAAAATCACTTCATTTGAACTAAAGCCGTTTTCTTTTAGTTCCCTGAAGATCTTCTTTGAGCGGTGAAGGAATTCTGGCTCAATCATTTCAGTAAGCTTAACTCCAACTAACTCTTTTTCCGAGTAACCCGTAAGGATAGAAGCTGTACTGTTAATCTCCATACAGTTTCCTGTTTCATCAACGATAAAAATACCATGAGGAGCATTTTCCATGTAGCTTCTGAATTTTCTTTCACTTTCTCTCAATGCATTATCTGCTCTTCTACGATCGCTTATATCGTGATAGTTCAACAAAATTCCTTTTATTGAAGGTTCGTGAAGGAGGTTTCTGGCAGTAAATTCTATCCACTTATAGGTACCGTCTTTACACAGGTACCTTGTCTCATCAGTTATTTCAATATCTGTTTCCTCTGTTAAAGTCCGGAATACTTCTTGTACCTTTTTCCCATCTTCCGGGTGAATGTTCTCCCACGTGGATATTCCCACGACTTCCTCCGGCTTCCATCCGAACCATTTCTCAATATTGGGGCTTTTATATCTGTTAATTCCGTTTTCATCTATTATGGCAATAACATCTGAAATATTCGCTATCATAGCGCTGAGCTTTGCTTCATTTTCAAGCAATGCCTTTTCAGCCTCTTTGCGCTTGCTGATGTCACGGACCATCGCCAGTATCAGTTTTTCGCTTCCGAAATAAACACAACTTGTAGTAAGTTCAACGGGATAGATGCTACCGTTTTTATGGAAGTGCTGTGCTTCAAGAGTTACAGGTTTTCCGGGAGACCAATGGGACCACTGCTGCAATATATCCTCTTTATCGAAATTTTCAGGCAGAAAACCAAGTACATTCATGTCCAATAGTTCTTCTCCGGAATATCCGGACTGGGCAACCGCTTCATCATTTACATCAAGTATGTTTCCTTCCAGATCATGCAGATAGATCCCCTCTGCTGACTGATTGAATAATGATCGGTATTTCCTTTCACTTTCCCGAAGTTCTTCCTCTGCCTGTTTCTGAGCGGTGATGTCCCAGTTTGTGCCGATCATTCTCAAAGGCTTCCCGGATTCGTCACGCTGGACAACAGCAAGTGCACGTATATTGCGAACGTTTCCGTCAGGCCAGAGAACACGGAACTCAGTATCGAATTCCTTTTCGCCGTCAAGTGCCATCTGTATCTCGGAATCACATCTTTCAAGGTCACCCGGATGTAGCCCTGATATCCAGGCTTCATAAGCACCACTGAATTGATCCTGATTTATGCCATAAAGGCGGAACATCTGTTCATCCCAGACAAGAGTGTTATTTACAATATCATAATCCCAGATCCCCACACCTCCTGCTCTTGTTGCTAATGCAAGCCTGTCACTGGCTTGTTTCAGGGCTTCTTCTGCTTTTCTTCTTTCTGTAATATCCCTGAATTCTACAACTCTGACCTCTTTTCCTTTATACGGGATATTCTTTGCTTCAAGTTGTAAAGGATACTCCGTACCGTCTTTGCGAAGACCTGTGACCGTATAAGCTTTTTCGAAACCCGAAAGTATATTGTGCATAACTGTGTCGCGTGAACTTTCGGCTATTAGCAGCAAACCATCCATTCCGATGAGCTCGTTCATTGTATAACCGGATATGTCTGAAAGTCCCTGATTACAATCCAGAATGATTCCTTTGTCATGAATCGCAATTCCGCCAAATGACGCATTGTGCAATCTTCTGAAGCGCTCTTCACTTTCCTTTAGTTCGTTTTTGGCTTTCTGGCGCAAGATACCCTCGCCTATGCCGTCAGCGACAATCCTGAGGAGATTTATATCATCTTCATGCCACTGACGTGCTTGTTCACAGTCATCAAAACCTATGAAGCCCCAGAGTTCCTGTCCTGTGTAAAGTGGAATGATAAGTACCGAAAGAATTCCCTGTTCCGAAAGGATTGTCCTTTCCGGCCCATCAAGTTCGGCCACGATATGCGCATAAGCCTGTTTTGTCTGCAGAGTTGCAAGAAGTGTCGGTGATCCCTCGCTGTAGGGGAGGTGTTTGAGAAGAGGATTATCTATTTCCCTGGAAATTCCGTCTGCTACAACTTCATGGGTCTGTGACATACAGATTCCCAGATCGGGGTCATCTTCATTCCGGAAGATATAGGACCTGCTGCTACCGACAGTCCGGTGGATTGTTTCCAGGATATTCGGGATTACATCATCAACATCATTTGTCTCAAGCAAAATGCGCATGCAATCAACAGTTGCAAGTTCATAGTCCAGTCTTCTTTTTAGTTCCCTTTCAGTTTCAACAAGAGCTTTTTGAGATTCATCCAGTGCTTTTACACGGGGCTTGAAATATACTAAAAAAAGGGCTCCTGTGAAAAGAATAAAAGCCCAACCTTTGTATGTTTGCAGTCGGCTGTATGTTTCCATATCGGAAACAAACTGAATTAAGATACTGTCGGAGAAGAGAACCCAGACACTGGCCAGAACTATGTATATGAGTATAAATTTTAATACAATTGTAGTACCTCTGTCAAAAACAGAAGTTGAATCCATCGTTTAATCCTCTCCAGTCACCCGTTTTCTAAAAACAATCTTTCATCCTTTTTTAGAATCAATTGTTCATTTTATCTGATGTATCTTATCTTTTATAAAATATCTTATCTAAAACACCTAATTTTGGTTTTACACATTGTAAAACTTAAATTGCTGATTCTCACACAATTAATATATAACTAAATATTATATTATTATCCAGAACCATCGAATGAGGAATAAGTGTGAAAACGATACTGAAGTTAAGTCTCTTTGTGCTTGCATCAATTTGCATATTAATAAGCACCCCATCCTTTGCATTGGCAGAGGATTATGAAAATGACAGTTATTTGAGCAATGACAACTTCAGCAATGTTTCACCTGATAACCAGTTCTCTACGGTCCCCATAAACCCTGCATTTATCGAGTATCAGAAAGAACTTGAAGAAAACAGCGAAAAGCAGTCAAATGTGGATAATCGATTCAGTATTAACACCTTTGAGACAGATTTCGATAATCAGTTTCCTCCTGAAATTTCAAACGATATGCAGGACATTCGGTCCCCGGAAGGAATAATTCATCCGTCAGGCCTTAAGCCATCGCCTATAGATCTTTCCTACATTTCTCCGGTGGATATGAAAGAATTACTTACCAGCGATGAGTATGGCGATATGCCATCCTCGATGTCAATGAGTACTCTTCTTGAGGAGTCCTATTCTACCCAATATGATCTGCGGGAGAAAGGCGGTGTGACAGGAGTACGTGATCAGGCATTTGCAGGAACTTGCTGGGCCCATGCATCATTCGCTTCACTGGAATCATATCTGATACATAACAGGTCCGAAGAATGGGATTTTTCTGAAAATCACGTTAAGAATGCACTGGTATCATCCTACCAGGATGGTTTTGATCGCCCGACTCACGATGACGGGGGAAATGACCTTATGACACTCGCATATCTTGCAAGATGGGATGGTCCGGTTACCGAGTCCGATGATCCTTATGATGACCTGTCACCTGTTTCATCCTCTGACACGGTTGTTGCAAAACATGTTCAGGAAGCACTGATGCTTCCGATGGTAAATCATTCAGATGATCTGTTCAAATGGGCAATTACAAACTATGGTGCCATTACAGTTGCCATGCATGATAATAGTTCCAGATATTTCAACAAAGAGAACAATACATATTATTGCTATGAAGAAGGCAAACCTTTGACTCACGCAGTATGTCTGGCTGGCTGGGACGACAATTTTGACAGGAACAGGTTCACACCGGCAGCGCCGGGGGACGGAGCATACATAATCAAGAATTCCTGGGGTGACAACTGGGGTGATGCCGGATACTTCTATATTTCATACTACGATACGGCACTGGGTACTTCCAATAATATGGAAGGCGATGGTGGTCAAAATGTATATACCACAAATTTCGTGATCAATGCTGAGAATGTCAGCAACTATGATCGCATCTACCAGTACGATCCACTGGGCTGGTGTTCAAACCTGGGCTATAACAACAGCACCGTCACAGGAGCAAATATCTTCACGGCAGAATCAAACGAAACTCTGGAAGCTGTAAGTTTCTATACTGTTGATTCTAACTCATTCTACAATATCTCAATCTACCTTGACCCCGAAAATGGTCCGATCAACGTTTCCGGTCCTGTATCAGTAAAGAACGGAAGCATGCCACTGGCAGGCTATCATACTGTGGACCTTGATACAAATGTTTCGCTCTCGGAAGGCCAGAATTTCTCGGTGGTAATCACTTTTACAACTCCCGCTTATAATTATCCACTGGCTATCGAAAGAGCTATATCCGGCCATAGCAGCAATGCCCATGCCGAAAAAGGACAAAGTTATCTAAGAGTCAATGAAACCACATGGGAAGATATTTCGCAAAACGGTACGAATGTATGTATCAAAGCTTTCACAAAAGAAGATAAAGAGCCTGAATCAAGATTCGTAGCTGATAAAAGGTACGTCCATGTGAACGAACCTGTTAATTTCCATGATGCAAGTCTTTTCTCACCTGACTCATGGGAATGGGATTTCGGAGAAAATTCCACATCAACAGAACAGGATCCTTCTCATTTCTATACCAGTACAGGAATCTACAACGTTTCTCTGAATGCATCAAATGAATTTGGTAGCAATAGTAAAACACGAACTTCCTTCATCCAGGTACTGAATACAACGATAACTGTCAACAGCAGCGGGAATGCAGACTTCACAAACATTCAGGATGCTATTCTGGCAGCATCTGAAGGTGATACCATCATCGTTGAACCGGGGACATATACCGAGAGGCTTAGTTTCAGGAAGGATAATCTAACTCTCAGATCATCTACAGGCAATCCTGCGGATGTAAAGATAATTTCTTCAAATCCTGATGATACTGATAAGCTTAACTTTGCAGTCTTTATAATGGCGGATAATGTCACATTTCAGGGTGTTACGGTTTCAGGAGGTTACTATGGTATACTTCTTCAGCTATCGAATAATTGCAGTATTAACGATTGCATGCTAACTAACAATTATTTGAGCGGGCTGTTCATTGGTGGTTCATATAACAACAGTATTCTAAATTGCACTACCTATAACAATACAGCAGGTGGATTATACCTCACGGATTCAGCTAATAATTATTTCGCAAACAATTCAATGTTCGGGAATAGTGTTAACTGCGTGTTGATTTCACAAAAAGACATCATAGATATCAGTAATACGGTTGAAGGTAAGCCTATTTACTATCTTTCGGGCTTATCGGATGTGGTGATAGATAATGATTCAAATGCCGGGTTGGTGCATCTTGTTGATTGCTCGAATATCACGATAAAAGATATCGAAGTGGAAAAGAACTTCTATGGAATATATCTCTACAATACTACTAATAGCACTATCAAAAACAGCACATATACTAAAAACTTCCGTGGTATTTATTTGGATGATTCCACAAAGAATACAGTTTTCAACTGCACTTCAAATAGTAATAGACATTACGGTATTGCACTGATCGAATCCAGCTATAATCTTATTTACAATAATTTTTTCAATAACAAGGACAATGTCCTGATTTCGGGGACTCTCTCCAATCAATGGAACATTCCGATGACTTCAGGTACTAATATCATTGGTGGAGACTATATTGGGGGGAACTATTGGGCAAAACCAAACGGTACCGGCTGGAGCCAGGTCAATCCTTCCACAGGGAATGGTTTCTGTGAGCCTTACACTTTGACTGCTTGTAATATTGACAATCTCCCACTAACAACTAATGACGAAATATCTTCGGCTGATGGAAACAATGCCAATGATAATTCTGGCAGTCAGAGTGAGAATGACGGAGTAAACATTCGTAGAAGTAATCCGTCACTCCACGGTGATAATGTTGTTTCAGTAGTCTCGGACATACAGTTTGTCGGCAAGGGATCTGAAGTGAATTATGAGTTCATTGATAAGGAAAATCCTGTTACTCACATACGCGTTCAGGCAAAAACAACTGAAGGATACGTCATGGCAGATATCAGCAGGCTGGATGGTCCTCATGAAGGTCTTTCCGAACAACCTGCAGGGCAGATCTACCAGAATCTGGAAATCACTCTTGGAGATGAGTCACTTTCATCTTCTGGTTTCATAGAAGAAGCTGTAATAGCTTTCAAGGTTCCTGTAGAATGGGTGGAATCAGAATACATAGATGAGAGTACTATCCGTCTGGAGCACTATTCTGAAGGAAGATGGGAAATACTTCCGACCACAAAGGTAGGTGAAGCTGACGGGACACTTTACTTTGAAGCTGTGACAACCGGCTTTTCACCATTTGCCATCTGTGCTGATACAGTTGCAGTGAGTGAAGAAATAGAAGTATCCCTGTCAGGTGACAATGATATAAATAGCAAAAATGAAGGTAGTGGATTGAACAGTGAAAGCAAGAAAATAGGAATGAATTCTTTCCTTTTTGTGTTTTTTATACTGATCGTCATTGCAGTTTTTATTTATGTCAGATATCAGAAGCGGGATAGATGAACACTATCCCTTTTTCAGTTTTGGATAGAAAATCACTGGTAACTCTGGTTAAAAAACTTAATCAGTAGCGAGTTTTATGCAAAATCTAATTATATAATCTATTTTTATATAATATATATTGCATCAATGAGGGATACAGTGAAAACGTTGCTGAAGTTGACAGTTTTTATGTTCGTAGCATTTTTTTTGGTTTTAATGAATGCTGCAATTTGTATGGCACAGCCTGATGCAGGAGATGAGTTGCTTGCAGTAACTAACTCAGATTCCAACTCCAGCAAAGATCAATCTTCTCCTCATTTTTTTATTGCACCCGTTAATCCTGCATTTGTTGAGTATCAGAAAGAAATTGAAGAAAGTCAGAGTGAACCATTTTCCGAAAACGGGCAATTGAACACCTTTTCCTATGCCACTCTTGACGAATCCACTAACTATGAAGACCGGGTACTATCGATTAATGCCAGCAGTCTGCTTGATTCACAGATTGTGGATGATCCGACCTATAATTCCGGTCTTCAGCCTTCTCCAATAGACTTTTCTTATTTGTCTCCTGTTGACATTGATCAGTTACTGGCTGATGAAAATTATCCCATGGCATTTTCCACAGCAGGTATTGGACCAGCCGCTGAAACTTTCCCTTCACGCTTTGATCTTCGTGAACAGGGTGGTGTAACAGGAGTACGTGATCAGGGATTAGGAGGAACTTGCTGGGCTCATGCCTCTATGGGCGCCTTGGAATCGTATCTCCTATATAGTAAATCAAATAACTGGGATTTTTCTGAAAATCACATGAAGAATACATTGGTATCTTCCTATCAGGATGGTTTTGATCAGTCCTCTCCTGATGAAGGTGGCAGCTCTCTGAAAGCGCTCGCATATTTTGCAAGGTGGGATGGCCCGGTTACCGAGTCCGATGATCCCTATGATGATCTGTCATCCGTTTCATCCTCCGACGTGGTCGTGGCAAAACATGTTCAGGAAACCTTTATACTTCCTTCTTTGAATCAATCGTTTGATCTCTATAAGTGGATAATAATGAACTATGGAGCTGTTTCAATAGCCATGTATGAGGATGACGATCACTTTTATAACGAAAAAAACAGTACTTATTATTTTTATAAAGAAAGTCTACCATTGACACATGGTATAACGCTGGTTGGCTGGGATGATAATTTTGACAGGAAAAAGTTTACTCCGGCAGCTCCGGGAGATGGAGCATACATAATCAAGAATTCCTGGGGGAATAACTGGGGAGAAGAAGGTTATTTCTATATCTCATACTATGATACGGCGGTAGGTACCGCTGAATCTCAAAATAACATGTCATATGCACCGATGAATAATTTCCTGTTTATGACAGAGAACGCCAGCAACTATGATCATATCTATCAGTATGATCCGCTGGGTTGGAGTTCAACCGTTGGAATCGGCACCAATACGGCAATAGGAGCCAATATCTTCAAGGCAGGTTCAAATGAAACACTTGAAGCTGTGAGTTTCTATACAACTGACTCCAACTCTTTCTACAACATTTCTATCTATCTGGATCCTGAAGATGGTCCGATCAATACTTCCGGTCCTGTAAGTTTGAAAAATGGAAGCGAAGCTTTTGCAGGATATCACACCGTAAACCTTGATGCTGATATTTCACTTTCTGCCGGCCAGAATTTTTCCGTTGTTATCTCTTTCACAACACCTGAGTACACTTATCCTGTTGCAATTGAATCTCCACTATCAGGCTATAGTAGTATCAATATACGTTCTGAACC
>DACO01000048.1 GCA_002508635.1 Methanolobus sp. UBA118 | reverse complement strand
TTATGACATTTTGTAGTTAGTATACTATCGGATTTTTTAATACCTTCCATATTACTGATGGGGACCAACACTTTTTCCTTCAGTGTGTGCACATCAAATGTCTGTACTTTTAAAAGCAGATCATAGGGTTCCAGAAGTTCATATATTTCCAGAACATCATCGATCTCATTAAGTCGCTCGATAACACCTGCACTCTGATTGGGTTCGAGGTTTATCCCTATAAAAGTAGTAATATTAAACCCGACAACATCAGGATCCACCTTTATGGTAAATTCTTTGATAATGCCTGAATCATACATTTTTTCAATTCGCTTGTGAACCGTGGATGTGGCCACACCGAGTTCACTTGCGATAACCGTACTATGTTTCCTGCAATTGCCGGAAAGATGTTCCAGTATGGAAATATCGACCTCGTCCATGGGATATAAATAATCGAAGATAATAATATATTTTTCTATTTTTTACTATGTCAGGAACATATTATGACGCAGGATGACAGAAAGAATCCCTTGGGGAAATAAACAGCCTGCAAATTAGTCCGCCAGAAACAGCAATCCTATGTGCATAACTTGTATCGGGACGATAATGCTTTTATTGTTAGTCGTTTTATTAAAGAAAGTCCGGTGAGGTTCTATGAAAATAAACGATAATTGTGTTGGATGCGGCCAATGTGCCACATTTTGCAAATTTGATGCCATAATAGTAAGAGTCAGGGCAAGCATGAAGGACAACTGCACAAACTGTGGCATGTGCGCTGCATACTGCCCGGTTAAAGCGATCGAGGTATAAAATGAAGGCAATTATTATCGGTGCCGGGCTGGGAGGACTTTTAAGTGCAGCCAAGCTCTCAGAATCAGGATACGAGGTAGAGGTATTCGAACGCCTCCCCATAATCGGCGGCAGGTTCACAAATATTCCATACAAAGGTTTTCAACTAACCACTGGTGCACTGCATATGATACCCCACGGGCCCTCCGGACCCCTTGCCAGGCTGCTGGAAGATGTGGGTGCCGATGTGGAGATAATACGCAAAAAACCAACAGCTGTTATCAGGATACCCAGAAAAAGAGGAGACACGGACTATAAGTTCGGACATAAAGATCTGCTTTTTGAGGACTTCAAAATGCCGTTCTCCCTTATCAACCGCATGAAACTTGCATTTTATATTATTGCTACAAGGAAGAACCCGCCCAGTGAAGGCTCCTTTTATGAATGGTGCAAAAAACATCTGGACCAGGACTGGACCTACCGTATGTCAGACTCCTTCTTTGGATGGGCACTCAGTCTGACATCCAGGGACGTGCCTGTTGAAGAAGCATTTGAGATAATTGAGAATCTCTACCGCTACGGAGGTGCCGGAGTACCTCTTGGTGGGTGTAAGGCCATCACCGATGCACTCGCTGATATCGTAAAAGCAAACGGCGGCACCATACATACATCCACAGAGGTCACCGGCATACTAACTGATAACGGAAATGTAAAAGGAGTGCTTGCAGATGGTCAGGAATACATCTCTGACCTGGTCATAAGTGACGTAGGGCACTCAACCACAACCGGCCTGCTGGATGGTGTAGCAGGAAACGGAGACATAAGAAAATACATTGATGAGACAAAAAAGCTGAAACCATCTGCCGGCGTTAAAATTTGCCTCTCATCAGACAAGCCCCTCATAGGCCACGGCGGAGTGCTGCTCACGCCCTACGGGAAAAGAGTGAACGGCATCAATGAGGTGACCAACATCGATCCGGACCTTGCACCTGCGGGAAAACACCTAACAATGTCACATCAGTGCGTCCTCCCGGAAAACCTTGCCAGACTTGATGAAGAGATCGAGCTCGGACTTCAGGATCTTGAGGACATATTTGCAGGCAAGGAATATGAAGTACTTCTCATCCAGTCATATTCCAACGACTGGCCAGTGAACAGGTCATCTTCCGGTTCAGACCTGACAAATATAACCCCGGTTAAGAATCTCTTTGTTGTGGGTGACGGAGCAAAGGGAAAAGGTGGAATTGAAGTTGAAGGTGTTGCCCTTGGAGTGGAAAACACCATGGAAAAAATACTGGAGCATTGATGCTCCGGTTTTTATTGATCAATCATTTATTCAGAAGTTTCATCATTTCCCTGCCAAATGCGAACAGGTCATGAGGACTTCTGGAAGTGATCAGATTACCATCGATCACGACTTCCTCATCATATATGTCCGCACCCGCGGCCTTCAGGTCATCGATAACTCCCGGCCAGCTTGTAGCCTTCCGCCCTTTGATAACACCCGCGGATATCAATAGCTGGGGGCCATGGCATATTGCCGCAACAGGCTTGTTCTCCTTAAAGAAATGTCTGGTAATATCAAGTGCATTAGAATCAAGGCGCATCTTTTCAGGTCCCTTTCCACCGGAAATTACCAGAAGATCATAATCTGAAGGATCAATCTCATCAAAACCCAGATCGACATTAACAGAGTAGCCGTGTTTGCCTGTAATTGTTCCCCTCTGGAGAGATGCGATCTTTGCATCTACCCCTTCTTCCTTAAGACGGTGATACGGATAGATCAGTTCCACATCCTCAAAGCCGTCCGCTCCGAATACAAGTGCTTTCAAAATATCAACTCCCGATACAGTATTCTGGTCGTCGGTATATGTAGCTTATGCCTGAAAAGGAATAATATCAGACACAGTAGCACTATTAAAAAAAGAATTTCATAGAAAAGAAATAATGTATAGGAACATTATTGCTTATTGGTATTTATACAATTTTTTACTAATATCAAATACGGACCAATGTGTCTTAAGTAAGCCCTCCTTTCATAGTTGCCTCGCAGAAAGACATGTATGGCCGTAATAGGATGTGTCAAACTGTGAGGCTCCTATACAGGTAAGGTTTTCAGTTTTTTCAGGGTTTTGGAAGATGACCACAGCCACAGCTTCTCCCAAGGAAGGCTGATATCCTGTGCTTCAGTTCGTGGACTTCTTCCTGGGACATTATTTCAAGCAGGTCCTTATGCTCGGTGTCAACATGATCGAACATTTTCTGTTCAACTTCTTCCAGATCATATCCCATTGCCATGTAGCTACAATTGCCGATGCCCACGTCGCTGCATTTTACCATTCTTACCTTCATAATCCATGCTCCTTTATGTAAGTATAAATCTAATGAAAGTAGTAGGATATAAATCTAGTTTTCTGCTTTTTGTGTTAAAGCAGATTGAAAATGTTTTCAACCGGTTTTTAGAACCTGCCTTAAGAGAAATACCCGTATTAGTATTTCAGTTTCCTAATGTGATTTAAGCCGGTCCGGGAATCTTTTTTATGGGCAAATGGGAAGATATGGAAGTGTTCCGAAATGAGAAGATATGTGTTGATGAGCGGAGTGGTTTTTCTTATTCTGCTGGCAGGCATTATGAGCATGGGTTGTGAAAGCCGGGAAGAGCAGATAAGAGCAATAGAAGATACCGAGATCAATGTCAGGAGTATCGAGGTTAACGAGTTCAGCTCGGATCTTATCGACCTGAATGTAACCCTTGATATCTACAACCCAAACGATGTCACTGCCAGACTTGAAAGAATGAATTATACAGTCTATGCAAACGATGTGAACATCGGCAACGGAAGCTTTGAGGAAGCTGTTGAGATACCGCCTGAAGAAGGCAGAAGGACATCAACCAACTTTACTACAGA
>DACO01000118.1 GCA_002508635.1 Methanolobus sp. UBA118 | reverse complement strand
TTCCTGCGTTCGGAACGCTCATTGATCCAGACCATCGGACGTGCTTCCAGGAATTCAGAGGGTCGTGTAATTCTTTATGCGGACAATATGACCGGCTCCATGCAACGTGCCATACAGGAGACCAACAGGCGTCGTGAGCTGCAGATGGAGTTCAACCGTGAACACAATATCACTCCCATGACCATTCAGAAGGCATTACAGAAGGAACTTGTCGAGCCAAAGGAGTATGAGGAAGTCTCAGAGGTCATGGCGATAGCAGAGGATCTGTCAAGTACGGAACTTTCGGATATGGTGATCGACCTTGAGGCAGAAATGCACCTTGCAGCCAAGAATCTGGAATTTGAGAGGGCTGCTGAACTCAGGGACAGGATAAAAGAGCTGCGAGAGAACTATGCGGTGTGATCTTCATCTTATTTACCTGCCCTGCTGCGTCTTCTGAGTCTTTTCATTGTTCCGGCACCGGACTCTGAATCCCTGATTCTTTTTCCGGTGTGGTGAAGGAAAACATCGTCAAGGGTTGGCTTGTGCAGGCTGACTGATTGGATATCAAGGTCAAGCTGTGATGTCATTTTTAATACTTCGGGTATGGTGTGCTCCCCGTCTGCGGTTGTTATCTTTACCATGTTGTCGGATGCGGATACGCTGCCGGATGATGGGTTTGCGCCGTAGTGCTCGGTCAACTTTCCGGCATCCTCTGTTGTTGCAAGTTCGAGTGTGAGTATGTCTCCGCCGAGTGCTGCTTTCAATTCCTGCGGAGTTCCCCTGGCGATGATCTTCCCGTGGTCGATTATGGCCAGACGTTTGCAGAGCCTGTCGGCCTCTTCCATGTAATGGGTCGTGAGTATGATGGTGATGTTCTTTTCCCGGTTGAGCTCTTTTATGTAATCCCATATATGGTTCCTTGTCTGGGGATCGAGTCCGAGTGTGGGCTCGTCCATGAACAGGACGTTAGGATGGTGCATCAGTCCCCTGGCGATCTCAAGCCTGCGCATCATTCCGCCGGAGTATTTCTGTACTATCTCGTCTTCCCATTGTGAGAGCTCCACCAGTTCCAGCACTTCCCTGATTCTCTGGTGGCGCAGTTTCTTTGGCAGTCCGTACAGCCGTCCGTGAAGGTCCAGATTCTCTCTTCCGGTGAGTTTCTGGTCAAGGGTGGTATCCTGGAAAACAACACCAATGGATTTGCGTACCTTTGTAGGATCCGATCTGATATCATATCCCCAGACAGAGGCTTTGCCCGAGCTGGGTCGTATCATGGTGGAGAGCATGCCGATAAGTGTTGACTTACCAGCCCCGTTGGGACCGAGAAGTCCGAACAGCTCTCCCTTCTCAACGGTGATATCAACATTGTCAACAGCCGTCAGCCTGTCATATTTCTTTGTTATTTTTTCCGTGTGGATCGCAGCGTCGGCCAAATTTATCCTCTGTACTTGTTCGTAAGCTTTGATACGCCCGATACAAAATATAGTTATTTGCTTTACCGGCACCGGGCGAAAACGTTATATCCCAAAAAACGCTTGTATGAGTTACAATCTTGCGCTGATGGTCTAGTGGCTATGACTGAGGCCTTCCAAGCCTTAAACCCGGGTTCGAATCCCGGTCGGCGCATCTATTCTTTTCTTATTCTGTGAGTTATTAACTGATTAGTAACTGTTTTTTGAATTTTTAATTATATTTGTTATATACACACACCTTGTAGCTGAACTTTGAAGCTATCGTGTTTCTTGATCAGGATTCCTTTTTTACAAGGCGTTGACATGTTGGCGTGAATTGCCTTTGAGACTAATTTGACAATTCCTGTTTCTTTATTTAGGGAAAATATGATGAGAAGGATATTATTACCAATTATAAGTAGTTATAAGCTATAAATATTAGTAATAATTACATATAACTACTCTTAATACATTATATATTTCAAGACTCAGGAGAATCAGAACATGAGCCAGACAACAACTATACCAACCACCAAGGCGGTGAGGGACAGGCTGAAAAGCTATGGTCAAAAGGGGGAGACCTATAGTGATATTCTGGAACGCCTGATGGATATGGCAGATAAAGACGAATTTATGGACCGCATGTACAGGCGCCTGGAAGAGAAGGATCAGTTTGTCTCACTGGATGAAATCTGAAAGTGAGCAACATGAAATATAAGGTAAGTATACATCCCCATGTAAGGAAACTCCTGACTGCTCTGGATCTTGAAACAAAGAACAGGCTCGTAGAAGGGCTTCGGAAATTAGAGAACGATCCCTTCGCCCATGATCTAAAAAAGCTGAAGGGAACCAGAGGCCGACAGGATCTTTATAGATTACGCATAGGGGATTACCGGGCAATTTTTGCAATTGAGGATGATATGATATACGTGCTCGAAATAATTACTCGTGGACATGGATATAAGTGGCTGTGATTCTATCATTTTTATCTGCTGGGAACTAACAGCGGACACTATATTGTGATGCTTCCGGGATATTGTCAACGGTGTTATTTCCTGTGTGGCTTTATCACCCTCCATCGTCACCCATAACTACAACTCAACTCGAAGTTTAAACAATTCTTTAATATGTGTAGCACATTCTATCAATTGCAGTAACTGCCACAACTGGTGGTTAACAGAGCACCTAAAAGGAAGAATGTGAAAATGTCACAGGAAAATAAAAACGATAAGTCCTATTTAGCCATAATTGCACTATCAATCGTACTGGTGGTGATGTCGCTGACGATATACGCCATCGCACAGGATGGCTCAGAACAGAATTCAGCAGACACTATTACCATGAGCGGGTATGCCGAGCAGAAGGTCGTACCTGACACAGCCACCTTAAGCATTGGTGTTGTGATCGAGTCCGAAACAGCAAAGGAAGCAACCGATGAGAATGCGGCCATAATGAGCGCTGTCATGGAAGAGCTCAAAGCCATAGGTCTGGAGGACAGGGAAATACAGACATCGTCTGTTTCCGTCTATCCGGTCTACAACTATGAAGGGGAGAGGACAATCACAGGTTATTCAGCATCTAACAGCGTGCAGATTACAACCACAGACCTTGACAGCCTGAGCGAGATCATCGACAGGTCCACAGCCGCAGGAGCCAATCAGATCGGAATCATTTCCTTCTCAGTATCCGATGACATGCAGGAAGAACTCCGTGAAGATCTCATGAACGAAGCCATAGCCGATGCATCATCAAAGGCCGGTGAACTTGCCGACAGCCTGGGTGTTGAGATCACAGGCGTGCAGACAGCATCCGTAAACGAGGGTGTTAACTCTCCGGTCTACTATGCAGCTGAAAGGGAAGAGGCTGCAATGGATCAGGGAGCCGTTTCCACCCCGATCGAGCCGGGAGAGTCCACAGTTTCAATGTCAGTTCAGGTAACATACTACATTGGATAACAGGCCGGGACAGAATAGATTTAAAACAGAAAATTCAGGGGTTGCAGGATGAGAGTCACGTGACTGCATCCCCATCTTATTTTTTAAACGTTTCCTGCTAGAAAGAACCTTAAACATTAAATTGCTATTAATCATAAGTGAGCAACTGGGAATTCATAGTACCTTATCTAGAGCATTTATCTTATGCCGGCATCTTCATCACCCTTGCTTTTCTGGGGTCTTTCATACCGCTACCTGAAGAAGTTCTTCTTCTAGTCGTAGGGTACATTGCCAGTCTGGGTTATGGGGAGATCTGGATCGTTATTGCTGTCAGCCTGATCGCCGGTATTTTCGGCGACCTGTTATTATACTTTCTCAGCAGGCGTGGCAACAGATTGCTCTTGCATTTCGACCGCAGTAATGATAAAAAAAGAATTGCCCGCTATGAAACTTTAATGCAGGACCACGGTGGGAAAACCATTTTTTCACTGCGCTTGATCGTTGGTCTTCGTATTTTTGGTCCTATCGTTGCAGGATCTACAAACGTGCCCTGGCAAAAATTCGCGTTCTATGATCTGCTGGCCCTGGCTGTCTATTTCCCTACTTTGATATTGGTAGGTTATCATTTTCACAATAGTCTTCAGGAGATGATATCCGATGTCGGTATTCTCAGTCACCTTATATTCTTTGCTGTAGTGGGCCTGGTCGGGATTACCATAAGTGTCTATTCCAGAAGACTTTTCCACAAAAGGTAGCTGTGTTTTGATTTCAGAACCTCGGAATTGTTTTTGAATCTCTCGACTATTGCCCGCTCTTCATGTATACTACATAGGACAATAGAAGTATCATTATTTTCTGGTATGGCAATAGAAGAGCAAAATATATTCATTATTCAATTATTATTTCGAACATGACTGAAATTTTAATGGCATTGAAACATTCTTCGTCAAAAAAAGATAGTAACATTGATCAGATTATAATCCGTTCTGGTTATATGTGAAAAACAACTAAGTAGTGATTGCAAGCATTGGGACGCTTGCAAACTCCGGGAGTGGAGTTAAAGGGAGATATTGGGGAATATCTCAGACACGAAGGAAAGAGATGCTTTTAATGGGTAATCAGGCAGCTTTCCTTCTTTCTCAACCGGAAGCGGGTTGAGGAGTGGGGGTTTAAGAGATGTGGGGACATCTTGGATCAACAAGGAAAGAGGCACCTTAAAGCGTGGTGGTTTATCAGGTGCCTCATCCTACCTTTTCTTTTTGTCCAAAAAGGAGTTTTTCTTATAAAACATTCTCGTGTGTCAATAATTTTTCAGAGCAATATTATTTTCATGAAAGTCCTGTAACAGGCTTTGCATCCTGCATATAGTTATAAAATCATAATAAACAGTAAAAATAAGAACGTTTAATGCCTTTTTTTGACTGCTATTTTCTTCTTAAGATTGCTGAACGCAATAAGTTTGCTTTTCTTGCTCTTATCTCTGGGTTTACTGCTGAGCTCCGATTCAAGCATCGTGCATATTGCTGCAGGTCCGTCAAGTTCTTCCGCCAGCTTCTTCATCCACATGGCTTTGTCTTTGTACCTTTTATTTTGCAGGACTTCCTTGATGCCTGCAAGTATCTCTTCAGGTGGTGTTGAGTATCCGAGTTTCCTGCCAAGTCCGTCCTCATCAAGGGCAGAGGAGTTGTTCTGCTGCTCGGTGTGATTCATATCCGGGAAGGATATCATGGGCACTCCGAAGCTGAAAGCCTCCATCATAGTGCTGTGCCCTCCAGGGGCGATGACAATGTCCGATGATCTCAGATAGGGAAACTGGTCGTCAATGAATTCAAGTACTTTTACATTTGAGGGCAGTGATTCGAATATATTCGGATTCACATTCGGTCCTGAAAGCAGTGTATAATTGATCTCCTCATCCATCTCGGCAGCCTGGATAACTTTCCGGAAAATAGGCTCACGATAGCCAAAACCACCAAGTGTGGATAGGATATGGGGTTTTTTGAGTTCCAGCTCCTTTACCTCTTCAAACTTCTTGCCTATGAGAGGTCCGCTGTAGAACACCTTCTCCAGTATCTCTTCTTTAAAATCGAGGTTTTTCCGGCATATGGTATGTGGCATTGGAAAATCGGGGATGATAATCCCGTCTATCATTCGGAATACACCGCTGTAGAATTTTTTCACAAATTCCCCTACTATTCTGCTTGATATGCCCTTTTGCATGAAGAACTGCTCCATGCTTGACTGGTTGATGATAAGATAGGTGGGAATACTTCTGGCCTTTGAGCCCATGACGCCGATGTAGTAACTGTCCGATATCACAACATCGGGGCTTATCCTTTTGAGAAGTCTTGAGATCCTGATGATGCTGAGGAATTGTCCTCTTTTGAAAGTGGCGAGTATGGATCTCTTGAGGTTTAGCTTGCCTGCTTTTCCTACAAGTGTGACCTCCGAGGGTATATTGTGGACCGCATATCCTTTGCGCTTTATCAGCTCTGCCGAATATCCGTAGGCTCCGAAATTGACCTCATGTCCGACGGATTCCATCTCTCTTGCCAGGGAAATACACCTGCTCGTGTGTCCGAGTCCCTCTCCGCAGACAAATATCATAACTTTCATTGATAGCACCTTTTTTCCGTATTGCAGGATACTTCACGGGAACGATAATAATCTTTCTTTATTATTAAATTGTTTGAAACGTCTGTATTCATCCGGTCTTAAGCCGGGTATTCAGATCAGCGGTATTTTCAATACCATCAGTTTATTATAAAAACCAATAGTCTATAACATGCTTCAATTTACCCTACAAATAAAATTGTGAAGGTTACGGATGAATCAGTTCACAAAACTATTGACGATAACCCTGGGAATAAGCTTTGTTTCGGTTTTCCTTATCTTTGTCTTTGTCTGGGACCGCCAGACTCTGGATTTGATCCTCGGCATGCGAATGGAATTTATCTTTTGTGCTCTCCTGCTCCATTTATTATCTTTTGTTGTATGGGGACTGCGCACAACCTCCATGTCAAAGGCCATAGGATATAATGTAAAGTTCCTTGATGCCATAGAGATAGTTACCTCAAGTGTTTTTCTCGCATCCATAACCCCTTCCTCGGCAGGGGGTGAACCGTTGAGAGTTCACCTTCTAAGCAAAAGGTACATGCCTGTGGGAAAGGCCACTGCTGTGGTGGTGACCGAGCGCCTGCTGGATGCAATTGTGATACTGATCGCCTCTCCAATAGCGGTATATTTCCTGCGTGGCAGGATAAACGATCCCAGACTGGATCTTCTGCTGCTGGTAGGTGTGGGGATCATGTTTGCTGTGATTTTCCTGCTGGGCTATTCGGTAAAAAGACCGGGTAAGCTGGCAAATGTCATTCATATTTCAGCAGGTGCATTCTCCCGATTTACAGGGAAAACAGGCTTCATAAAAAACCTGCCTCACAGGATCGAAAAGGAGATCGGACACTTCAGCCAGTGCAGTCATGATTTCATAAATGAAGGGCGCAGGGGTCTATTCTTTGGAATGCTTTTTACGATCATATTCTGGATACTGGAATTCTCCCTGATACCCGCTCTTTTGCTGGGTCTGGGCTCGGAGCCCTTTTTCCTGTACGCCTTTGCAACTCAGGTATTATTGTTCATTTTGCTCATAGTCCCCGCAACTCCGGGTTCAAGCGGTATTGCGGAGTTTGGTGCTACAACTCTGTTCTCCACATTCGTGCCCGCTTATATGCTCGGTGTACTCGTGATTATCTGGAGGGCATTTACATTCTACATAAATCTGCTCATAGGCGGTCTTGTAAGCTTCAAGATACTGCACGATAGTGATCTTATGGGAGAGATACTGAATAAAAAACCGGACTGAACATTAAAACAGATTTCCGTCAGGAGTGGTCTTTGGCAGTGTATTAAATATTTTTCCGATCTTTGAGACCTGTGGCTGCTTGGACAGCATATACAGAAATACCGGCAGCCCGGATCTGGATACCAGTTGCATGATGTTCATCGTAGTATTGTTGAATGTGTGATGGTTGCTGAGTCCGTATTTGTCGAAAAGGTTCACCAGCCTGTCCACTCTTCCAACCCCTGTGGTAAAGCCCATCTCTTCACGTATCTGTTTTTCCATACTGAATACAAGTTCTATCCATGCACTGGTTTCCCTGGTCAGGTGCTTCCATATCGGCTCATCCACTACCATAAAGTAGCGGCCTTTGCATATGTTTGTGAAATAATCATGGAAATCATCTCCCTGCGCTATGGTGTAGACTTTTCCGATGCTGCCTGTATGGCTGTCTGTTGTAACTGCCATTCCTTTTCCAAATCTTTGGGCCAGGTCCATTGAAAAGAGATTCTTTTGCCTGAGGTCCTGCATGTTGTATTCTATCACCGGAAAATGTCTGGCAAGTTCGGGGATTGCATCAATGTTCGGTTTGTCGCCCATCTGGAACCAGAAAGGATGGTTGTACATGTAAGGAAGTCCGTTATCTTTGAAATAATCGATGACACTGTAGATATTACCTTCCTTTTCTGCCAGATTGTCGAACTCCCTGTATTGTTGCCTGTCAAATCCGAAAACATTGATATGAACGGTGTGGCCTACATTATCGGTATCTTTTATGGATAGCTCAACACCGGTTGTAAGGTCATCTCTTTTCCATCCCAGCAGGTCATATGCTTTGACAGTATCATGGTCTGTGAATGTTACAAAATCGAGATTCCTTTTCTTCCCCTTTTTAAGCAGATTCTCAGGATGCATGGATCTTGCAGGTGGTACATCATAGGAGCAACAGCTGTGTACGTGCAGATCTGCCCTGCTCCATCCGTTTTCTAAATATTCGGCCGCACCGTCAGAAGAAATGATCTTCTGCTCATCGATATCTGATCTCCGGAACAAACTTATCACGTACCTGTTGTTTTTAGTAAGATGAACTTTATATAGATATATAAAAAAAGTACTGGATAAATACTTTTTCTATATAAAATATAGTTAACTCTGATATATATAAATAATAAAGAGAAATATATTATTTAGTATTTGTTTGTTCTAACTCTGCGGGTACAAGTACCTATGAATATCAAAAACAACTGGCGGTAATTTCAATGAATGTTCTTCTTTTTACCTGTGGTGAAGGTCTTGGTCATACCGGCAGGAGTATTGCCCTGGGAAGGGAACTCCTGTCTGCAGGACACACTGTGCATTTCGGAGCCTACGGCTACTCAAAGGAACTGATGGAAAAATCAGGATATAATGTTCATGAGATCCCACAGGAGCTAAAACTTGTGGGAAAAAAGGGTTCCCTGAATCTGGAAGCTTCTATTAAGCACACTGCCAGGGGTATATCTCCGGGAAATATTCTCTCGGTGTTGAAGCTTGTAAAAGA
>DACO01000074.1 GCA_002508635.1 Methanolobus sp. UBA118 | reverse complement strand
TGAAAGCATACATACAACTTAAATAAAGACACCACCTATAATCAGAGTTGTTCAGACAAGAATATCCTAGAATGGTGTGAAAAATGACGGACCCTAATGTTGAAAGAAAACTTGTGGAAATAATGCGCATCATAAGTGAAAGTGATAAACCGGTAGGTGCACGTCTTATAGCTGACGAGATGCACAACCGTGGTTATGCAATAGGTGAGCGAGCCGTCAGATATCATTTGCGGATACTTGATGAAAGAGGATTCACTGAAAAACACGGATACATCGGCCGAACGATAACAGAGCGTGGGAAAAAAGAGCTCAGTGATGCACTGGTCAGCGACAGGCTTGGTTTTATCATCACCAAGATAGAGGAGCTGATCTATAGAACAGATTATGACCTGGACAGCGGCAAGGGTAACGTTATCGTAAACATCAGTTACATTGACAAGGATGATTATGACAATGCTGCTGATGTCATAAGATATGCCATGGCCCACGGAGCATCCATCAGTCCCAAAGTAGGAGTACTTGAAGAAGAATCAGACGAGTACGATATTTACATCCCGGAAGGAAAAATTGCTTTAGCAACAGTATGTAGTATTACTTTTGACGGGCTTTTGCTGAAGAACGGGATTCCCACAATGCCGGCATTCGGCGGACTGATGCAAATGGAAAACTATGAACCCGAAGGATTTGTAGACCTGATATCCTATAGCGGAACTTCCATTGATCCCATAAAGATATTTCTCAGAAGAAAATCCACGTCTATTCTGAAGTCCATTGATACAGGTAGCGGTTACATGCTTGCGAATATGCGGGAGATACCTGCATCCGCTGCCAAGAGAGCGGAAATCGTTATCGAAAGAGCGAAGAAAGATGATATTGGCGGACACATCTGCATAGGAGATTCCAGCGAGGACGTCCTCTATGCACCGGTTCAGAGAGGTAAGGTCGGTATTCCGGTCATGGTGGGAATCAATGCCGTGGCAGCAGTAGAGGAAGCCGGCATTCAGATAGATACACATCCCGTATCCACCGTAATGGAATACAAAAAGATGAAGATACTCTGAGTAAGATTTAAAGTTACTCAACATATCTTAAGATAATTTACTGCTCTTTTTCTCAGTTCACTCCTCCCCACTTACGATTTCCCAGACTTACTTACTTACTTACTGCAATCAGCATCCTGGCTGTATTTAGCATCTCTTATGCCTCAACCTCTTAAGCTGGCATCAGCAACTGCCAAAAAATAGAGCTTGTTTATATTTGATGGGAGTAAAAATATATAAAGTGTGAATTTTGTCTTATTTTAATGTAATTTTGACCTGCAAGAAGACCTACTTTTAAACTAAAATTTAACACTTGTGCGTACATTAACTATATTCGTACCAAGTTACCACAATATTTAAATATAGTTAAGTCTACACATAGCATCCGTGTTCCTTTAAAAAAGAAAATCAAAGGTGTGTACTCATGTACGAAACATTGAAGAAATATAATTCAAAGATGATCTGGCAGTTCTTGCTGCTGATCAGTGTGATATTTATGATATTTGCTGTGCCGGGATCGGCGCAGACAGTTGAAGAAAACGCAGCATCCATTGGAAACCTTGAAACAGCACTCACAGTCATATGGCTGATCACAGCAGGTGCCATTGTATTCCTGATGCATGCAGGTTTCTCTTTAGTTGAGATAGGCCTGACAAGAACCAAGAATACAGCCAACATCCTCATGAAGAACTTCATGACCATCTCCCTTGGTATTATAGTATACTGGGCCGTAGGATGGGCGATTATGTACGGTGCCGATTACGCAGGCCTTATCGGTATTGACCAGTTCTTCCTCCAGGGTGCTGACAACTCAATCTGGAACAGCTGGTGGTTCCAGATGGTCTTCGCAGCAACCGGTGCAACAATTGTTTCCGGTGCAATGGCTGAGAGGACAGACTTCAAGGCATATCTTGTCTATACTATTGCTATGGTAGCACTCATCTACCCTGTATACGGACACTGGGTATGGAGTGGTTCAGGAATACTCACAGCTGGCCCTATAGTTGACGCAATTGGTGTTGGAATGCACGACTTTGCAGGTTCCGGTGTTGTCCACTCCATTGGTGGATATTCAGCTCTTGCCGGTGTAATGCTAGTCGGCGCAAGAATAGGCAAGTTTAGAAACGGAAAGCCTGTAGCAATACCAGGTCACAGCCTTCCACTTGCATTCCTCGGAACTCTTATCCTGGCATTCGGATGGGTAGGATTCAACGGTGGTAGTACCCTTGATGGTAACGATCCATTTGTTAGTCTGGTTATTGTAAACACCTTCCTGGCAGCAGGTGCTGGTGCGATCATGGTTATGCTCATAACCTGGATAAAGACAGGAAAGCCAGATCCATCACTCACTGCAAACGGTATGCTTGCAGGTCTTGTGGCTATAACCGCACCTTGTGGTTCAGTCAGCAACACAGCAGCAGTCATAATAGGTCTGGTCGGTGGTATAATAGTATACGTAGGTGTAATGTTCAATGAGAATGTACTCAAGCTGGACGATCCTGTGGGCGCTATTGCAGTACACGGATACTCAGGTAGCTGGGGACTTATTGCAGTTGGTCTCTTTGCACTCGGAACCGATGGTACAATACTTGAAGGTGCAGCATACACTGCAGAGGTAGCAGGTCTGTTCTACGGTGGTGGAGTACAGCTTCTTCTCATACAGCTGGTAGGAGTAATACTCAGTATCGTATGGGCATTCGGAGCCTCATTCATAATCTTCAAGATACTGGATCTTATAATTGGTCTTCGTGTACCTGAAGAGCATGAGATCGAAGGACTGGATGTCGTTGAACACGGAATCAGTGCATATCCGGAGTTCCTTATTGCAAAGGAGTGATTTAAATGATGAAAATAGAAGCAATCATAAGGCCTACCAAGATCCACGAAATAAAGGATGCACTGGAAGAAGCAGGCTATGAAAGTTTGACCGTGACCGATGTAAAGGGACGCGGAAAGCAGAAGGGTGTTATGCAGCAGTGGAGAGGCAGGAAATACTGTGTCGACCTGTTGCCAAAGATCAAGATGGAAGTAGTTGTTAATGACGCTGATGTAGACAGTGTTGTCGATATCATTATGAAGAGCGCTGCAACCGGTTCCATCGGTGATGGTAAGATCTTCATCTATCCTGTAGCAAAGATCCTCAGGATCCGTACAGGTGAGACCGACGGAGATGCGCTTTAAGCGCATCTTCACCTTCAAAATCCATTCATTTATTTTTTGGACTATTCAACCTGGGCCCCGGAAATTTAACTCCTGTTAAAGATCGTATAAGCATTATCGCGCGATCCTGCCATATCCAAAACCACTTCCATAGTTTTCCGGTGCCCCTTCCCTAATTTTTTATTACTGCAGTTTTTTCCTGAACTTTAATTAATATACATAATTGTAGCAAATTTTTATATATAAATAAAAATATAATATATTTGCTATGGTAAAATGCAGCAAGAGGAAGATTCTCATCATTGATGATGAAAAGATCAATGTAATGCTCCTGAGTTCTTATCTCTCCGACAATTATGAAGTCCTGATCGCATCCAGCGGTGAGGAAGGACTTGAAATTGTAAAGAAAAGGGAACCAGACCTGATACTCCTTGATGTTGTGATGCCGGGGAAGGATGGCTTTGAGATCTGCAAGATAATCAAAAAGGAGTATAAGCTTGATTTTATACCTGTGATCATGCTTACATCCCTTACCTCCAGAGACGATCATCAAAGGGGTATTGAAGTTGGCGCAGATGATTTTTTGAAAAAACCCGCTGACAGGTTCGAACTGGACAAGAAGATCACATCCCTCCTGCGTATCAAGGATCAGCATGATTTCCTGCTCACCGAACTTGACAGGACTCACAGGTATCTCGACTATGTAGGAATACTGATCGCAGTGCTTGATCCTGAATGCAGGCTGATACATATCAATAAGAAAGGGACCGATATCCTTGGATGCAACAGAAAGAATATCATTAACCGGGACTGGATAGACCTTTTTGTGGCTGAGAGTTATGCTGACCAGGTACAGAGAAGATACAAAAACCTGCAAGAAGGACAGATAAAGCAGAATGAGTACCATGAATATCCCATCCGTACTATCACCGGTAAAGAAAGACTGTTCAAATGGTATGATTCAGTCCTGAAAGATGAAGATGGCAACTTCACAGGAATCCTGATATCAGGAGAAGATATAACTGATAAAAGAAAAGATGAGATAAAACTGCAGGAGTATGCCAGCCAGCTGGAGCGTTCCAATGAGCTCAAAGATCTTTTCACAGATGTCCTGCGTCATGACCTCCTTAACCCCGCCGGACTTATAAAATCATTTACCGAGCTTCTTGAGGATACAGATCCGAGCGATAAACAAAAGCGTATCATAGAGAGTATAAACAGATCAACTGTGAAGTTGATCGAACTGATCGAAGGAGCATCCCAGCTTGCAAAACTGGAAGCTATAAATGAAATTGCCTTTGTGAAATGTGATATCACTTCCATGATACAGGATGTAGTAAGTAATTATGTGCCTGAGATGGAGAAAAAGGACATTGTACTGAAAAGCCTCCCGGAAAATAAATACCATGCTCTCGCAAATCCCATGATAGAAGGTGTTTTCACAAACTTACTGTCAAATGCTATCAAGTACAGCCCCAACGGAAGCATCATTAAAATAAAGATAGAAGACTCAGGAGATAAGCTGAAAGTCAATTTCATCGATCAGGGAGATGGAATACCCGGTATTGAAAGATCAAACATCTTTGAGCGTTTTAAACGTCTCCACAAGGAAAATGTACAGGGAAGCGGAATCGGCCTTGCAATTGTAAAAAGGATCCAGGACCTGCACGGGGAAGAAGTGGGTGTTACAGATAATCCGGAAGGAAAGGGCAGCATATTCTGGTTCACACTTAAGAAATCATATAACTGAGTTTTAGCATATTTTCAATTTAAGTGCCGGAAGATGAAAAGGATGTATAGTTGATAATTACACGGCAACTTCAATCAAATTAAACCTGTAAAATAAATTAATTTATTAACTAATTGCAACAAAACAGTCATCCCGGATATATTCAAAACAAATTATAATATTGAACATATTTGCCTTGACTTGAAATTGCGCCCTTAAATTGGAAGTTCCAAGTACCATCATATATAAGAGTTACTCATAAAATAACAGTAACCCTGAAATTTTGTAATAGGTGGTAGAGTTAAAAGCACAGTTACCATTTTTCTCATATCACAGTGAAATGCACTGCAAGATATCTTTTTTTAAAAAAAGGAACAAATAGAACAATAAATCATTATACAATACATTTATATATTATAAACTAGTACATGGGATTCCGTTGTACTATGAAAAGCAAGGCAGCTCCAAAACAGTACAACACAATCAATTACAAAGTACAGAAGGAAAAGACCATGCGACAAGTAGCAATATACGGAAAGGGCGGAATCGGAAAGTCAACAACAACACAGAATTTGACTGCATCACTCGCCACCATGGGAAAAAAGATACTGTTAGTAGGATGTGACCCTAAGGCTGACTCAACAAGAATGCTTCTTGGAGGTCTTAACCAGAAGACAGTACTTGACACATTAAGATCAGAAGGAGACGACTCCATTGAACTCGATCAGCTTATTCAGCCAGGTTTCGGAGGGATCAAGTGTGTCGAATCCGGTGGACCAGAGCCTGGTGTAGGCTGTGCAGGAAGAGGTATCATCACTTCAATAGGACTTCTTGAGAATCTCGGAGCATACGAAGAAGATCTTGACTACGTATTCTATGACGTACTCGGTGATGTCGTATGTGGAGGTTTCGCAATGCCAATCCGTGAAGGAAAGGCACAGGAGATCTACATTGTAGCCAGTGGTGAACTCATGGCTATCTATGCAGCAAACAACATCTGTAAGGGTATCAAGAAGTATGCAAAGGGCGGTGCACGTCTTGGTGGAATCATCTGTAACAGCAGAAAGGTAGACGGAGAACGTGAACTTCTCGAGGCATTTGCAGAAAGGCTTGGTAGCAAGCTGATCCACTTTGTGCCAAGAGACAATATCGTCCAGCGTGCTGAGATCAATAAGAAGACTGTCATAGACTTTGATCCGGACTGTGAGCAGGCAGAGGAATACCTGACACTGGCCGCAAACATAGAATCAAATGACAAGTTCGTAGTCCCAACTCCACTTGAGATGGATGACTTAGAATCAATGATGGTAGAATTCGGTATCATCGAATTATGAGGTGTCAAGAATGCAAATGATCCGTGCAATAGTCAGACCGAACAAGGTCACTGACATTGTCGAAGAACTTGAGAAAGAAGGATTTGTATCCCTTACCAAGACCGATGTTTTCGGAAGAGGTAAGCAGAGAGGTATCCACACCGCAGAGGTACAGTTCGATGAACTTCCAAAGACAATGCTCATGATGGTAGTTGAAGACGAAGACAAGTCAAAGGTAATAGACATAATCAAGGGTTCAGCACACACAGGAAAGTACGGAGACGGAAAGATCTTCGTAAATCCGGTAGAAAACGCTTACACAATACGTACCGGCGAAAGCGGACTGTAAACAGGATGGAGACTATTAAATGAAGGAAATCACGGCAATTATCCGCATGAACAAGGTGCACAAGACACTTGATGCACTTTCTGACTGCGGATATCCTTCCTTTACAGTGGAAAAGGTGATGGGAAGAGGAAAGCAAAAGGGACTTTGCTATGAATTCGACCCACCACTTCCAGCACAGGAAGGAGTTTCATCAAAGAACTGTATTCCATTTGTTCCAAAGCGCCTGTTCACAATAGTTGTTGATGACAAGGCAGCTGAGAAGGTAATCCAGCGCATAATAAACATCAACAAGACAGGACATGCAGGAGACGGAAAGATCTTCGTGACCGATATTCCTGAAGCAGTCAGGATAAGGACCGGAGAAGAAGGCGAAATCACTGTAGGGAGGGAAGAACAATGAGTTCTGAAGTAGAGTCCACGCAGGAAGTCATCGATGAGATGATGAAGATCTACCCTGAGAAGGTCGCCAAGGACAGAAGAAAGCACTTTACAGTCAAGAGCTCCTGTTCCGACAATCATATCGAAGCTAACGCCAAGACCATCCCCGGCATAATGACAAACCGTGGTTGTGCCTATGCAGGTGGTAAGGGTGTGGTAATGGGACC
>DACO01000018.1 GCA_002508635.1 Methanolobus sp. UBA118 | reverse complement strand
AGTGGTGCGCCCTGGAGTTCCGTCGTGGGACCTGTTTGAACATTGTCACTATGTTGAGTACAGTCCCAGTTCCTGGAATCCTGATGGTTCAAAAAAGATCATTCACATCCATTCCGACCATCCTGAGACTGATGAGAGTTATATACCCGATCTGATGCTGCCTGGAGACATAAAACAGACTCTGTTCAAACTTGAACAGCAGTGCGATTTCAAAAGAGAGATATCGGAAAGGTTCAAAACTGTACGCTCAAGGATGAGGGCAGAGCTTGAGGATTATAAAGACGATCTGTCCTTCCCGGTAAAGCCCCAGAAGATAATCTATGATATAAAGGAATGTCTTTCAAGGAACGATATACTGGTAAGTGATGTGGGAGCCCATAAGCTATGGGTGGGAAGGCTTTTCCCGGCCTATGAGCCAAATACGGTCTTCATCTCAAATGGCCTTGCATCCATGGGATTTGGACTTCCTGCAGCCATAACAGCCAGCTTTCTCATGCCTGAGCGTAAAGTAGTGGCAGTTGCAGGTGATGGCGGATTCCTTATGAACCTGCAGGATCTTGAGACCGCCGTAAGACTCGGGTGTAATTTTGTGGTTGTCATTTTCAACGACTCAAAATACGGTCTCATCGAATGGCATGAAAAGAAACAGTTTGAGCAGAGCATAGGCACCAGCTTTACAAATCCTGATTTTGTGAAACTTGCTGAGAGCTTCGGGGCAAAGGGTATGAAGATCGAAAGTGCCGAAGAACTGCAGCCCAAGCTCAGGGAAGCACTGGATTCAGGTGGTGTCTGGATACTGGATGTTGAAGTTGATTACTCTGAGAATATAAAGCTGACCGAGAAGCTGAAGAATAATTTCTGCGAGATATAAACGGACAGACCCGGGACCCATATTTAGTATTAGCAGGAATTGATTGATTGCTATAGAAAGAGCGAAAATCTTATTCTATCGAGCAGTTTCCTGTGTTACATCCACAGGACTCCTTATTGCCCCCGTTCTTTTCAAAATATTGCTGATGTTCATCCTTTGCCTGATAGAATACGGTCGCAGAGACTATCTCAGTAAGTACTTTTTTGTCCTGCCCGAGGGATTTCTGGAGTTCATGGAGGGATTTTATGGCTGTCTGTCTTTGTTCCTCATTATGGTAAAATATTGCTGACCTGTAATGACTGCCTGCGTACTCAGGTGAGCTTTCAAGTACGGAATCATCATTTATATCCCAGATATCTTTGAGCAGTTCCTTCCTTGCCAGTGTAGGGTCATGCATTTTCCAGAACGCTGCAAGCAGTTCACCAAAACTTACTACAGCAGGATCAAAAGTGACCTCCACAGCCTCTACATGGCCTGTCTTACCGCTTAGGACCTCGATATGATCGGGATTCTCCTTCGAACCACCTGTATATCCGACCCGCGTTCCTGTAACACCTTTTATCTTCCTGAAAGTATCTTCAGCCCCCCAGAAGCAGCCTCCTGCAAACGTAGCTTTTTCCATTGTGTACCCTTTTGGTCGATTTTCTTAAAGATCCCTAAATTAATTTAAATCATTCATATATTGTGCTTGGGACTTAAAAACCTATACGACTGTTCATTGATTCCTCATACAACCTAGTTGAAAGGAAAATGACAACCCGATACCTTGAAGGGTAAAAGGGATTGTAAGCGTTTTTAAATATCTGTGACATATAGCAGATCCGAACAAAGGATGAGCCTCAAAACCGACCTGCATGGAAAGATTCCTGAAAAGGAGCTGGAAAAGCTCCCAAACCGTTTTGACATTATCGGAGATATTGCCATAGTAGTGATTCCCGAAGAGCTGGGAAAATACAAACCAGAGATTGCCTCTGCAATAATGCAGCGCATGGGCAATATCCGGACAGTGCTCAACAAGACCTCAAAGCTTGAAAGTGACCACAGAGTTGCCGATTTTGAGATACTGGCAGGTGAGAGCACCGGGACCACTCACAGGGAATTCGGATTTGTATACAGGATAGACGTTAAAAGATCCTTTTTTAACCCGAGACTGGGATTTGAGAGAAAAAGGATAGCATCTCAGGTGAAACCGAATGAGAGCGTGCTCATTCCTTTTTCAGGTGTCGGCCCCTTTGTAATCCCTGCAGCAGCCACAGGAGCCGATGTAGTTGCAGTGGAAATGAACCCCTTTGCGTGCCTGTCACTCAAAGAGAATTGCAAGCTGAACAAATTGGAAGAAAAAATCCATATCATTAACGCCGATGCATCTCACATACCGAAAATGATAAAATCTGAATTTGACAGAGCCATCATACCCACACCCTATGGCATGGACCATTTTCTGGAGAAAATTTCATCCATGGTCAGAACAGGAGGCGATGTTCACTTCTATACCTTCAAACCCAGAGAAGATATTCCCGGACTTATCACAAGATATGAGAATATGGGTTTTGAAGTGAAATTCCACCGCAGATGCGGTAATGTAGCACCCGGAATCAGCAGATGGGTTTTTGATCTTAAAAAACGGCCTCAAACGTAAAAATAAGAAAAAGGGCACTTAAAAGCTCCTTTTATTTGTGCTTCTAATTGTCTGTGGTATCAGATGCTTATCTTCCTGAACAGGTAGGCACCAAAGACCACCATGAAAACCGTAAATCCCGTAAGCACCACAAAGCTGAGTAGCGGATTCACCTGGGAGCTTCCAAGCAAGCCGTACCTGATACCTTCGACACCATACGTCAGCGGGTCCAGCAGCGTAAGGGATCTCAGCCATGATGGCAGACTGTCAATGGGAAACAGCGCCCCTGAGAGTCCGAAGATAGGGAAGACGACAAAGTTGATTATAAGCTGGAAACCATGCATATCCTCCATCCTCGATGCAATGGCAATACCAAAGGCTGTAAAAGATAGCCCTATGAGCACCATGAAGACTATTGCAATCAGAAATCCGGGGATGCTGGTGATATTGAGTCCTATCAGAAGTGACAGAACAAGGATTATAAGACCCTGGATCACTGAGGCTGTAGCTCCGCCTATAGTCTGTCCCAGCATTATCTCAAGCCTTGATACCGGAGCCACGAGGGTCTCTTTCAGGAAACCGAATTGCTTATCCCATATTATCTGAATTCCCGAGAATACCGAAGTGAACAACACACTCATGGATATGATTCCCGGAATGATGAATCCGGTATAGCCATGTTCCATACCCGGAAGTGTGACAACAGAATTAAGTCCGAACCCCAGCACAAGCAAGAAGAAAAGAGGCATACCCAGACTTCCGACGATCCTGCTTCTGGAACGCAGATAACGTTTTACGTTCCTCAGCCATATGGTATAGACAATATCCATATTATTACCTCCTCACCCTTTGCATCATTCGCATGCGGTCTTTGGTGTTGGCTTCCTCTTCCCGTATCGTCCTGCCGGTATAATGCAGGAAAACATCCTCAAGAGTGGGTTTGTGGATAGAGATATCATCAATGCTTATCCCCTTTTCAGAAGAGAGATTCACGATCTCTGCAACATGCTGTCCCGCATTCTGAAGGCTTATAGTGAGCGAGCTGTCATGAAGGTCCAGATGCTTGACCCATGTCTGATCTTTGATTATTTCGTAAAGATCGTTCTTTTGTGGAGAATGGATAGTAATCACATCTCCCCCTATGGAATCCTTGAGCTTTTCCGGGGTGTCACTTGCGATGATCTTACCCCGGTCAATTATTGCCACCCTGTTGCAGAGCTTGTCCGCTTCGTCCATATAATGAGTGGTGAGAATTAGCGTAATCCCTTTTTCCCCGTTGAGCTTCTCGATATAATCCCAGAGGTGATTCCTTGTCTGTGGGTCAAGACCCAGAGTGGGTTCATCCAGGAAAAGTACATCCGGCTCGTGAAGTAATCCTCTTGCTATCTCAAGACGCCTTCGCATCCCACCGGAATAGGTTTTTACGAGATTGTCCTTTTTATCTTCTAGCTCAACCAGTTTCAGAAGTTCTGCTATCTTTTTCTGCCTCTCTTCTTTTGGCACACGATAGAGCCTTCCGTGAAAATCCATGTTCTCATAGGCTGTCAGCTCTTCATCGAGACTCTGGTCCTGAAACACTATCCCTATGGACTTTCTTACATCATCCTCATTTTTCAGGATATCGAAACCATTAACATAAGCCTTTCCGGATGTCGGTTTAAGTGTGGTTGAAAGCATAGACATAGTTGTGGTCTTTCCTGCACCGTTGGGGCCAAGCAAACCAAAGATCTCACCTTTGCCTATGCTGAAGGAAATATTGTCAACAGCAACGAATCCGTCGAATTCCTTTGTGAGGTTCTCAACCTCTATTGCAAACATTTGATTAATCCCCGATACCTTCGAATAATATATCTATTTTTGCGGATATATCCCCGGAGAAGGAAAAGTCGTTATCGGATCTCAGCCATACGATAAGCGTGTGGAGATAGATGACATTCAGCATCTCAGCCGCTTTTTTCAGATCGGTGCTACTCCTGATCTCTCCGTTCCCCACACCCTCTTCAAGCAAATCATAAAGAATCCTGTTGAACCGGTTATGCATGCTTTTTTCATCATCCGGTTTTAATCCGGAGTGCACCACATATCTCTTGTATTCCAGTATGAAGAGTTTTGAAAGTTCTTTGTCCTTCTCATAGCTTTCCGCCAGACGGACCAGAAAACTCTTTATCTTTTCCCTGCTTGGAGCGTTCTTTGACCTTTCAGCTTCAAGCAGATCATTGACCAGTTCGTGTTTCTGTTCTCTGAAATAAAGAAGCAAGGATTCCTTGGTAGGGAAATAGTTGAAGAATGTTCCTTTTGCTATTCCCACTTCCTTTGTTATAGCATCTATGGTGGTGTTTTCAAAACCTTTTTCCTTGAACAGCCTTCCCGATACCTCGAAGATCCTGTTCTTGGTCTCGAGTTTCTTTTTCTCACGCAGGGACATATCTGATCCTTAATATTAACTTTAAAGGCCATTAGCAATAAATATGACCGCGGTCATAAATGACCATGGTCATATTTAAGTTTTGTGCAGGTATCACATACTGTAAAGTACTGCAAAAAAATCTGTAGATATAAGCGCCAACAGGCTCTGCTAACAAAACTTATGCAAAACAAAAGAGTAAGGAATGGAAAAGCGACCCCTTATCACATCGATTCAGGGGCAGCTATTCCAAGTGTGTCAAGTGCGTTTGCAAGTACTATCCTTGCACAGTCCACAAGTGCAAGCCTGACAGATCTGACCTCCTCATCCTCTGCACTTATTACAGGCACGAATCTGTAGAACTGGTTGAAAGAATCAGCAAGTTCCCTTGCATAGATGGCAACCGAGTGAGGTTTGAGTTCCCTGGAGGATGTTTCTATGACACTGTCAAAGGCTGCCATTTTCTTTATCAGGTCCACTTCCGTATCCTCGATCAGCAGTGACGGATCAATCGGTCTTGCAGAATCCCAGAGACCATCCTCCTGAGCCTTTTTGAGAATACTACAGGCACGTGCATGTGAGTACTGGATGAAGGGGCCGCCCTGCTTCTCAAAGTCAAGGGCTTCCTTCCAGTCGAATACCGTTGACTTTTCAGGAGAGACTTTCACGATATCATACCTTACAGCACCGATACCCACATTCCTTGCAACTTGCCTTTTAAATTCATCCGGCATCTCAGGACGGCGTTTCTCAACTTCCACATAGGCCTGGTCCTCTATCTTGTCAAGCAGATCATCCGCCGGGATGAACTTACCCCTGCGGGTGCTCATGGAGCCTTCCGGCAGGGACACGAATTCGAATATCACAATCTCAGGTTCTTTCTTGCCTATTGCGTTCAGGGTTGCCTTGAGCTGTCCTGATATGAGTTTGTGGTCCGCTCCCAGGACATCGATCATCCTGTCGGCTCTCTCACCTTTCCATTCATGGTAGGCAAGATCACGTGTTGTATAAAGTGACGTACCATCAGAGCGCTGGATAACAAGTGTTTTTTCAAAACCGTAATCAGAGAGGTCCACAACAAGGGCACCGTCATCTACTTCCGTCCTGCCGGTAGCTTTGATCTCCTCGACTATCCGGTTGACAGCACCCGAGCGGATAAAACCGGATTCATGCGGGAAACTATCATGTTCCACATTCATACGCAAAAGGGTTTCCCTGATACCTTCAACCACCAGTGCAACGGCTTCATCGAAACTCTTGATCGTAGCCTCATCACCCTTTTCCACAAGCTGCATACGACTGTCGATCTCTGAAACCTTTTCCGGATTATCATTGAGTTTTGCGTTTGCTTTTATGTAAACATCAGCAATCGCATGATCAGGCTTTCTTGAGGTATCAAACTCGAACTGTGTAAGCGCCCAGGAGACAATGGCTATCTGGCGTCCCATATCATTGACATAGTACTGGGTTTCAACATCATAGCCCGCACGCATGAGTATACGTTTGAGGGTATCACCGATAATGGAATTGCGGATATGTCCTACATGCAGGGGACCGTTCGGATTTGCGGATGTGTGCTCCAGCAGTATCCTTCCCTCACAGAAACCTCCCCCGAATCCGTCCTCTTCTTTCCTTATCCTGAAAACGGTCTCATCGATGTAGTTCCTGTTTGCGTTTATGTTGATGTAAGGACCCACTGTGGTAATCTCACCGATAAGTGAATCATCCGGCAAGAATATTGCCTCAGCTATCTTTTCAGCAAGCTCCTTTGGATTCTGTTTTGCCTGTGCTGCAAGACGGAATGCTACCTTTGAAGCAATGTCTGCATGCTGGGACGCTTCCAGCCCAAGGTCATCCGTCTGAAAGCCCAGAGATGCAACAGCATCTTCCAGGGCCGAACTTACCTGTTTTTTAAATTCAAGAAACAAGATAACACCTCAATATCCTATCAGACACCAGTATTGAACCGCAGTACGGCAACTATTCCACCAAATGCGTTGAGCAACTGGGAACCCTCATCAAAGTCCGTGGAAATGAATTCTACTTCCGTTCCCATCTGGTCCGCAAGTTCGGACAGCTCATCCACCACGTCAACCCTTTCGACTATCTCAAGGTTGGTACCGCATTCAGGACACTGCTCCGAGAAGTCGGGTTCTTCACCGGGTCTGAAATTCCTGCTGATCTTATTTTCATAATCGCCTGTAGGACACTGGAAAGTCAGGCGCTCGGCTCTGAGATCCTCGGATATGAGCAATATCTCAACAGCTCCGATACTCAGGTTCTGTCTTACCTGTGCCTCACCATAGGCAGCTTTACCGGAATCAGACACAAGTTCT
>DACO01000046.1:24534-25908 GCA_002508635.1 Methanolobus sp. UBA118 | reverse complement strand
CGAATTTAAACGCACTTCAGAAGTGTATAATAGATCTGAAGATATGTCGACCAAAAACCACTCATACTTAAATCGAACGGTAAACAAACTTATGATCAAACAGAATTTTTGATCAGAACCCATGACACTGTGTTAACTCATGTATATAAAATAACTAGAATAAAAAAAATACAGTTAATTCTTGACTTTTTAATTAAAATAATCTTACAAAGAAAAGTAAAACAAAACAACGTAACTTTACATAAAACAACTAAATATGAGTCAAATAATCATTTTATTTAAAACTGACCCCCATACAACAGAACAATAATAATATAAAACACTATAACATAAATTAATTATAAGTGTTAGGCAATAACTTCTCAAATATGCTACCTCAGTAGACTTTGGTTTTTAAAAAAAAAAGATATCAGACGAAGGTCTATGAGATATATTATTGAAATCTATTCCAACTCTATTATAAAATATCGAAACCGCTAGCTTTATATATCTGCCTCGATTAAGTGCTTGTGTGGAAATATGAAGTTGGCTAAAGGTTAAGGATGCTTGTCAGATTGTGGAGATCTTTCATGCGTCAGTTGTGCCTTTGCTAATGGATATCCATTGCCGCTTTAACCGTTGTTTTATACGGCAAGTGGCAGAAATCAATCTAGATACTAAGGAGGTAGAATAGATGGATATAGACCCAACCAAAATATTAGTCAGGTACAATGTGCAGAAAGAAAAAGCACAGACACCTGAAGACATGGCAGCCGAAATGTATCCTAAAGAGGAACCAGCAAGAACAATTGCTGCTGCAATCTTTGAGGGAGAAGAGGATGACGTAATCGAAGGTCTTGAGAAGGCAATCGATGGTGGTGCAGACCCAATCGCACTTATCGATGATGTACTCATGCCAGGTATGAAGATCGTCACCGACTTATATGACCAGGGTGTCATTTTCCTGCCAAACGTCATGATGTCTGCTGACGCAATGCTCGATGGTATCGAGTACTGTAAAGATCAGGGAGCAACCCCAAAAGCAAAAGGAAAGGTTGTTTGCCACGTAGCAGAAGGTGACGTACACGACATAGGTAAATCAATTGTAGCAGCACTTCTCAGAGCAGCTGGTTACGATGTAGTAGACCTTGGCCGTGATGTACCAGTAGATGAAGTTATCGCAGCTGTAAAGAAGGAAAGCCCAATGATGCTTACCGGAACAGCACTGATGACAACAACAATGTATGCATTCAAGGAAGTCAACGACAGACTTCTCGAGTCTGGAGTCAAAGTACCATTCCAGTGTGGTGGCGGTGCAGTAAACCAGGACTTCGTTACCCAGTATGAACTTGGTGTATATGGTGAAGAAGCAGCAGACGCACCAAAGATGGCAGA
>DACO01000046.1:0-24235 GCA_002508635.1 Methanolobus sp. UBA118 | reverse complement strand
AAATGGTTAAAAGATACACTGATATGGCATACAAAGCTGCTGACGACATGATCTTCGGTAAGTCAGTCTACCCTGTAAAGGCAGAACTCGGATTAGAGGTAGGTGCAGGATACGTAACAGCAGAAGTTAACTATGCACCAAGACCAGAAGCTGGTGTCTCCAAGGAGAAACTCGTTTCTGAATACCGCAGACTTACAACCGACATTATGGCAAGAGCTGTACAGATCGGTTTCCCAGCAGTATCACTTGAGACAGAGCACGTAGAGCAGATGACCAACAACCCTGACTGGGGAGGAGAGGTCGCTCACGTACAGAAGACAATCCTGGAAGAATACCACGAAGAATACGGAATCAAATGTGGTCTCAGGCACACACCTGGTGACATCCGTGAAGACCGTGACCTTCTTGCACTGATCGGTCCAAAGTACGACAAGCTCATGGAGTCCTTCGAAGCAGTCGCAGAAGCAGGTGCTGACTTCCTGTCCATCGAAACAATGGGCGGTAAGGAAATTCTTGACTATGCAGTTCTTAGGAACGACGTACCAGGTCTTATCTACGCAATTGGCTGCCTCGGTTCAATGGACATGACCATGATCTGGGAAGACATCAGGAAGATCGCAGACAAGAAGGGCAGAATTGCAGCTGGTGACACAGACTGTGCACAGGCAAACACCGCAATGTTCATAGCCGGTGGTCTCCTCGACAAGAACCTTGCACACACACTTGCAATCATCGCAAGAGCAATCTCCGCACCAAGGACACTCGCAGGATATGAAGCAGGTGCCCAGGGTCCAGGTAAGGACTGTGGATACGAGAACACAATCGTAAAGGCAATCACAGGATGCCCAATCTCACAGGAAGGAA
Organism: Methanolobus sp. UBA118; assembly: GCA_002508635.1. Lineage (GTDB taxonomy): Archaea > Halobacteriota > Methanosarcinia > Methanosarcinales > Methanosarcinaceae > Methanolobus. Next base: position 23,371 of record DACO01000046.1, on the reverse strand, counting down.
AGACCTCAACATGCGCACACGCTGACGTAATGGGTAACCTTGTCATGCAGTGCTGTGACCTGTGGTCAAACGAATCTGTAGAATACCACGGTGAATTCGGTGGTACAACCGTACAGTGCTGGTCAGAGTCCCTTAACTACGATGCAGCAATGCTCAACGTAGCAACAGAGACCGGAAATGCAAAGATGCTCCGTGACATCCTCGTACTCTCTGACAAGTACAGAGACCCACAGGGATATGTCCTTGCATACGACAACGCATACAAGGTTGCAGAGTCAATCGTAAAGGACGGAGACGACCTGTACCTCCGTGCAAAGAACGCAGCAATCGCCTGTGTCGACATACTCAACGATTCAGACTCCAAGAAACTCATGATGTCCAAGTTCGAACAGAACGCACTTGCAGACGCAAAGAAGTCACTCGACGCAATGACCGACGAGGCAGACACCTTCATGAGCGAGAGTCTCGAGAAGTACAAGGCAGAAGTTGCAGTCTTCAGACCAGAAGACAACTACAAGTTCTAAATCTAGAACTTGTCTCTTTTTTTCTTTTTTCTTAGTTATAGTATATTTTACCGTACTGTAAAGTATGCATTTTAAAGGTAAAATAATAAAAATAGAACCTCCAATCACATCATAAACTTCTTAGGATATCCTATTCCGGTAATTTGAATCACCGTCTCAAGGGGATCTTTTTTCCAGCCTTCAGGCGAAAATGTCTTCTGGATTACTTTTATTTCAACGTTATCTTTGCTTACTCCACATTCACCCATATATCCAATAACCAGCTCTTTTCCATGGGCATTGGCATATTCTACAGCTTCACGGTATCCTTGAAAAACACTCCTGCCCATTGGAGAAAATACAAAATAACCCTCATCAGGGTCTGCTACTGAAATTGGTTTTATAATAATTTCTATTCTTTTAATTCCTTTTCCGAATAGAGCACCTGCAGCATTCCCTACTTCTGCATGCCCGGGAATGACTATCTCAGCATCAATAATATTATCCATATTTTCTTTATATGCAGAAACCGGCCCTCCAAGAAGAACAACAGGAATATCCACCTTAAATCTTGAATTAAACTCTCCATCAACTATCTTTTTAATTCCGGAGCGATCAATTCCGGGAAGCATATATGACATCAGATTAAATGCCATGTTTCTGGACACAATATCCTTAACGTTATTACAGAACTCATGAATGCCAATATTGCTAAGTCTTGCAAGTTTTTCAGCACCTGCTTTTGATGCCTCGACATCCCAGGAAGTATATTCCCCAAGGACATGGAGAGCATCTGTTGGAGTAAAACCAACAGCCTGTATCAGTCTTTTCTGTATAAGAGAATCGAGAATAGTGGTTGAAGGATATCTTTTTGATAAAACGGCAATCTCATCAATGTTTATCGGTTCATTACCAATCGAATTTAGAACTTCGGTTTCATACTCATCCAGCCCGATTGGTTTAAACCCCGACCTCATAAAGAACTTTGTAGGCTGCACATTCCTATCCAGAGAGCTTCTCAGCGGAACCGGACTTTTCTTTAATTTGTTTAAAAAATCCGGATATCTGGAAGAAGCAAGGCAAAGAGGAACGACCCTTCTTGGACCTATATGTGTCTTTTTAGAATGTACCCATACATGGCTGTCCCCGCCCATGGCAGAGGTTTCCATTCTTGTTGCACGTACCCTTGTTTTCCATCCACCTACAACTGCCCCGGTTTCAGACAACTCAGGAACACCATCTATTATTGCTGAAACATCGGTACTCGTACCACCTACATCCACCACTGCACAGGTATCCAGACCTGAAAGGAAGGATGCACCCACAAGACTTGCAGCCGGTCCGGAAAATATTGTTTCCACAGGCTTATCCAGTGCATCCTTCAACCCCACAACTGTGCCATCACATTTCAGCATCAATAGCCTTGCATTGATCTTTTTTCTTTTGATCTCATCCATTACGGAACGAATAAATTTATGAGAAATCGGAATCAATTGAGCATTCAAGGCCGCAGTAACTGCCCTTTCATAAGCACCAAGATCCTGAGACAACTCATGGCCACATACAACAGGCAGTCCTGTCACCTCATGTATTAGATCAGTGATAGCCAGTTCATGTTCAGGATTACGAGTACTAAAAAAGGAAGAAACTGCAAAAGCAGCGACATCATCCTTTACTCTTTCAGCGAATCTTCTGACATCATCAATGTCAAGTTTTTCAATTTCCTCACCATTGAAACCATGACCACCTGACGTCGAAAGTACATGTACCGCCGGGAAGTCCCCGTTTACAGGATGGTCCCCTACAAGAATAAGAGCTACCCGACATCCCGTACCTTCAAGAACCGTATTTGTTGCAAGAGTTGTTGATACAGATACCAGATTGATCTTTTCAAGGTATGTTGGATCAAGAGCTTCGATCGCATTTCTTATACCACCCACAAGATCAGGATAAGTTGTTAGCGCTTTACTTGAGCTCACCACAGAACCATCTGAATCCCTTACCAGAATTGCATCCGTATACGTACCCCCGGCATCTATTCCAAGACTAAATTGCATGATATAGAACTCCTTTAAAATTAGTTTCCCAACCGCAGTTGACAAACATAGTTTGTTTATTTTTTTATAAACAAAGATAAGATTTAGGTTCTATTAAATATTTGTGAAAATATCAGAAAATACATCGAATTGATTAAAGAAAAAGTCTTGAAATGTCCAGGAAACAGAACTCAAAAAAGAAAAGGTTTGCATGCATAGTTAAGAACTATGTCATGCAGGTTGAACTTATGCGAAGTATTCGTCTCTTGCTTCGACCATTGCCCTGAGGTTTGAGCACTTGGTGTCAGGTGCAATACCACAGCCAGGAGCAAGTACGTCGATTCCGTCGTCAAGAGCTTTCTTTGCAGCTTCCTTTACCTTTGCTTCGTCGCCTGCAAGAAGTACGAATGGGCTTGAAACGTTACCGCAGATTGTTACCTTGTCGCCGACCTTTGCCTTTGCGCCTGCAAGATCCTTTACCTTCTCTTCGATACTGATTGATTCGAAGTGGCAGTCTGCCATCATTTCAAGAATTGGGGTTACGTCACCACAAACGTGGAGAATCATTGGACCATTGACACCGTCAGCGAACTTCTGAAGTACTGGCTTGAGAACCTTGTCGAATGTGTCAGGAGCCATGAGGTCAGGTGAGGCCACAGGGTCTGGTACGCTGATTACATCTGCGCCTGCATCGAGGAGTGCATTTGCGTATTCGATACATGCATCACATGCGAAGTCGAGGATGGTCTGGAAGTCTTCTGGCTTCTTGATTGACCATTTCATGAACTTCTTAACACTTGCGAGGTCGGATGCGAGTGTGATAGGACCTTCCATACCAGCGATAACAGGTACTTCTCCACCGGTCTTTTCCTTGAGGATTCCAAGTGCTTCCATTACTGCTGGGATCCTTCCCTGTTCAAGGAGGTTCTCTGGCATTTCAAGGTTGTCAACACCTTTTGGATAAGGGTGACCTGTAACGGATGGCTGTCTGTTCTTTGTACCCATGTTGACTTCACAGCCCATTGCTTCTGCAAGTACTGTAAGACAGTATGGAGCCCTTACACCTTCAAGACCACATTCTGTGTATGTTGCCATTGCAAGGTCTGCCATCTTCTGTGCGTCAGTGTGTGCTTCTGGCCATTCAGCACCGGTCTTGTCCATCATTTCGACAATGGCGGTCTGGGTTACGGACAGTACAGGAACTTTGTCGACTTCTTCACCTTTCAACGCTTTTAAAAACCTTTCTTTCATGTTCATAATGAATCCTTCTCTTTAGAGTAGATTTTAATCACCTTGATTTACGTTACATCAGATATAAAACTATTGGATTGAAGCCGCTTTTGTGGGATTGTCCGATGAGAATACCAGCATGAAAGAGTGTTTTTATAAATTATATAGTGCATACGTAGTATGCATTCATTCATGATTGATGCTTAAGGCACTTAAAGAAAATGAGGTCAAAATCTGGCAGGATCCATCCCGGGATTTAATTCGTATAATCAACAAAAATGCTCAACAAGCTAATTCAAAATTAACTCCAGAACCTCTTGTTCTTTGCATAGTTTCTCTCAGCTACCAATATATCCCTGTAGAACGCCTCTTCATCATGCCTCATCTTCTGGATCACACGGGTTGCCATCTCAGGACCCACACCCCTGCTGGCGAGTGCAATCACAGCCTGTTTCCCGTGAGTCATTACGATATTGGCATTCCTGTAGACTCTTCTGATACGTTTTATATCATCCGCAGAACTCGCCTTATCCTGCTTCTGGACAAGTTTAACCTCATCTTCTTCCCAGGGTTTTAAAGAAGCTATCATTCCGGAATCACAGACCGGACAGATGATCTCATCAGGAACGTTCTTGACCTTTCTTCTTGATATCCATTTCTTACAGTGTACACAGAAGAGTATGACCCTGTCGTTCATTATCCTCTCCTTCAGAGCCATCACTATGGACCTGTCAGCCTTCTCAGGTGCTGTCAGGTCCCTTTTCATGGAAAAGCCCGCTCTGCCGACAGGGGTAGAAGGGGTTGTGATCACAACGATCTCACCCGAGTAAATCTGCATAAAAAGTTCCGATGCCTTTCGAACATCCAGCATGGTATGAAATATCTCCCTGATAACCTCGTCATACATGGCAGTTCCGCGATATATCTCGAGCAGCTTCTTCATGCTTATCCGGTCATAGTCTATGTCCTTACTCAGAGCACCGAACTTCCTGGCAACATGTACCATTTTCCATTTCATGAGCGAGGTGTTCTTCAGCGTCATCTCGATTATAGGCTCAATATGCTCGGGCTGTATATCACGTATCAGTTGTTCTATCTCACGTGCTTTTATCCTTCTTGGAAGCTGCAATCGTATCCTGTACGGATCGATCTCCTGGGAAACACTGCTGCCATATCTTGCAGCAAGCAGTGATGTCAAAACCTTTGCAAAGGTCTCGTTGGTGTTGTGTCCGAAGCAGGCATTGATAAGTACTGCATCCTCATCATTCTCAATAAGCAGTATTTGAGAATCCGGAACCGGATAATTACCTGCCAGTTGCTCCCTGATCAGGTTTACAAGCAGCAAAGCTCCGTTAAGATCCACCGGATAGTCATGTGTAAGCTGCAGTGCTATACCCTCATCTTCCAGGCCCTCAATCATCCGGTCGGCAATGGTCTTTCGTATAGACCCGACTTCTCCGGCAACCTCAAAAGGTACGGGTATTTCCTCACCGACCCAGCTCGGTATCTCCCCCATCCCGCGTACAGGCTCCACCTTGATCCTGTCACGGTCACTGTTCATCTCAATTACCCTCCACATATCGCCTTTTGTAATGAAGACCGCCCCGGGTGTTACGAAGTTGATCACAAAGGCCTCATCGAGCACACCCACGGTCCTCCCGGTGACCATATCGAATATCTCGTATTTCTTCTCGTCCGGAATCATGGAAAGGTTATCATAATAGTACTGCCAGCTTTTCCTTCTGCGTGAGAAGACATCAGAACCCTCCTCATTCCAGACCATCCTGTAATCGTTTACCTGTTCCACTACCTTTTTGAACACATCAAAGCTCATGTCCCTGAAAGGATAGGCGCGTTTGAAGATGGAGAACATCTTTTCAATCCCGACCTCTCCAAAGTCGAGCACAAGTCCCGATATCTGGTTGGCAACCACATCAAGGGAGTTCATATGCGGATCGATATCCTCAACCCTGCCGTCAAGTGCAAGTTTGCATATGGCCATGCTCTCGGCAACATCATCCACACCCATTGCCAGAACAGTTCCCCTAGAAACCTCATGTATCCTGTGACCTGCACGGCCCACACGCTGCAAAAGCCTTGAGACCTGTCTGGGAGAGCCGTATTGTACAACGTGGTCCACATTACCGATGTCAATTCCAAGCTCCATGGATGACGTACATATAAGACCCCTGAGATCACCATTCTTGAAGGATTCTTCTGCCTCTATTCTTGAATCCACCGAAAGCGAGCCATGGTGCACGCCAATGGGCAGCTCGAGCATCTTAAAGCCAGATGCAAGGGCTTCAGCACTCTGTCTGGTATTGACAAAAATCAATGTGGAGACATTATCCTCGACAATATCCCGGATATAGCGCAGATGGGCCGCAAATTCAGGATCAGAACCGATTTTCTTGGCAAGCTCTATATCTTCTTCAATGGGAGCGGGTGTGAGCACATTGAATTCCAGAAGTTTCAGCAGGGTCACAACCACAACAGAAACATCCCGCTCAGCACCCACAAGGAACTTTGCAACCTCTTCAGGATTACCTACTGTGGCTGAAAGTCCTATTCTCTGGAACTCCCCTGCCAGCTCCACAAGTCGCTCAAGACCGACAGCAAGCTGAGTTCCTCTTTTAGAGGATGCCATCTCATGTATCTCATCCACAACCACATGTGTCACGTAACTCAGGTTCTTCCGTAAACGTGAACCTGTGAACATTGCCTGTAGTGTTTCAGGCGTGGTGATCAGAAAATCAGGCGGTTTGCGTGATTGCTTCTGCCGTTCATACTGGGAAGTGTCCCCGTGACGCACCTGTACATCAATTCCGAGTTCAGCTCCCCACCAGCGGATACGTGAGAGCATATCACGATTCAGTGCACGCAGGGGTGTAATGTAAAGTGCTGAAATACCTGTTCTCTGTTCTTTGGTCTTTGAAAGAATGGCATTGAATATCGGCAAAACGGCGGACTCGGTCTTTCCCGAGCCGGTCGGAGCTACCAGGAATGTATGCTTTCCCTGGAGAATATACGGAAATACCTTCTCCTGTGGTTCTGTCGGAGCTTTAAAACCCTGCTTTTTCAGGGCTTCCTGTATCCGCGGATCGAATGAATCAAAGATATTCCCAAAACTCATTTTTTCACTCCTTTTCTCCTGCTTTTTAAGCGAGGTCTGCTCTCTTCCATCTTTCGAATAAATTTCAGTGCTCCTAGCGGTGTCCCGTCAAGCAGATAGATCTGTGCATCATCGATATCCACCGCACCGGACGAGAACATGGGGCCAAGGAGGTCGTCATGCAGGGACTCATTGAACGCCACCCCGCCGCAAAGTTCGTTGAAGGATGGGACTATTATCAGTTCCGGACCTTTCCATTTACCTTTCCCGGAATTCAGATCAAGACTTCTGAAATGTCCCTTGATCACATCTGCTTTGAGTCTTGTCCTGATCCAGCTCTGCTCTGTTATCGAATAGCCAAGGGAATCTGTCAGGCGTATTGTCGGGTGGTTGTGTGCGGTGATCATGTAATCGGCAAAGAGCAGATCAGGGTCTGGCCATGTATGACCATGCAAATAGCCAATTCCCTCTATTACCGAACCCCTCACAGGATGTACGGTTATATCCGATCTTTTCGGGACCAGATATTCGATACCTCCGTCATGGTTTCCCGGAAATATGTCAACTTCCGCATGTTCTGCCAGGGATTCAAGGAAATAGGGGATCTCATCTCTTTCCTGCCAGGATATCTGTGGAACGTTATGCTTCACGTCTCCCAGAAGGATGATCCTGCCCGGAGATTCCTTTTTTATGTAATCCAGCATTCGGTCAAGTCCGAACTGCATGCGACTCGGTATGGAAATACCACTCCTGTACAGGTCCCACTCTATCCCAAGGTGTATATCCGCAACAACAAGTGTCTTTGTTTCATTTTCCACCACAAGGGCGGGCTCATCGATAATAGGTCTCAGTTCTGTGGTCATTTGTTTGAAAATAATTCTTAGTTCCTTTCCTCAGCCATCCGGTCGACCTTTTCGGAAAGCGAGTCAACTGTGGTCCTCATCTCATTAAGTTCCTTCTGAATCTCCAGTATCTTCTGATACATAGGACTTCGACCATCCTTTATAGCCTGCTCCTGGGAGAACTTCTGCTTGCTTGGAAAAATGTAGACATATGTGAACATCATCCCGATAAATGCAATTACAGATAGACCGATCAGGAATACAATGTAATGCGGGAAAAGAGTCCGGATATAACTGTCCCCTGAACTATAATACTGCAGCCTTGTTATCATTATGAAGTTCAATATGGAGAAAAGGAACATGGTCTCTCCTACCATGATAAGCAGGCCGCCAACTCTGGTGGACATTTTACGCTGCTTCGGAACGAAACGATCAATTTTTGAACTCATCCAGGAGAGATTGGTTTGATGTGATATTTATATTTGTAGTTTATTTCTTAGAGAATTGTTTATTATGAAGATATGTTTTTATATAAAGAGTTCATCGTTGTTTTAGTTATATAATTAACTTACACAGTTTTACTAAGTTAAAATATAATCGAAAATATATAAAACCGTCCTGAAAAAGATATATAATTTGGGCTGGTGGTAAAAATGAAATCAAAACTACTATTAGTACTACTTTTGATAGGCTTGATTGCCTTTTCTGGATGTACAGACATAAGTGACTCATACAAGCCTGGAAGCTTTGGAACAACCGAAGAAGAACAAGAGATCGTCGAGGCAGTAACAGAAAAGTATGGCGACATGACAGCTAGCGGCGAGCCAAGACTTCTTGAAGTAATGATGACATCATCTACACAGAACTTCATACCAGTAGATAAAGTACTCAAATATTCAAAGGATTCAGGAGAACTATATGCATGGTTCATCTACGACAATTTTGAGAACGATGTGATAAGTGTAGAGTGGATCTACCTTGATAACGATTACTCCATCCATACCTTTGAATCAGAAACAGGTGAAGACTTTGGGCGTGGAACATTCATACTCGAAAAGCCAGATGACGGCTGGCCGCTTGGAAATTACAAGGTAATAATAAGCGGAGCAGGAGTAGAAGAATCGGTGGAATTTGAAATTATTGACGGACAAACTGTTTCAATACCGCTGGAACTGCTGGAAGGCATGGCAACAGACAGCCAGCAAGCTGAATTCGAAAGCACGGAAACAAGCACAACTGCATCCGGAATAACACCTGGCTGGTATCTTACAAAAGTTGAGGACTACGGCGACAAGGTAGCAAGCACAAATGACTACTACAGCTACGATGTAGACTATGAAAGAGGTAATGTCTGGACCAGCAACACTGGAGACAAGGGCGAAACAGTACAGGTCAGAACTATTAGTGAGGAACCAGAAGACTTCTACGCTGCCGAAGAAGAGATAGCTATCAATGTAAGAAAGGAAGGCGAGCTTATAGCACCTGGTCAGCTTGGACTTACTGATACAAGTGTTATTGGCATAGATATGGCAGATGTAGCTATTGACAGAGGTACTTCAAGTGGCTACTCCCTTGAAGATGAAACATATGGAGCTTACTTCAAGATGGGGTGGCAGGATGGAACGGGCGACATCAAAGAAGGTACATTCAAAGCAAATGCACCGGAAGCAAATGCATTTGGTGGATCATTCAGAATACTTTACTTATATAAGAATGGAGGATACTACAGAACAAACTACATATACGAATGGAGAGAGTAATTCTCTACCATTCTCTTTTTTTAACTTTTGTGTCCATAATATAACTTTGCCAGATCATTTTAATGATAGTATCAATTGCAATCGAATTATTTTGCCAGGTCGGCTGTTGTGATTTGCTGGTCTTCCAGACCTATACTAATATTATCCCCCGGATTTTCTCCCGATTTCAGATATTCTCTCCGTGCTTTACTCTTAACATAAAGAGGTAAATAAAAAAAAAACGCTACAAGTTAGATGTGGGCGATATCTCATGAACTTCGCAGACAACTCGAAAAAAGCCTGGAAACGTCCACCTGAACAACTCTACGTAACTGACCGTGATGAGTGGAGAAACTGGCTTGATAAACATCACAGCCAGAAAAAGGAGATCTGGCTGGTATACTACAAGAAACACACCAATAAACCCCGCATAGCATACAATGATGCTGTAGAAGAGGCAATTTGTTTTGGGTGGATAGACAGCACTGTAAGGACTCTGGACGATGAGAGATATATGCAGAAGTTCACGCCCCGAAAAAAGAAAAGCAACTGGTCCGACCTGAACAAAGAAAGGGCCAGGAAGATGATAAAAGCCGGAAAGATGACAGAGGCTGGCTGCGAGAAAATAAGGGAACTGCTTGCAGAGGATAAGAACGGTTTGAAAATCGGTAAAAAAGAAACGAAAAAGGCACTTGTGATACCTCCTGAGATCGAAAAAGCCCTTTCTGCAAATAAACGAGCATGGGAGAACTTCAATAACTTCGCACCCGGATATAAAAGACAATACATTGAGTGGATACTTGATGCAAAGAAAGAGGAAACAAGGGAAAGAAGACTCGGAGAAGTTATAAACAGACTTGAGGAAGATAAAAAACCGGGGATGCTGTGAGCTGTTTTGATTTGTAGCAGGAAACCTGAGACCTTTTCAGGTGACTCAGACATCATTATTAACAGCTATGACACTAATGACAATCCCCGCTCTTATGGTTTTCCTGTCATAAAGAGGAGCAATTTGGCTGGGAATCAAATGAGGATAGAAGAAATATTTTTTGCTGATTATTGTGAGTAGGAACTGAAATAGCAATTCTTAAATATTTTTTTGAACGTTATTTAATCTGTCTAACTAATTGGTGTGGTAACAAATTGCTAAGTAATGAAGAGCTATTTTCATTAGCTGAATTTATACAAGTTATTATTTCTTTAATACTACCTTTAATTGTTATAACTGGTGCTTATGCAAGCTCTGTAGAAAACCTATTTCCTATTTAGTTTAGTCCGTAATTGTTTAAAAAGGATAAAAACCCAAAGTGTTAAATTGCTACCGAAAACACAAAGGGGATGTTAGCGAAAACATATTAAGCTAAATGTTTCGATTTGAATTGAGATCCCAAGAGCCAAGTTATCCGATAGAGATAGAGTTCTCTCAAAAAATCCTACTGATCACTTATATCCCACATAGTTCAAAAACCTGAAACCTGATCAATTTATATAGTATTCAGTTATATTTTAATTAATTTATCACAGACTTTTAACTATTAAGGAAGTTTCATTCAATGCCAGCAAGATATGTCTCAAATAAGATTTTTACTCAAAATCCTTGAGGAAACTTGATAGGGATATTGCAACTTCTTGAAAACATGAGGGAATGTATGAACGATCAAGATATACTTTTCATATTTACTTTCATATTTTTGTTTGCCGCAATTGTGTTATCTCTAAGATGGTACAAAAAGACATTCGGAACAAGCTGGGAAAAACGATTATATAAACAACATGGATTGGTAGGGGGATTAACGCCATTTGGGATTCTATTGATAGGGGGATTATATTTAATCGGACTTATAATAATATCTATACCCGAAAACATGGAGTGGAGCTTTCCCATTATTGGGCGAATCACTAACATGCAAATATTAATAATCTCAATGATCTTTATTCTCTTTGTAGTTGGTCCTATTTATATAGAGAAAGGTGAAAACCGTAAGACATGGAAAAAGAGAGTTTTGTTCTTTTTATGGTTATTATTCCTTTACTACATAACCACGATGGCTCATAGGGCTATAATCTGAAAAACAATTATCAGATTTCTTGATTTTATGTTTTCCTTCAATTATACTCGCACCAAAAATAATGAAGTTCCGTTTTTTCTGTTTACTTATATCTCCATATAAAAAGAGAGAGATTAAATTTGAACCGCCATAATAACCTTAAAGAACAACCTCAACATAACCCCTGCTAAATACAGAGGCTTTCAAAATGGAACATTGTCATTCACATGGAGAGAAACTCCAGAATCCTATCAGACAGGCGAAGATCACCGGGAATATGAGCGTGGACGAACTTGTGTGTGCCATCGATGGCTGTGCCTTTGGAGCAGGTAAGCTGGCAGATGCGGTTGACATCTACACCGAGATGCTTGCAAACGGGTCCACCAGCTTTTTCGGGCTTGCAGGTGCAATGGTGCCCGCAGGAATGCGACAGATAGTAACTGATCTCATTTATGACGGCTACATCGATGTGCTTGTCACCACCGGTGCCAACATGGTACATGAGATAGTGGAATCAATGGGACTGCATCACTACAAAGGATGTGCGGAATGTGATGACATTGAGCTGAAAAGCGATGAGATAAACAGGATATACGATGTCTATCTCCCTGAACCTTATTTTGTTGACTTCGAGGAGAAGATCAAGAGCATACTCTCCGATATCGGTCCCGAGACCATCTCCATCAGGGAATTCATGACACACCTCGGCAACAACATCGATGACAGGGACTCCATCCTCAGGGCTGCAGCCGACATGAACGTACCGGTCTACTGTCCTGCAATACAGGACTCCATGATAGGACTTCAGGCATGGCTCTACAAGCAGACCAACAAACTCAACGTTGATGTCTTTGCGGACATGAAAGAGATAATCGATATCTGCTATGAGGCAAAGGACCCCGGGGCAGTACTTATCGGCGGCGGTGTCCCAAAGAACTACATATTCCAGTCCATGCTTATCACACATCAGGAATTTGAGTACGCCATCCAGCTCACAATGGACACCCCCGAAACCGGGGGCTTAAGCGGTGCAACACTTGATGAGGCACGTTCCTGGGGAAAGGTCAGCGAGACAGCACGCTCCGTAACAGTCCACTCCGATGCCACCATTACGCTTCCGATAATGGTCGCAGCAGCAAGGAGCCGGCTGGCAAAAAAAGCCTGAGGAAAATATCTGCTTAAAATCAAATCCGGGAGATAATTATGGAAAAGAACACAAGGCTCATACTCGCACTTGATGTACTTGACAGCGATGAAGCCATCAGAATATCAGAAGCTGTTGCAGGTCACGTTGATGCCATAAAGGTTGGCTACCCCCTCGTACTTGCCAGCGGACTTCAGATCATAGGAAAGCTTGCAGAGTATGCACCCATAATAGCCGACTTCAAGGTGGCCGATATCCCTAACACGAACCGTCTCATATGTGAACAGGTATTCGATGCCGGAGCGGATGCGGTGATAGTACAGGGGTTCACCGGACATGACAGCCTGAAGATCTGCGTGGACCTTGCACGTGATAGAGACAGGGACATCTTCGTGGTCACAGAGATGAGCCATCCCGGTGCACTTGATCTCATGCAGGATGCAGGTGAGATAATAGCTCAGATGGCTGCAGACCAGAAAGCATCAGGTGTCGTAGCTCCTGCTACCCGTCCTGAAAGGGTAAAAGAGATCAGAAAGATAATAGGCAACGAACTTGCCATAATATCCCCCGGAGTCGGTGCCCAGGGTGGCAGTGCTGCTGATACTATAATGGCAGGTACTGACTGGGTGATCGTCGGGAGAAGCATCTATCAGTCAGATGACCCCGCAAAAGCTGCTGGAGATATCGTTAATGAAATAAAGAAGGTACTCTGAAAAGCATACCTTAAAAAAATAAAATAGTGTGCCTGTGATGATAAAACCCTGCTGATTCGTGATGAACCCTATGAGTTCTGAGGCACATTCATATTACCTATAGGTTTTCTATACAATCTATAAAGAACATTTCTAATCCCTTTGAGATTTTTCTTGCCTATACACAAACAAAAGGATGGGGAAATGGGACCATCGGAATTATTTGCAATATTTGTATGCAAATTATTTTTGACATTTTATACCTGGCAATACACATCCAATAATATTAAATATGTAACTTAGTTTCATAAATGATATATTAAGCAAAAATCCTATAAAATTTAGTACAATAGTTTTTTAGTTCAGCTAAATACTTTCTGTATTTGAATAAATAAAATATAGGGTGATCATAAATGAGGAGTGGACAGTGGGTAGTTATTCCTTTCGGGATAGTATTGCTATTAATTATAATAGGAACTGCATCGGCAGCCACAATAACGGTTGATGATGACGGCGGCGCTGATTATACTTCAATACAGGCTGCCGTTAATAATTCAACTGACGGAGATATCATTCTTGTGTATCCGGGAGCTTACAACGAGAATGTGGATGTCGATAAGCAGTTGAACATCACGTCAAAAGATGGTGCTTCGGTAACAAAGGTAGTAGCTGCATCTGAAGATGAACATGTATTCGACGTCACTGCAGATGGAGTAACGATCAGTGGTTTCAGTGTGAGTGGTGCAGGATATTGCAAAGCAGGCATCTATCTGCAATCCTGCAGCAGCAACATACTGACAAACAACAACATGGAAAACAATTACTACGGAATCTATCTGCATTACTCCAGCAACAATATGTTGACAAATAACAAAGTGGCAAATAATGATGACAAAGGTATATGGCTGGATCATTCCGACAACAACGCGCTGACAGACAACACAGCAATAAACAATAATGATATCGGAATCTTTTTGAGTTCTTCCGACAACAACATGCTGGAAAACAACAATGTAGAAAACAATGCCATAGAAAGCATACGTCTGTTTTCTTCCAGCAATAACAAGCTGATAAACAACACAGCAGCAGACAATAACTGCGGTATTTCTCTAAGTTCTTCCGACAACAATGTGTTGACAGACAACACAGCAGCAAACAATAATGGCTATGGCGTCGAGCTGTATCATTCCAGCGACAACACGCTGACAAACAACAACATTACAAACAATGGTTGCACGGGCATCAAGATGGGTTCTTCCAGCAACAACCTGATCTACAACAATTTCTTCAACAATCTGGACAATGCTGAGTTAGACGGGATCAACACCAATAATATCTGGAACACCATAAAGACCGCAGGAACTAATATCGCAGGTGGCCCTAATCTAGGAGGTAACTACTGGGCAAAACCAGATGGCAAAGGATTCAGCCAGACCTGCACTGATTCTGACGGTGATGGTATTTCTGATTCCCTCTATGTTCTGGATGGAAACAATACAGACTATCTACCACTGACAGATATCAAAACTTCAGAAGATCAGAGCAGTGGGAATGTGATCACCGTTGATGACAGTGGCTGTGCGAACTATATCTCGATTCAGGCAGCAATCAATGCCGCCAGTCCGGGTAATACCATCCTTGTGTACCCGGGAACCTATACAGAGAACGTTGATGTGAATAAAGAATTAATAATAAAATCTTATTCTGGAAATCCAGACAATACTATTGTTAAAGCTGCATCTTCAAATGATTATGTGTTCTATCTAAATGCAGATAATATAACCATTAATGGTTTTACTATAACGGGTGCTGATGTAGATGGTATTCGTGCAGGGGAGTACCGAGGTTCTTCAGGTACAAGCAATAATAACACTCTGATCAATAATCTTATAACAGGAAACGATTATGGCGTCAGTCTGAGTTATTCCAGTGCTAACGTTCTGGACAATAATAGTATATCAGGGAATAATATTAGCATCTATCTGGGTTTATACAGTGGCAATAATATTCTGAATAATAATAGAGTGTCTGACGGTATCTACCTGGAGATGTCCAGCAACAATATTCTAAGCAATAATAGGGTGGCTGCCGATGATTACAATTACGCTGGCATTCTACTGGAGTTCGATTCTTCCGACAATACATTGTGTAATAACACGATTCTGGACAATAATCATGGTATAGTACTGGATGCTTCTGACTACAACAGGCTGGACAATAACACAATAATTAATAGTTCTGTACATGGGATATTTTTAGATGGGTCTTACGAAAACAAGTTGGATAAAAATACGATAACTAACAGTTCCAGCTCTGGTATTGTGATATATGATTCTACCTACAATATGCTTGAAAACAACACTGTTTCAAGTAATGGAGATGGTATTTACTTCAATTTATTCAGCCACAATAATACCCTGACGAACAATATAGTGTCGGATAATGGGGATGGCATCAGTCTGGAGTTTCATAGTAATGACAATGAATTGATTGGCAACACATTATCAAATAATAATCGTGGGATATATTTGTCAGATTCTGTTGACAATATGATTTTCAACAATTTACTCAACAATACTATTAATGTGGAATTCGATATTGGGTCTAACAGAGACCCTAATAATATCTGGAACACCGAATTGACAGAAAGTCCGAATATTGTTGGTGGTCCTTATATTGGTGGAAATTATTGGGCTAAACCAGATGGCACGGGATTCAGCCAGACCTGCACTGATTCTGACGGTGATGGTATTTGTGATTCGGCCTATGATCTGGATGGGAATAATACAGACTATCTACCATTGACAGAGATCACAGCTCCTGAAAAGAAGATCAGTTCTTCGGGAGGAGGAGATGGTTTTGGTGAAGCAACAATCAGAGAACCGGAAAATACAATTGATAATGCAACTATGTCGGCTCAGAATGATGGCAAGCTTATGAGCGTGGAAAGCATAGAATATTCCGAGGAAGGAGAAGTTGAAACAATAGATGAAACAGCCGAAGAAGGTTCCGGAACAATTCCGGGATTCGGTGTTCTGCTGGCGATCGGTGCACTGCTGATAGTGTACATTATTCACAGAAAGAAGGACCAATGACCGATCCTTCTACTTTCTTTTTTTATTCTGGCCGAGTTTAATTCAATGATGTCCTGCTTTCCGAAATTCAATTGTCAATTGAACGTATCTGTCCCATCACTTCCGGATTTCGAGGTTCATTTTCACTATATCTGCAAACACACCGTACTCCTGTGAATTCTCCACAGACTTCTGCATGTCTTCCAGGGACTTTTTCAGGGTCTGGATATAGACAGACTGCTGCTCGAGTTTGGTACTCATCTTCTTGATATCCAGATGCTGGCGGTGAATCGTTACCTGTGTTCCGATGTCCTTTCTCGTAGTTTCCAGAAGCTCCTCCAGTTCCCGGCGTTGGGTTTCCAGCTCATTTGAAGTCGTTTCAAGTTCCTTTTCAAGATGCTCGTTATCTTCACGCCTTGATTTGATGCTTTCAAGCTCGGACTCGAGTTTTGTTCTCTGAATATCAACCTCTTTCTGGTGAGCAAGAAGGCTCTCCTTTTCGATCTCAAGTTCCTTTTTGTGGCCGTCGATCTCTGACTGCTTCTTCCTGAGAGCATCTTCGGATTCGGAAAGGGATAGCTTTAGTTTTTCCAGCTCAGAGCGCTTCTCTTCATGGACCTTCAGTTCGGACTCATAATTTGAGACCGCTTCACGGAGTTTTTCCTCATTTTCAGTATGTTCCCTGAACTTCTCTTCATAGCTCAGACGATCGGTCTCGTAATTTGCGATATTTTCCTCAAACTCACGGACCTTTCCTGCCAGCTCCTCGGATAGGGAATTTATTCTGCAAACCTCGGATTTCAGCAGTTTTTTGGATTCGAATGCCGCAAGCTTTCTCCTGACAAGATCATATTCCTGTTTTTCCTGTACGGTTTCAAGTTCCCTGAGTTCACTCTGTTTTTGTTTGAAAAGAGCATACTCCGCATTGTATCTTGATATAATATCCGTCAGCATGCGTTCATTTTCGCTATGCTTTTTGGATTTTTCCTCATATCCACTGATAGCGTCCTCCAGCTCGTTTGCCCTTGGTTTAAGTTTGGAGAACTCGTTCTCGATCTGTGCCTTGATCTCCTCGACACCCGAGTTCTTTGCCATCAGCAAAGCTTCCTCGTTATCAAGTTCCTCTCTTAGTGTTCTCAGGTCGGCACGTTTGCGGTTCAGGTCCTTTAGTTCAGAAAAGTACCTTGACCTGACGATCTCTACGGCCCCGGAAAAGTTCAGACCTTCAATATCAAGTGTAATATCTTCTCCGGAGGATAGTTGTTCCTCCAGAAGTCTTGTTTTCTCATCAAGTTCGCCTTTCTTTTCCAGATAGGCCTGCATCTCTTCTTCATAAACGGATTGCTGGCTATGGAGTTGTGACCTGTTATCCTCAAGTGCTGAAAGCTGTTTTTCATAGTCAGTTCTTAACTCTTTCAATTCACTGAACTTTGCCTCGAGTTCTGATTTCTCTTTTTCAAAGGCCGAGCGTTTCTCATTCAGGTCATTTATTTCTACATCAGGAATACGGTCCTCAACTTTGGAAGCTGCGGACTTGAGCAGAGCACATTTGCGGTTCAGGTCCTTTTCTCTTTTAGTCACTTCTTCCATCTGCTTTTTCAGAAGATCCTGTTTTTGGCGGTACTCTTCCATTTCAGATTCGTACCTTGCCTTTACTTCCGCAAGGACAGTCTCTTTTTCCCTGTACTGCCTTATTTCAGCTTCATATTTTTCCTTGATATTTTCAAGATCGTATTCCAGTTCTTTAACCCTGGGATTTTGCCTGTATGAACCGTTTTTAGCCTGTTCGGGAGAATATGTAGCCCCATTCTCATCTCCTTCCTCGCCATTACCCTTGACAGGTTTCCGGTAGATATTGGGTGTGAAATCCTTCCGATTCTTATTTGCCTTTTTTTCATTTTTTGACCAGGTTAATGAACTCATAACACCACATCCAGATCTCTAGATCAAACATTCATCTGCGCCCAGAATTCCCGGGGCATCCTCTCAGTTAGCTTCCTGGCACCTTCAGCCACAGCGAAGTCCGGGTCATCAAATAAAGAGACCTTTCCTCCGCCCAGCTCTTTCAGCTCGCCCTCAATAAAATTATCAATATTCTTTATCTTGCTGCAACCACCGCATACATAGATATTGTTCCTGACCAGCTCCCTCATATCAGGCTGAATATCGGATATCATTTTGGTCAGACCTGAAACAACATCAGGTATAACTGACTCACATGCAAATCTTAGCTCTTCGGTTATGGAGACATCCCTGGAAGAGTCCTCCAGCGGAAGTTCCACCTTACATTTAACATAGGAAAATCCCACATAGCCATGATCTTCCTTCCATTGCCTTGCAAGTTGCTTCGTAAGCTTTGAATCTTCATGTTTTTCTTTTATAAGGTTGATCAGTTCCTGGTCTATATTGTCCCCTGCAAAGGATATTTTCATATGGTCCTCATCCCCGGGAACATTACCGTTAACATGGCAGATATCCAGTTTACTCGCACCCATGTCCACAATAAGGGAATTTTCCAGAAGGCCGTTTCCATAGGCTACGCAGAAACTCTCATCGGCCACCATTGCACCGGTGAAGAGATCCTCTGCCATTTCAAGGATGGATTGCTTATAGGCAGTATCAGCACCTGCGGGAACACCTATTATTGCATAACTTTCCCCGGAATCAAGCTTAATTCCCGCGCTTTTGAAACTTTGTTCCAGAATATATCTCAAAGGTCCGGGATCACTGCTGTTACCCTGGATCATTTCCCTTACAGGTTCTTTTACAGGGAGGTCTGTTTGTTCAAGGGCAGCTTTTCCGAAAAGCACTTTCACATTTTCCGGGTCCTTTGGAAACTCTTCTCCTTCATAGGCAACAGCACAGTTCTCTACGATCTTTGTCCCCTCGCTTGTGCATACTGCTATGGTATAGGTACCGATATCAATACCCAGATAAAGTGTTTCCTGGCCATCTACAGGCTCGCTTGCTTCATTTTCTGTTTGTTTCCCGTTCTGGATCTGTTCAGAATCTTCCAATTTAATACCCCGAATCTTTGTCTGACCTCAAACAAGGAAAACTTGGAGTAAATCAGTATTTATGCATTATGAACATGAAACCGGAGCTTATGGCGACAATTGGATCGTATATATACGAACGATTATGCAAAAACAGACGTTACTGAGCCATCCAGCATATTCCAAAACATGTACAAAAAATCACTAATCTGGAGCTTTTAGTTCAAACATACTTTTCCTTATGTTTGTGATACAGTACGTGAATAATACCGTCTGCAAGACCAAGGCGTGGAACATGCATTTTATCTATCTTACCCCATTTCATGACCGAGAAGTAGATCTTGGAAGCCGGTATAATGACATCGGCTCTGTCAGGACGCAGACCAAGCTTTGTTATGCGTTGTTCAAGGGAGTATCCTTTCAGGAACTTATACACTTTCTTTAGTTTTTTTAAAGAAAGAGGTTTGCCTTCTTTTGTATTTGACATGGCGAATACCTTATTTATATTTCCGCCACTGCCTATTGCTGAAACGGGCTTGTATTCCTCTGTTACAGATTTTACCCATTTTTTCATATCTTTCCATTCGTCTTTTGACACGAAGCCTTCAAGCATCCGAATTGCCCCGATATTGAAAGATCTGTAGGCAAGTACTTTTTTCCTGTTGAAAACAATGATCTCAGTGCTTCCACCTCCCACATCTACATGCAGGTAGGAAGAAGAATCACCGTCTGCGATGATCTTTTCAATACGGTTGGAATAGATTATCTTCGCTTCTTTCCTGCCGCTTATCACATTGAGATCGATGCCACTTTTATCTTTTATCTTTTTGACTACCTTATCACTGTTTTCCGCTTCCCTCATGGCAGATGTGGCACATGCCATATAATCAATGGGTTCATAGGCGTCCATCAGGTATCTGAAAGCTATCATAGTTTTAACAAGCTTTCTTATCTTTTCATCGGAAATGTTCCCATGAACAAAAGCATCATCTCCCAGGCGTATAGGCATGCGGAACTGGGATATTTTTTCATAGACGGGTTCAACACCTTCGGTATCAACTTTTGAGAGAAGCAGGCGAACAGCATTGGAACCCACATCTATTGCAGCAAATTTCATTAAGTGTCTCCAGTAGCTAATTCTTTTTCAAGGTAATCATAGATGTCTTCCTGGGCACGGAAAGAACCGCCACCATCTCTTTTGTAATGATTGTCCTGGTGCTCATTGATTATCCTTGCCTTTGTATTATCAAGAAATTGCAGCTCCATGTATTCTTTCAGTTCCTTTTGTATCGATCTGTCATAGATAGGGGTGGCAACCTCCACACGCCTGTCCAGATTCCTTACCATCCAGTCGGCAGAGGAAATGTAATACTTTTCGTCGCCATCATTACAGAAAATGAAAATGCGTGAATGCTCAAGATACTTGTCAACTATACTGATTACCTCTATATTCTCACTCTGATCCTTAACACCTGGCACTAGAGAGCATATACCTCTTACGATGAGCCTGATCCTGACACCTGCATTACTGGCATCATAGAGTTTGTTTATCATTCTGCTATCCACAAGACTGTTCATCTTCGCATGGATATAAGCCGGCTTTCCTGCCTTCGCATTCTCTATTTCATTCTCAATATATTGCTCAAATACATTACGCATCTGAAGGGGAGATACGATCAAATGCTGATAATCATAGACTTTGTAGTTGTGGGCAAAGAAATCAAAGATCTTGTCCACCTCAAATGTCAGGTCCGGGTCTTTTGTCATAATCATATGATCACAATAGAGCCTGGCAGTGGATTCATTGAAATTACCGGTCCCGATGCAGGAATAATGAACGAGCTCATTACCTTCGTTCCTTGTTATATGGCAGAGTTTTGAATGCACCTTCAATCCAGGAACTCCATCAATTATCCTTGCACCTGCCTGCTCAAGTTTCTGGGTCCAGTAAATATTGGATTCTTCATCGAAACGCGCCTGAAGTTCAATAACGACTGTGACCTTCTTCCCGTTCTTTATTGCATTTATGAGTGCATTGATTACGTTGGAGTTGCGTGCAACCCTGTAAAGAGTGACCTTTATGCTTGAGACATTCGGATCAATTGCCGCTTCCCTCAGTAGATCGATAAAGTGATCGAAGGACTGGTAGGGATAGTGAAGCAGGATATCCCCGCTTCTTATGGCAGCAAAAATACTCTTATGGCTCACAAGGTCTTTATGAGGCAGAGAAGGCTTCTTTTCGTAATAGAAGGAAGAAGGGCCGATCTTAGGGAAATTCATGAAATCCTTTGCGTTGTGATATTTTCCACCCGGAACAAGATTCTCAAATTTCTGGATACCCAGCCTCTTAAGTATGAAATCCAGTAGATAGTAAGGCATATTCCTGTCATAAACAAAACGAACTGGCTGACCCCTCTTTCTTTCTTCAAGGCTTTCCGATACCTTCTCGAAGAAACTTTTCGTGACATCATCATCAATATCCAGTTCAGCATCCCTTGTCAGTTTGATCGTATATGCCTCAATAAAATCATATTCAAATGTCGAGAAAATATCCTTAAGGCCAAAACGGATTATATCGTCAAGCATTATCACACATTTCTTATCACCGGACTCAGGTAACATGATAAAACGTGGTAGCACATCGGCAGGAACCTCTATAAGAGCGAATTTTGAAGCATTCGGGTCCCATCTTTTTCTGACGTCAATAACAAGATAGATCACCTGGTTCTTAAGGTATGGGAAATCCGGGATATCTTTCAGCATAACAGGAATCAGACGTGGTCTTACCTTTTCCTGGAAATACTGTTCAATAAAAGAGCTCTGGTCTTCATTAAGTTCAGTTTCATCAACAATTATAATATCATTCTCTTCCATTTCCCGGGTCAGCTCAGCAAACACCCCGTCAAAATCATCACGTAATCGCAGTACCTTATGATGCACTTCCTTCATTATATTTTTAGGAGATGCACTTACCATGGCATTTGACTTCACCCCTGCATCTATCATACGTTGCAGGGTTCCGACCCTTACACTGAAGAACTCATCCAGATTCGAAGAAAATATCCCCAGAAACTTCAAACGTTCAAGTAAAGGGACCGAAGGGTCCTTTGCTTCCTGGAGTACTCTTTCATTAAATGAAAGCCAGCTGATCTCTCTGTTTATATAATCATTTACTTCGCCAGACATGGTATCCATTTTAAGTGATCTTAGGAATAGAACGATGCTTTCGTATTTTGGTAAAAGGACGGTAAACCTATTATATAAAATTTCATACAGGTCCATATATAGTCATATATAAAGCAATATAGTCATACTGTCGATACGTATTTGAATGGATTAATTCTTCAGGATGTGTAAATACCCGATATTGCCTTTGAGAACCTCAAGCTGAAATCAGATTCAATGATATTCCCCCACGCTTGGGGGAAGGCATCAAGCAGATCCTGAAGTTCCTTTTTCCTGTATTCGATATAGGCATCAACACCAGGATAATCCTGCAGGCTACCGCTTTCAGATGATTTATTATTACCATCTTCACCCCATTTACCGGATTTCTCGAAGTTTTCCAGAAGCTCAAGTGCCACAACGGCATCATGCATATCTCCAAGATTATCCTGGAGCGCCTTCAAATCCTTTATTACACTTTTTGATTCCGAATCAAGTACCTCCCTGAAGAACTCAAGGGTATAGCGCAGTATTTTCACATCTATTCTCAGTTCATGGTACTGATCAAAAGATGGAGTGTGTTCTGTTTCAGGAGATACAAGCACATCGTATGCCCTGACAGTGGCAAATTGTTCATATAAAAGCACCGGAAGTACATCCTTTACTCTTGTGGGGACAGGTTCTCCTTTCTTAAAGGATTTCATTTTCCAGGATTTTTTATGAAGGAGATGGTCTGCGAAATTATTTTTGAATTTGTTAAATTTGGAATCATCAAGATAGACAAGCATAT
>DACO01000178.1 GCA_002508635.1 Methanolobus sp. UBA118 | reverse complement strand
AGTTGTTAAGCTGATAGCGGATTATGGCAAACCTGCGGTTGTGGCAACTGATGTTTTCCCGACCCCTGCTGCAGTTGAGAAGATACGCCGGAGTTTCAATGCTGTCATAGGCACCCCTGGTGGGGAGATAAGGTCGGAAGAAAAAATAGCCCTGGCACGTCCGTTTGGTTATTCTAACGACCATGAGCGAGATGCACTTGCAGCCGCGCTGACCACTTATAAGAATTACAAGAATGTATTCTCCAGGATAGAGAAGAAGACCCCTGGTCATCTTGATATTGACAAGGTGAAATTCCATGTTATCCATGGTGCCTCCATCGAGGATGCCATTGAGAAAATAACGCCCTCGCCGGTGGTCAGGAAAGAGTCAAAACCCGAGCCTGAATCCGAAGAAGAGACGGCTCTGAACGATCTTGTCCGCAAGCTCAGGGATGAGGTAAACCAGAAGAACTCCCAGATAAAACAGCTCAAGGACTATGTGGCGGAACTCAAGTACGAATCAAACCAGAAAGAGCGCACCATAGAAAATCTTGAGATGCGGATCAGGAAGATAAGAAGTGAAAGTTACCAGAAGGTCCGCAAGGATAAGGAAATAGTTATCAGGGACAGGGAGATAGAGCGGCTTAAGAGGGATATTAAGAAGGTTCGCAAATCTCTCAAAAGACAACGCAAACGGGCCAAACGTATCAAGCAGATCCGTAAAAAGGAGATCAGAGGCGAGGGTCTGTCTGTGAAGATAATCGCTTCTTTTGCAAAGGAAGCAATACAGCATACAAAGGACACCTATGGTATCAGGGAAGGTGATCTTGTATATCTTGAAGATCCGAGTGGAGGTGGCCCGGTCACAGCCTCCATACTTGCGGATTCGGGTGTCAGGGCGGTACTCATCTCGGAAGAAATGCCTCATGCAGCCCTTGAGTATTTCTATGATTCCGATATCCCTGTGATCAGGGGTCTGAAACTGCAGAGGGTGGATGACCTTGCCACCATCGATCCGGAAGCACTTGATAAGGCGATATTTGAATGGGAAGAGAAGGCTAGGGAGCGTCGCAAGGAAAAGGATCACGAGCAGTTCCAGTCGATTCTGGATGAATACAGAAGCGAACGCAGAAGAGGTCTCGTATGATTTCACATCTACTCTTCAGAGGGATTTGCCTGTGACAAGATCATCAGTTCTGCTGGCCGGTGGTCTTGGAACAAGACTGAACGGATATGAGAAAGCATTGTTACCCCTGGACGGAGGAACTTTTATAGAAAATACTCTGCAGGTGCTGGAATCTGTCAGTGACGAAGTTGTAGTATCATTCAGGGATGAAGAACAGCTCGACCTGTTTCGGGAGTATGTCTGTGGAAAAGAAACAGTGATAGATAAGCTCAGAAACATCGGTCCTCTCGGGGGTATGCTTGAGGGATTCAAAAAAGCATCAGGTGAATATGTTTTTGTTGTGGCATGTGATATGCCCTATCTTAATGGGGAGCTTATCAACCTGCTTTTCGAAGTATCCGAAGGTCATGATGCGGTGCTTCCCATAAACGTTTCCGGCCAGAAAGAGCCGTTGCATGCGGTATACAGGAGAAGGCCTATGCTTTCTGAGATCAAGAGATGCGTGGATGAGGGCCTGAGGTCGGTAATGGCTCCGGTTTCCGCACTTGATGATGTACTGTTTCTGGAAAGTGAGGAAATATCTAAGATAGATAAAGACCTTCTTTCATTTACCAATATAAACACAGCCCGGGATATGGATATGCTCGGAAAGGACAAACCCAGGTGATTTTACGAAAATAAAGGATGTTGATAAGGATCTGGTCATCGAGAAAGCTATCAGTAGAATCTCCGATACGTACGATGTGGATATCTCCGTGATCAGGAATGCTATTTATGAGCTGGGAGAACCGCTTGATCTTGTAAAGATGGTGGAGGAAGGTATTTTCTGTTTCAGAGGTCCCGATGATGAGGTACGTTATGATAATGCGTCGATCTGCCTCTCTAACAAGATACTTGCCAACAGGGATGTAGCTGATGCGATTTTAAGTGTGATCTATTCCAGGATCAGTAACTGGGACAGAGAGGATGCTAACGCCCTTCTGTCTGATCTGAAAAAAGCTATCAGTATCATGGAACTAAATCCCGATGACTATCCCGGTTTTGCTTCTTGCGGTCTTGATATAGAAAAGATCCCTTCTGAAAAGATTCCCTGGGACATTGAAGGTCAATGCCATGTATGGGCAATGGATAAACAGGGAATGTGTCTTGTTGGTGAGGATGCGGACAGGGTAAGATCCGTACATGAGATCAGAAAGTCGGTATCTGGCATCTGACAATGTTGTGAATATGACTTGTGCTCTGTGATTTGACACTGTCAGCCTAAAATACTAAAGTTTATATCAAATAAAATATATTTCATTACATCACAGTGATACATGCATGAATAAAATATTATAGTTGTTATCTGTTCGGTGCTAGCTGAAAGGAGCTGTCTTTGTTTAAAATGATGTGAAGAACATGCTTCCGAATGGCCTGTAATGAATGCCGTTTCATCTGACAACTCAATTGTCATGCGTACAAGAATATACTGGAATGTTAATGGCATGTGCTAAAATATGTTCATTCATTTCGTTGTCGCAATCTCGGAGCTGGTTGGCGGGATGGAAAACGATACCCCTGAAGAGTGGTTCAAGCTTGCTTTCGAAGCTGAGGACCCGGAAGAAAAGATCGAGTACTTTGATCTCATACTTGAGTGCAAGACCAGGAATCCTGAAATCTGGAGTAATGAGGCTATTGCACTCATATGGAACAACAAAGGTATTGCTTATTCTTTTCTTGCAATGTACGGGGAAGCACTTGACTGTTTTGAAAGATCGCTAAAACTCAATAAAAACGACACTGATGTCTGGTACAATAAAGGTGTTGCACTTTTCCAGCTTGGAAGGTTTGAAGAAGCCATAAAATGCTATAACAGGATCCTATCTATCGATCCCAGGAATGATAACGCCTGGATCAATATGGGTGATGTCCTTGAATACACAGGCAGGCATAACGAGGCTATTGAGTGTTATAGCAAGGTTCACAAGGAAATAGAACTTGATAACAAATTCGCAATTGTCTGGAACAAAAAAGGCCTTGTCTATTTTGGTATCGGCCGCTATGCCGATGCAGCAGAGTGCTTCTCAAAGGTGCTTAAGATCGATCCCGAGCATGCCGAGGCAATCGAGCATCTAAAGATCGCAGTGGAAGAAGCTAAAAAGAAAAATGACAGGCTTATAAACGCCTGAATCTATACGTTGAATTTCTCTCCAAGCTCAGGTGCGTGGGCATCTACACCGATCTCATCTCTGATCCATTCAGCAAAACTTTCCGTATCATCCCCATGCATGGTGAATACATGCTCGGTACCCCTGTCGCAGAATTCGGAGACAATAGCCTTCAGTTCCCTGTCCCCACAGTGGGCTGAGAAATCATACTGTTCAACCTTTATTCCAAGTTGTTGAATGACACCATCATTCTCTATGACACCATTGTCCAGAGCCATTCTGCCGTTTGTTCCTTCAACCTGGTAGCCTGTGATGAGTATCTTGGACTTCGGGTCCTTGAATATCTTCTTGAGATAGTACATAACAGGTCCGCCGTTAAGCATTCCTGCGGTGGTGACTATAACAGAGGACTCAAGGGGTACTTTATCCCTTTTCCTGCCCGAAACAATGGTAGCATTCTTGAACGCCCTTTTGAGCTGGTTGGGGTTGCGTAGATAATGTGGATACTTCATCATAAGCTTGTAGGCGGAAACACCCATCCCGTCAACATATGCCCTGATACCATGCGACTCAAGAAGCATCAGTATTTCCTGTGTTCTTCCGATGGCAAAGGCAGGAATGATCACATTCCCTCCTATGTTGAGTGTATCCATAAGAGAATCTATGAATGCATTTTCCATTTCCTTTCTCGGAGGATGGTCTTCTCCGAAATAGGTACTCTCGATAATAAGGTTATCAGCATCAGGGAACTCTCCCGCACCAAAAACCAGTCTTGTGTCAAGTGTATTTATATCTCCGGTGTAGAACAGGCTCTTTGAATCCTTTCCTTCCAGATATATGGAAGCAGCACCGGGAATATGGCCTGCATCATGGAACTGTGCCCTGTA
>DACO01000044.1 GCA_002508635.1 Methanolobus sp. UBA118 | reverse complement strand
ACCTTCACATTTTTATCCCAGGCAGGACTTTAATTCAGATAGATATCATGAGAACCATAGACTGGAATGACGAATCAAATTCTATAGTTATGATAGACCAGACGCTCCTTCCCGTGGAGTACAAGGTGGTCGAATGTAAGACACTTGCTTCGCTCTGTGAGGCGATCAAATCCCTGCGCGTAAGAGGAGCACCCGCACTCGGGGCTGCCGGAGCCTTCGGAATAGCCCTTGCAGCAGAACTGAGCAGTGCGGATGATATGGACAGTCTGACAAGAGACCTGAAGGTTGCGGCAAAGACAATTAAGGCTACCCGACCCACTGCAGTGAACCTTGCATGGGGAGTGGACAGGACCATCAATGCGATCTCTGATGCATATGATGTTGATGGCATCAAGGACATTGTACTTGCTGAAGCAAAGAACATAGCTGACGAAGATGTAGAAACAAACAGAAAGCTCGGGAAGCATGGAGCAAAACTGCTGGAAGACGGGGACACTGTGATGACACACTGCAATGCCGGAAGACTGGCATGTGTGGATTGGGGAACCGCACTCGGAGTGATCCGTTCTGCGATTGAGGCAGGTAAACAGATCAATGTCATTGCCTGTGAAACAAGACCCCTGAACCAGGGTGGCAGGATCACTACCTGGGAGCTTATGCAGGACAAGATACCTGTGACACTTATAAGTGATTCAATGTCAGGCCACGTAATGAGCAAGGGAATGGTTGACAGGGTCATAGTAGGTGCCGACAGGATCACAGGAGATGCGGTATTCAACAAGATAGGAACCTATACCCACTCGGTGCTCGCAAAAGAGCATGAGATTCCATTCTATGTGGCAGCTCCGATATCAACCTTCGATCCTGATAACTGGGAAGATACAGTCACCATCGAGCAGAGGGATGCAGATGAATTACGCTTCTTTAAGGATGTGCAGATCGCCCCTGCGGATGTGAAAGTGTACAATCCGGCATTCGATGCCACACCCATGGAGAATGTGACCGCTGTTATCACGGAGAAAGGAGTTTTCCATCCACCCTTCCTGCTTGATGAGGTCATTGTGTGAAGGCACAATCTTTTAAACGATTAAGTACATGAAGGGCAACAGATAATTAAGAAAACACCGATATATTACTGCTAATAAACTATACGGAGATAACATGGCTAAAAAGAAATCAGGCGGCAGCGGACTTATGTCATCCGCAGGTCTTATGCGTTATTACGAGGCCGACAAAAGAGCAATACACGTCGATCCGAAGACCGTTATCGTTTCAGGCATAGTGATAGGCCTGTCAATACTCGTATTGAGTTCTTACTTTGGAATGTGGCCTCTTCCCTGAGAGTCCATTTCATATCTTTTCTGATACTTCGAACCTTGGTTTAGATTATAAACTGTAAAACGTGGGTCTTCATTGGCCACGTATTTCCTTTATTCTTGAAGATATCTTTCTGGACAGAACAGTCTTAGGAGCAGTATTGTCTATAAGACCCCTGCCACTGGATTCCCACCAGGATTTTGGGTAAGCTTTATCGGCTTCTACTTCCGGATTGAGTCCCAGTTTTTCAGCCGCAAGCTCGATTTCCTTGACTGTTGGCTCTTTAATGGATGTCTTTCGTGAGATTATGCGCCCCTTGCTTCTTGACTTGTTTCTGTCAATATATGCGGGCCAGATAACGAGTTTTCCCTTTTCCTTCATCAACATGGAGCATAGATTGGAATTCATTCAATTTAAATTTGCTTGGGAAAAGCAGTTTAGATCAGGGAACGATAAATCTTAAGTATATAAAGTACTGCTTTAAACCCATGATCGAAACTCCAAGAGAGATTGAAGTTGAAAAAGCAGTAGAGAATTTCATAAAAGATGCCGGCAGGGATTTCAGAGTCTGTACCACCTGCGGAGGCCCTGTTATCTATCCGGTGGAATACAGTACTCCCAAGGACACAGATCTCAGAATTGAGATAGGGAACAACACATTATTTGTATCAAAGGTGCAGGCAAGATATCTGAGAAAGATAGAAATGAGGATGCTGGAGAGATACCTGATGTATCTTGAGAGAAGATCTAATAATCCTCATCAAGAGACTCATTGATCCTGCGCAGGACATCCGCGATCAGCAACTGGACCTCGGTGGCATGTTCCTCGGGAATCTCACTGCCTTCGGTGTCCATTAATTGTTTAATATCCTTAACCATTTTGTGAATGAGATCCAACATTTCTTCCTGTGTTATCAGTCCGGCATAGTAGGCGTAGAAGAATGTTGTTCCGCTGCGCTGAACCTTTTTCTTAAAAGATGCACGCGCATTTGAGACCTCCTGCCGGGTATATGTCTCATCCATGAATGGAACGAGTTCAGGAAGTTTTTCACCTATCCATGTCATTTCAGACTGGTTGGAGAGGTTCTTAAAGTCTGCACATAATCTTGCAGTCACCCATTCACGCGCGGTTAGGTGAGTTGTCTGTTTTAGAAAGCGGGTGACTTCAGAATAACTCTTGTTATCCATCTTTTTGAATTTGCGATATTTGTTCATGCTAGGCTTCCATATTGATGCTTTTAATTGGTATTGCAGCCACTATACTACATGATAGAAGCAAATCCAAATATTTAATAATAGCGCAGCATTATCCTACAGCAATGAAGATACTGATCCCTATAGATGGTTCGGCCTATGCCGAAAATGCTGCCCGGGTAGCAGCCAGGATCGCAAGAAAACACGACTATCAGCTAGTATTGCTTCACGTTGTTGATGACAAGGGGCTTACCAGAAAGACATGGCGCAAGGAAGGTGCCGAAAGTGTTCTTCAGGAGGTCAGGGAGATCCTGCTTGAAGTGGGATGCGAGGAGAAGCGTATAGAGACAAAGATCGTTGACGGCAGCGCTCCCGAGAAAATAGTCGAGGTCGCAAAAGAACTCAATGTAGACAGGATCGTAATGGGAACCCAGGGGAAGAACGGCATCAAGAAACTGGT
>DACO01000182.1 GCA_002508635.1 Methanolobus sp. UBA118 | reverse complement strand
AATCTCAACTGTATTTACTGTCACAACGAAGGAGATCCGGGCAGTGTCCGGGAGATGTCGGTTGGTACGATTGTAAATATTGTCAGGGCGGCTGCAGATTTTGGTGTCGATCGTCTCAAGATATCCGGAGGGGAACCTCTTCTCAGAAAGGACCTTGAGGAGATCCTTGCCGCACTGCCACCTCTTAAGGATGTATCTCTGACCACAAATGCCATTTTGCTAAAGGACAGGGCACAATCCCTGAAAGATGCCGGGCTTGACCGGGTGAACGTGAGTCTGGATACACTCGACCCTGCAAAGTTTCGCATGATCACAAACTGCAAAAAGGATGTTCTAGGTCAGGTACTCGAAGGCATAGAGGAAGCCGTCCGTGTGGGTCTGAAACCCGTTAAAGTCAATATGGTGCTCCTGAAGGACCTCAACGAGACGGAGATAGAGGATATGCTTGAATTCACGGGACAGTTCAGTGGAGACGTCATACTGCAACTGATCGAGCTTATGGATTTCAAGGATGTTGCAGAGTTCCACGTTGATGCCGATAAGGTCGAGGATGAACTGCTTGACCGTGCCAGCGATGTCAAAGTACGCAGGATGCATCACAGGAAAAAATACATAATCAATGGTGCAGAAGTGGAATTCGTACGTCCCATTGACAATACGGAATTCTGTGCCAACTGCAACAGGTTACGTGTCACAGCGGAAGGCAAGCTCAAACCCTGTCTGCTGGTGAACAACAACCTGGTGGATGTTTCGGGTGCAAATCCGGAAGAGCTGCCGGGCTTGCTGCAGCGTGCAGTGAGCAGAAGAGTACCTTTTTACACAGAGAGGAGAGATAAAAATGGAAGTTGAACTGACAGTTGACGGTAAAAACATAGAGATAAATCGTTTTGTACAGGATATCCTGGGAAGCACCGTGGTCGGTGCCACAGGAACTCTGCGCGGAGTCGAGGATGACTGCACAGAGATAGTTCTGAAAATAAAGAAATAGATTCTGTTTTTTCCTTTACTTTAATCTTTTATCATATAGCTTCTATAGCAGATGCTCAATCTCCGAGAAATCGATGGGTGATGTGGCATCCAGTGAGATGGGTGTTACGGATATGTGTCCCTTGCTGACAAGTGCGTCAACATCGGTTCCTTCTTCGTCTTCATTTATCAGGTCGCCTGCTATCCAGTAGTATGGCCTGCCCCTGGGATCGTGTCTTTCCTCCACATCGGTCCTGAACAGCTTCCTGGCAAGACGTGTGATCTCGATCTCGGTGTCCTCTTCTACATGGTAGGGCAGGTTGACGTTCAGCAGATCCACGTTCTCAGGAAGGCCGTGTTTAATGACTTTCCTGGCTATCCTGTTGACTACTTTGATACCGACTTCAAAGTCATGCTGGTAATCCCTGTGGTCATCGAACTTGTCGCCTTCCTCTTTCACCTGAACAGATGCTGCAATTGCGGGTATGCCGTAACTTGCACCTTCCAGTGCCGCACCTATGGTACCTGAGGTGGTTATCGTATCTGTGCTGATGTTCTCACCGATATTGAAACCTGAAAGTATGAGGTCGGGTTTTTCTTTCATTATTGTGAACATACCTATGATCACAGAGTCCGTGGGTGTTCCGCCAACCGCGTTTACCTCGACACCGTCTATTCTGGTCGTCGTTACCCTGAGGGGTTCAAAAATGGATATCGAACGTCCCACTCCACTTTGCTGCATAATGGGTGCGGACACAGTGACATCCCCCAGGTCCGCAACGCTCCTGTAAGCGGCTCTTATGCCTGCGGAATATACTCCATCGTCATTGGTAAGAAGGATCTTTCTGGACATGGCCTACTCTTTGTAGGTCAAAGCTTTAAAACTAATGGCTAAAATAAAAAAAGCTAAGAGCAAAATCCCGGTGATCACACGTTTGCAAAGATCCTTTTCCTTTCCCTGGAAATGATCTCCTGGTCAGAACCTTCCGGTAGTTCAGAAAGGGCTTTGACCTGCTCGATGACCTCTATGTCTTCGCTCATGCTGTCAAGCTGTTCTATAATATCAACAACCGCCTCATTCTGTTCTTCACTGAGGCATTTATTGTCCCTTGCAATTTCAAGCAATAAGGAAGCATCATCAAGCACCTGGGCAAGTATTGTCCTGTCCATGTACTCTCTTGCAAGGTCGGAATCTTTTCCTTTTAATGTTTCATTGAATTCATTCAACTGAGTCTCAAAAAGTCCTATGTCGTAGTGTGAGCTCCTGAAAATCTTCCTAACATAGTCTTCCCTGTAAACCTGTTTGGAATTCTTCAAGACTTTCAGGAGTTTTTTGTAGTCCATTCTCTCTCGTCCTGTTGCAGACCTCGTCCATATGCCTGCAGTTTTTCCCGTGCTAGAACAAATTAACGTTTGTCAGCTACTTTTTTTCTAAGATCCAGATTGGTCTCAGCTTCAAGGGGAGCAGGTGCAATAAGTTTCAATGCGTCATACATCTCAGTGAACTGGCCACCGTTAACGTCATATTCGCCTTCAAGATCTATACCGTATTCTTCTCTGTTTTCTTCGACGATGGGATCACACAGGTATACCTGTAAATTACCACCAGCATCCATGAAAACCGAAGGTCTTGCCCCTGAGTTGTTGTACTCTTCGACCAAACCTCTAAATACAAATGACATATATCGCATTGATTCCATCGGTCATCACCATTTATGCTAGTTTCTGAGCATCTATTTAAACATAATGTACTCGATTTTTTGAGTATGTAGTTTTATGGACAGTTCTATGTTCATAGCA
Organism: Methanolobus sp. UBA118; assembly: GCA_002508635.1. GTDB lineage: Archaea > Halobacteriota > Methanosarcinia > Methanosarcinales > Methanosarcinaceae > Methanolobus. The sequence continues at coordinate 8,727 of DACO01000182.1, read as the reverse complement.
TGGTGATAAAAAGTCCTCAAAAAATTAAGAAACGCATACAATTGACATTATTTATCATGTATATTTATATTGACTATTATATTTTATTGATAGGCTTATTTTCGGCAAATTTCTATAAGAAACATTTTTAATCATTGGGGCACACTTGGAAGAATAAATTTCATCAAATAATCATCTAGTTGGAATAATTATGCTTGAGGATGAATATCAGCTTGACTTTTTCTATGAAAACGGCTTTATTCGTAAGCAGTGTTCAAAATGCGGTAAATTCTTCTGGACACGGGACCTTGACAGGAATACCTGCGGCGACGCTCCCTGTGATCCATATAGCTTCATAGGTAATCCGGTTTTCAAGAAAAAGTTCGACCTCGCAGAGATGAGGGAATATTATCTTAGTTTTTTCGAAGAAAGAGGCCATACCAGACTGGAAAGATATCCTGTCGTGGCCAGGTGGAGAGACGACATATATCTGACAATCGCATCAATTGCCGATTTCCAGCCATTCGTCACTTCCGGACAGGTACGCCCTCCGGCAAATCCACTGACGATCTCACAGCCATGTATCCGTCTTTCAGACCTTGATGCAGTTGGCAGGAGCGGTCGTCATCTGACCACGTTCGAGATGATGGCGCATCATGCCTTCAATAAGAAGGACGAAGAGGTCTACTGGAAGGACCACACACTGGAGCTCTGCGACGAGCTCTTCAACTCCCTTGGTGTGGACCCACTGGCTGTGACCTATAAGGAAGAGCCCTGGGCTGGCGGAGGCAATGCCGGTCCCTGTGTTGAGGCACTTGTAGGTGGTCTTGAGGTAGCGACACTTGTGTTCATGGACCTTGAGCAGTCAAAGGAAGGCAATATTGAGATAAAGGGCGACAAATACCAGAAGATGGATAATTATATCGTTGATACGGGATACGGACTGGAGAGGTTCGTATGGGCTTCACAGGGCTCGCCAACCATATATGACGCTGTTTTCCCGAATATTGTCAATGAGCTCATGGAACTTGCGGGGCTTGAACATGAGCTGGACAATACCGAATACTCCAATATCCTCGCCCAGAATGCCCGCCTTGCGGGACTCATGGATGTCAGCGAGAAGGCAAATCTCTTTGAGCTGCGCAAACAGGTTGCGTCCAGTATCGGTATCACCGTGGACAAGCTTTCAGCCATTATGGAGCCTGTGGAGAACATATACGCCATTACCGATCATAGCCGCTGTCTGACCTTCATGCTGGCAGACGGCATCATACCTTCTAATGTGAAGGCAGGATATCTCGCGCGTCTGGTGCTGCGCAGGACCCTGAGGATGATGAATGAGATGGAGATCAGGATTCCTCTGTCCGAGATCGTTGAGATGCACATCAACAACCTGCCGGAGTATCCTGAATTCAGCGAGAAACTGGATGTAATACAGGACATACTGGAACATGAGGAAAAGAAATTCTCGGAGACCCTTGATCGTGGAAGACGTATGATCCAGAAGTCTGCAAAGCACTATAAGTCTGCAGGTGAGAAAATACCCCTTGACACTGTTATCGAGATGTACGACAGCCACGGTATTCCTCCGGAGATCTCAAAGGAGGTCGCATCAGAGATGGGTGTGGAGACCGAGCTCCCGGATAACTTCTATTCACTGGTGGCAGAGGGTCACAGCAAGGCAGAGGCTAAGGAGGAGAAGGTTTTCCCTTATGCCGCCAAGGTCGAAAAGCTCCCGGAGACAAAACGTCTCTTCTATGACGAGCCAACGCGCCTTGAGTTCGAGGCAGTGGTGCTGGATATTTTTGATAACCATCTTGTACTTGACAGTACCCTCTTCTATCCGGAAGGTGGCGGACAGCCCGCAGACCATGGTACCATAACCGTTTACGACAATGTATTGAACGTTATAGATGTTCAGGTCGTGGATGGTGTCGTGGTTCACACTTTCGATGGTGTCGTGGACGAGCTTCAGCTGCGCAAAGGTGACATGGTCGTTGGCAAGGTAAACGAAGATAGAAGGATGGCCCATGCATGTCATCACACTGCCACTCACATTGTAAATGATGCTGCCAGGAAGGTCCTTGGTGATCATGTCTGGCAGACAGGTGCACAGAAGACAGTTGACCGTGCCCGTCTTGATATATCCCACTATAAACGTATCACACAGGATGAGCTCAACCAGATGGAACTGATAGCCAACCAGACTGTAATGGATAACCAGCGCGTTACTGCTGAATGGATGGATCGTATCGATGCCGAGAAAAAGTACGGCTTCAAGCTCTATCAGGGAGGTGTCCCTCCTGGCAACAGGATACGTGTGCTCAAGGTAGCGGATGATGTGGAAGCCTGCGGAGGTACCCACTGTACAAGTACCGGTCTTGTAGGTCCCATCAAGATGCTCAAGACAGAGCGTATACAGGACGGTGTGGAACGTATAGAATACGCTGCAGGACTCGCGGCTGTCAGGGCCACACAGGAGATGGAATCCTATCTGGACAAGTCTGCAGAAGCCCTGCGCGTACTTCCCGAACATCTGCCATCAACGATCGAGCGTTTCTTCGGTGAATGGAAGGAGTTCAAGAAAGAGAATGAAAGACTCAAGGATGAACTCGCGCATGCCCGTGTTGCAGGCATGGTAAATGACGCCCGGGATGTGGAAGGACTGCGTGTTATAGCCAGTCTTATACCAAATGCGGATGCCGACGAACTGGTAAAGATCGCAGGCGAGCTCACACAGAACGGGGATGTCGTGGCCATACTCGCAAGTGATGGCGAAAGTGTCAAGATCGTAGCCGCTGCAGGTGACGATGCCCTGAAAGCCGGTGCCAATGCAGGCTCCATTGTGAGGGAAATGTCTAAAGTGGTCGGCGGCGGTGGCGGCGGTCGTCCGAATATGGCCCGTGGCGGTGGAACTGACTCACAGAAAGTGGACGATTCACTGGAATGCGGTGTATCAGTGTTAAGAGATCAGTTAAAGGCTGTCTGAGAGGTAAATCATGATTCCAGGGGAGATAGAGCAGTTCTTTTCTTCCCAGTTCGGGAAGTCCCTGCTCGTAAAAGGCAAACCAGGTACCGGTAAAACCACATTCGTATTCGAAATACTGAATGAGCTCTGTCCCGAGGGGAACTGTGTCTACATATCTCCACGGATAGACAAAACTTCATCCTATGGCAAATTCCCGTGGATAGAGGGGGATTTCAGCAATAACGAGGATTTTCTCAGGATGCTTGCTTCCCGGATCAAGGTGATCTGGGAGTCCGGTGATTCAAAACCCATGATCGTGGTAGACTCCATTGACTCACTGAGCATTGCCACAACCAGATCGTCCCGATGGGAAGACAACAAGTTCGAGCTCGAGCGTCTGCTATCCGATTTTTCCAGAAAGGTGAATGCTGATCTTGTGCTCATCACCGAGCAGACAGAGGTAACTTCCCTTGATTATCTGGTTGACGGAGTTGTATCCCTTGAAGTTTCGGAGATATATGATGCCGATATCCGTAAGATCCAGTTGCTAAAACTCCGTGGGGTTGAGATGTCCCAGTCGCGCTATGTTTTTACACTGGATGGCGGGAAGTTCACAAGTTTCGAACCCTTCAGGGTTTCCTATCCCAAAAATACCGCTGTTCCCGATGCTATTGCAGATCCCATGGAAAGCAAGATATCCACCGGCAGTCCCGATTTTGATGCGATACTTGGAGGAGGATATCAGAAAGGTAGCTTCAACCTCTTTGAGATCACAAGCGGTGTCGGTGATTCTTTCTACAGCTTACTGCTTCCTACATTTATCAATCACCTGATCCTTGGCAGGGGTCTGTTGAGCATGCCCACAGAGGGTACCAGTGTTGAGACCGAAAAGAGGATGATCTCACCCTTTACCACAGGCCAGGATCTTGCAGGGCAGTTCAAGGGTTTTGAGATACGTGACCAGAAAGGTCGAATTCCTTCATACATCGCTGCTTTTTCAGGTAATGTATATAAAGACATGGATGTCTTCTATCAGTCAAAGAATGAGATGGTGCGACAGCATGGTTCTCCTCTTCTGGATTACATAGGGCTTGACAGCATGGAGTACAACTATGGCTGGGAGAACATTAGTCCTATCATAGGACAGATGGCATCGGTGACTAAAACTACTGATAATGTCGTGCTTGCTGTTACAAAACATGGCCAGAAGATAACCGATTCGGTGGCACATATGGCCACGACCCACTGGAAGTTCGAGAACGTTGACAAGACTCTTGTCATGTATGGTATTGTACCCAAAACAGGATTGTATGTGGCCCAGATGGATTTCAGTTCAGGCTATCCGCAGGTACGGATCACCCCGATCAAATAAAGCCTGTGCTTTTTTATATTAAACATCCCAAACATTAATAAGAAAATAGAACCAATATTGATAAAACAATATAAAGGTTAGGGATAATGGAAGATCGGACTGCTGAAATTCTGGCCACTTTAAGGAGTGAATTGGCAAACAAGACCTCTCTGTTCTTTGCCCCTGTAGACAGCTTTGTGGAACGTCTTGTCTATTTTCATGTGTACGATGTACTGACTAACAATGCTGACAGGAATGTGGTCTGGCTCTGTCTTAATTCTCCCAGGGATAAGGTCCTGAACAAATTCGGGGATTTCGGTCTGGATATCGATGGATTCATGGATCGTATCTGGTTCATTGACATTGAAATGCCAGGTACGGAGCCTCAGAAGAACACTCTTTACTGTAGCTCTGCGGCAGATTATACAAAGATGGCGTCACACATATCCAACCTTTTTGAGAAAAATCCCGGATCACTGCTTGTTATCGATAATATGAACGTTCTTGCAGGAGACACCATGCAGGTGGTCGAGAACTTCATGCAGTTTGTGGAGAAAAAGATACGTGAGAAGCAGGGCGGTATGGTTTCCATACTCCTGAAGGACATAGTTTCCGCTGATACGGAAATGCTTATCAAGTCATTCTTTGATGTCGTACTTGAAGCCACAAATATAGGTGAGGTGCATGCACAGGTCGGACTGAAGGATTTTGACTTTCTGTACACCGTGGAAGAGGGTTCTATCAAACTGGAATACTCCAGAAAGAAGATCAGAAGTGATAAACTGAAGATCCTTATCGTGGACGATGAACCTGATATTCCCGAACTTCTTAAACTCTCGCTTATAAACGAACCTTACGAGTTCCTGGTCGCCTACAACGGTGAACAGGCCATCGAAACCGCCCTGAAGGAAAAACCGGATCTTATACTGCTGGATATCATGATGCCTGATATGGACGGATATGAGGTTGTCGAGCAGCTTAAGGAAAGTAAAACCGCAAGTGATATACCTGTTATAATGATTTCCGCAAAAACAGCGGTTGAAGATAAGGTCAAGGGTATGGAACTTGGAATTGACGATTATATCTCAAAACCATTCGACAAAAGGGAAGTTAAAGCCCGTATTAAGATGGTCATGAGAAGACTTGGGTGGACAGAAGAGGATTAAATATATATTTAAAGAGTGTATTAGATTCTCATCTGGAAAGATCGTTTTCTCAGGAGTTATAAAAAATGTGTCCCAAAGTCATGGTCGTAGATGATGAGCCAGATACCATAGACCTTGTGAAACTTATTCTTGAATCTGAAGGCATAGATGTTATCGGGGCAAACAGTGGTTTTGAATGCCTGGAGTTCATAAAAGAAGAGCTGCCAGATGCCATTCTGCTCGATATAATGATGCCCGACATGAACGGATGGGAAACATTCCACAAGATAAAAGAGAATAATCCGGGTCTCCCGGTTGCCATGCTGACCGTAAAAAGCCAGGAATTCGACAAGATGCTGGGCCTGCATGTCATAAAAGCGGACGACTACATCACAAAACCATTCAGCAGAAAGGAACTGATAAAGAGGACCAGATCTCTGCTTGAAATGGATGGTCAGTAAGTTTACAGTGTCTCACATAATATGGCAGTTTGTCCTTTGAGGAAAAGATGTGCTTTTCTGTCTCCTCTGAGTCCTTTTTCCAGACTGTTACGTATATCCCAGTATTCTTTCGGATCCACCGAAGCTCGTAACAATACGGTCCCGAAACCGTTCTCCTTAAGATATTTGTTGATTCGGCCTATGTCAAATGCCGGAGTGTTGAGCACTTTGTACCTGTTCTTGAACAATCGATGATCTATATCTTCCATTGATGTCAGGAAAATACGCTTTTTATCAATCGGGAAAACACCGATATCCTTTGCCTGTGTTTTTACTTCTCCGGCAAGCTCTGCAAGAAGTCCTGCCCTTTCAACCGATTCCTCCGGCTCATAGGCATACAGTGCCGGCTTACTGACCACCTGAATATCCGGGCTGTTAGTAGCGTCCGATTCGATCCTGGCTCCGGAAGGAAGTGCTATGGCTGATATCTCACATTTTTTCAGTTCCCCGAAATAGAGGTCCAGACGGTTCATCTTGCCATCCAGGGATAGGTATTCTTTCTCACAGTCAAAGGGAATCCTCTCAGGTGTAAGCTGAGGTGGGGCCTCGAAGGCAAAGTTCGATGTCTTATCCCTGTAGGCATCCATTACTTCGGGGATCGAAGGCTGCAAACTATTGATATCACGCCTTTTTTCACTTGGTGGTCTTGCAGGATCCGAGAAAACCACATCAAGATCGGGTAGACTTTCAATCGCCTCAGGGGAAAGTGCATCGGCGCAGATGAATTCAACATTATCGATACCAAGTTGCCTGCAGTTTTTCCTGGCATACTCTATCTTTTTAGGGTCTATCTCTATTGCAAAGACCTTCTCGCATTCCTCTGCAAAATAGATCGTCTGCCCGCCGATCCCGCAACTGATGTCTGCGATGGTACTGCATTTGAGGCGTTTGGCTCTGTATTTAGCAACATTTTCGGGAGTTGCGAATCGTTTTCCGTCTTTGTCGGAAAATAGCCTGTGTTCGAATTTCTTCTTACGTGTCACTCTTATCTTTGAAGCAAAGGTATGTCAAATGATTTAAATCCACCTTAGCCTGCTTATTCGGTCCAACATTTTCATTCAATATTTTTATATAATATTGTACGTATATTCAAGTATCTATAGATATATCTAACAATAGCTATCTTTTATGAGAAACCATGTCCGGCTTGACTGATAAGATAAAAAAGGCAACTTCAGGCATCCTTGCTAAAAAAGGAAAGAAGAAGGGGAGTAGTTCCCCCTTTGCCTCCAACGAACCCCCTTTTATGGATAGTGTTCCTGATCTGGGTTCGGTTCCGGACCTGGGTTCAGGTATGCCTCCCGGGGGCCCGCCGGGTTCAAACGCTCCCTCAGGTCCGCCAGGCATGGCGCCACCAGGTGCAGCTCCTCCAGGTGGTGCTCCGCCTGGTATGGGAGGTCCGGGTGGTTCCGGTCAGTCCGGCTCTTCTGAGAACAAGGAGGCTATCGAGCTCAACGCCAAGAGGATCAAAGAGGTCGAATCGAAGGTTTCCAAAGCTGACGTGACACTGAGCATGGTGCAGCGTGAGAACGAAGAGATCAAAAAGACCGTGGACAAGATCGATCAGAGTGTACTTGAATTGCTTTCTCTCTATGAGATCGTGTCCAATCAGGTGAATCCCTTCGTGGGTGATGATGTGGCTTCCAGAGCCACGATAGAGAGGTTCGAGAAAGTGGAGAACAGGATCACTGAGATCGGTGATCTGCTGGTAGTCTTCAAGAACGATATGGATGCGATTGACCATAAATTGAACATGCCTGGAATCTCACAGGAAATCGATTCCAAGATGCAGGATGTGGAATCCAAACTCACGGCCTTCGCCGATGCCATGGCCATGCTTCATGAGAGCATAGAGGGTCTCACCGCAAAGACAGAGGAACTCTCGAACAAGAACGAACTTATCGACCAGAATATACTGGAACTTGCGGAAACCACAAGCAGTATTTCCTTAAGGGTTGATGAGATTGAAAGGCAGGGTGTTCCTGTGACTCCACAATCGGTATCTGGTGCCGGGGATGAGATTGTTGAGGATCTTACTGACAATGAGGGCGATGAAGATGCCCGGAAGATCAAAAAGGACATTGTTCCCATGGTGCGCCTTGAGAACATAAGGACCGACCCCACAAGCGTTGTCGTACTGCTCAACTGGATAGAGTTCCTGATGGAGCGTGTGGGCAGAAACAATCTCATGGATGCACTGGATTATTATGTGGACATCGGATGGATCAGCGAGGACGTAAGATCCGAGGTAATGGCCTATGCCCGCGGGATCGACTACTATGTGGAAAAACCAACCTGGAGACTGCTCCCCGAGGATCATACCAAGTCTCTGCTGTTTGTCGAGCGCCTGTGCGGACGTAAGATCGACCGTAACATGTTAAGCTCCCTGGACCGGGAAATGTCAAAGGTGAAGCACGGACTGGAGGAACTTTATGGGATTTGAGGTTTCTGTGGTCGTTGTCATATTTTTCATCTCGGCGGTCATTCTCGGTACCCTGTCCTATACGACCCTGACAACATCTTCTGAGATAGCAGCAGATGCGTCTGCCCAGCAACACGAGATGCAGAGCAAACGCCTGAACACTGACATCGAGATCGATAACTCCATTGCAGGCGTTTTCAATGGGACCTATGACCTTACGGTAACCATGACAAATACCGGAAGTGAAACCTTAAGCTTTGATAAGTTAAACGTCCTGATCGACGGAAGTATCGAGGATTATTCATTTTCCGACACTACTGTGACCTGGGTGCCGGAGGAAACCCGCAACCTTACTGTTTCCG
>DACO01000014.1:4441-5514 GCA_002508635.1 Methanolobus sp. UBA118 | reverse complement strand
TCACGCATACCGGGACCTCCCTTGGGACCTTCATAGCGAATTACCACAACATCCCCGGCAACCACTTTACCGTCAAAGATTGCACGCATTGCATCTTCCTCACTATTGAATACACGGGCAGGGCCACTGTGTTTGAGCATCTTTGAATCAACAGCCGCCTGCTTGACAACTGATCCGTCGGGTGCCAGGCTGCCCTTGAGTATGGCAATTCCGCCCTGTTCATGGATCGGATCATCAACGGTCTTTATGACCTCTGCATTGAGTTTCGGGTTAATGATCACCAGTTCTTCAAGATTCTCGGCAACTGTCTTACCATTGACATTTATCTGGTCGAGGTTGAGACTGCCCTTAAGGCGTTCCATTATAGCCGGGATACCCCCTGATCTTTCGAAATCGAGCATATAATGAGTACCGCCTGGTTTCAGGGAGATGATATGAGGAGTATTCTTGCTTAGCCTGTCAAAGGTATCAAGCGTCAACTCCAGACCAAAGGCATGTGCAATCGCAGGCAGGTGAAGTGTCGTGTTGGTGCTGCCACCTATTGCCATATCAACCATGATAGCGTTCTCGAAAGACTTCAGGGTGACAACCTTACGCGGATTGAGTCCTTCATGCACCATGGAAACTATACGCTCACCCGAATGCTTTGCAATCCGCATTTTCCTAGCATCCACCGCATGAGCTGTGGCACATCCAGGAAGACTCAGACCAAGAGCTTCGGTCATACAGGCCATGGTATTTGCAGTATACATTCCTGCGCATGAGCCCGCACCAGTACATGAGCAGTCCTCAAGAATCTTCAATTTGTCTGCGGAAACCTTGTCTGCCTGACATTCACCAACACCTTCAAAGACTGAGATAAGGTCGCGATACTCGTCATCCACATAGCCGGGTACCATGGGACCACCTGTAACAACTACCGTAGGAATATCAAGATTTCCTGCAGCCATAAGGTGCCCTGGTGTGATCTTGTCACATGCCGTGATCATGACCATCCCGTCAAGCTGGTGCCCCTGCAGTACAAGTTCTATGGAATCTTCAATGGCCTCTCGGCTCGGAAGAGAATATTTCAT
>DACO01000014.1:0-4227 GCA_002508635.1 Methanolobus sp. UBA118 | reverse complement strand
CCCTCATGACCCATTGCTATACCGTCACAGATACCAATGGTATGGAATTCAAAGGGAACACCTCCCGCACTGCGTATGCCGGCCTTTACCGACTCTGCGATCTTATCAAGGTGAATGTGCCCGGGTATCAGCTCATTCCATGAGTTTACGACTGCTATGAACGGTTTTTCCATTTCAGAATCTGTCAATCCGGTTGCTTTCAAAAGTGAACGGTTCGGTGCCCGCTCAAATCCTTTTTTAGTCTTGTCACTTCTCATTGAAGAACCTCTATAATTTGTGCCTAATTCTACTACTACTACTAATAGAAAAGGAGATATATAATAAGTGTGTGCGGTTCCACGCGCATAATCTGCATACATACAGGAACACCACCATACCACACACGTTAATACAGTTCATACATGACGTATGCCAGGTTCATACAGATATTAACCGATGAATGTTGTAAGAATATATCATATTTTATACGATTTGGCGGAAAGCTTGCTTTCAATAATCACCATGGTTTCAAGAATGCGTTTACAGTCACAAAGAACAAATATCTGATTGACCAAGAGGACCGGTACAAAGCAAACAGGAATAAGTATATGGCTTATCCCATAACAAGACATGGCCTAAAAAGTCTGTCTGAAAGGCAAGCCAATGTTACCAGATATTCCCAGATCGGCGATCTGCCAGATAAACAAAGAACACAGTATATAACACATATTAAAATATATACAGTTAATTGAATGTATATGAATATAGATAAAATTTAAAATATAACATGATGAATGAACACGCCATAATCGTTGACGGATATGTGGATGAGCCCGCATGTTTCGGAGTTCCGCCATATATCTCACCATACATAAGATACATTGCAGGAGCACTCCGAGAAAGAGGATTCTCCGAAGACAATATACATTACTCTACCATCGATTCGATCCGCGAATCACCATCCAGTGTAGCCGGGATGATAGGAAAAGCGAAAATCGTAATTGTTATTTCCGGAATGACAGTTCCCGGAAAATACCTCAGGTCAACACCCATCAGCCCCGGTGAAATAGACAGTATTTTCAGCGCAGCTTCAGGTATCAAAATACTGGGAGGACCCATACGCCTTGGATTCAGCAGGGAAGGCGGCCAGACTGCAAATACAATTGGCATCCGGGACGAAGATGTCCTGACATCCCGATCAGATATCGAGGCTTTTGTCTATGATATAATGGATGCCAATAAAGCCGGCACTAATTACAAGACTCCCGATCACAGGTACAGGTCCGTTGAAGAGATAGGACGCTGGGGAAAAATGGGAGCATTCATCATAGAGAAACATCCAGATTATCCCGGAGTGATGTGCGAGATTGAGACATACAGAGGATGCGGGCGTAAAACGCACTGCTCTTTCTGTACAGAACCATTCTACGGAGCTTCTGACTACAGGCCGGTGAAAGATGTTGTTTCAGAGGTGTCAGCCCTTTATGAAAGCGGAGCAAGATATTTCAGGATAGGCAGACAGCCTGACATCCTGAGTTTCCATGCAAAGGATACAGGTGGCGACATACCCATACCGCAACCGGACATCATATCGGAACTCTACAAGGGCATACATAAGGCAGCACCGGATCTGAAGGTACTCCATATGGATAATGCCAACCCGGCAACCATAGCAGCATATCCTCACGAGTGCAGGGAAATATTCAGGACCATAGTAAAACATCATACATCAGGAGATGTTGCCGCGCTTGGAATGGAAAGTGCTGACCCGGAGGTAATCAGGGCCAACGACATCAAGGCCATGCCTGATGAGGTATTCCAGGCAATCAAGATCATTAATGAAGTCGGGAGAAAAAGAGGTTCGAATGGTTTACCGGAATTGCTTCCCGGAATCAATTTCGTACATGGCCTGAAGGGAGAAACAAAGAAGACCTTTGAACTGAACTATGATTTTCTAAAAAATTTGCTCGATGCGGACCTGCTTGTCAGGAGAATAAATATCCGACAGGTAATGGCATTTCCCGGAACCAGGATGCATGGCCACGATGAGCTTGTTTCAAAGAACAAGAAACTTTTCCTGAAGTACAAGGAAAGGATAAGAAAGGACATCGACCTCTCCATGCTCAGGAAACTCGTGCCAAAAGGAACTGTTCTCAAGGATGTACTCTGCGAGGTCAATGATAAAAATATCTGCTTCGGCCGACAGATGGGATCCTATCCCTTGCTTGTGGGAATTCCCGCAAACATGTCTCTGGGTAAGTTCATCGATATAACTGTAACAGGACATGGTCAGCGTTCGATCACAGGTATACCCTACCCGTTGTACATAAATGAAGCACCGGTTCAGTTAATAAGGGAATTACCCGGTATCGGGAAAAAGCAGGCAGTAAAGATACTCAGTAAGGTACCTTTTGCTGACAAAAAGGATTTCATGGATAAAATTGAGAACGCAGAGCAATTGATTGATTATCTGCAGACAGAACCTGCAGACCAGACATGATACAGGACTACCTGAGATATTTTTTCATGAACTCGGTGTCCTTGAGTATCCTGAAACTGACAAAGCTGCCCACGATCAAATTCATGTAGAACGTCAGTGCCCTCCAGGCAACAACTGTGATTCCCAGCAGGGAAGAGCTCACAAATACGGAGAAGATGGTTGTAGCACCGAATTCTGCCATCCCACTTGCTCCCGGGGTTGCAGGGATTGCCATAAGGACCATTACCAGTACCTGGGAAGCAAAGACAACCAGTATATCCGGATACTGGTTCAGACCCAGAAGAATGACATATAGCAGAGAGAATTCGACCAGCCAGAACATGAGTGTGTAGAATACACCGATAAGAAGACCCTTCCTGTCCTCTTTTACAAAAAAGGCAACACTATTGTGGAAGTTCTCAAGCTCCGAGTCCACCCTGTCAAGTATGCTTTCCAGCTTTGCATCTGTCCTTGTACCAACAACAGGAGCTATTTTCCTGACTACCAGGTGAGCAAGCTTTTTTGTCTGTTCCGGGCGCCATATGGCATACAGTGACAGGAAAAGTATCCCTAGCAGGAATATCTCTGCCAGTGACACCAGAACATCAAAAGTGGGATTATCCAGTATCCTGCTGAACACATACATCGAAAACGGAGCAAGGGACAGTATAAATATACCATCCAGTACCCTCTCACCGATGACAACCGCAGATGCCTTTCCAAGGGGTACCCTGTCAAGGTGCAGAAGATGTATCCTGACAGGCTCTCCTCCAAGAGAGGAAGGTGTTATTGAGGCTGCAAAACTACCGGAGGTGACGATCTCCACAGACCTCAGGACTCCGATCCTGTGACCAAGTGACTGGCAGAGAGCCCTGATCCGCATACCCCATACAAGATAGGAGAGGCCATGAAGAAGGATACCGGCAAGGATGAACTCCGGCCTGATACTCAGTAGCGCATCGATGGTGCCGGCATCAAAGGTGACTAGTGCGACTATGAGCCCTGAAACAAGACTTATGAGCAAGGATATGAATAACCATTTTTTCACCTTGTTCATAAAAATCAGACCTACGAGGAATACTGGTTTAAACGTAATATTCGTTAAGAATATCCTCTTTAACGCTTGTGCCTTCCTCTACTTTGATCTCAGGCCATATGCGTATATCTGAATGGATCGTTGAGTTCCTGCCTACTACAGCAGCAGGTCCGATAACGGTACCGTTCTCAAGGCTGCAATTATCACTGATCTTCGCTCCGTTATCGATTATCGAACCGGAAACATTGCAATTGCTACCGATTGTGACATCATTGAAGATATAGGATGAGAGTATCCTTGATTCATCCTCGATCACACAATTGGAACCGATCGTTGTGTACGGACCTATCAGTACATTGTCCCCGATGACCGTATTTTCACCTATTACGACGGGACCGACAATAGCTGAGTTGGAACCCACGGAAACATTATGTCCTAACTGAAGCGGCCCTGTGATACGTGAATCCTTTGTGCTGAACTGACCGACAATGGTGGTACCAGGCAGTTCCTCAAGCATCCAGCGCTGTGCCTGCCTGTAAGCTGCCGCATTTCCCACGTCTGTCCATTTACCACGTGCAAGAAGGCCGTTAATCTCCATACCCCTGCTGAGCATATCCGGGAACAGATCCTTGGCAAAATCATATTTGGTGTCTGCAGGTATCATATCGAATATCGAAGGATCACATACGTATATACCCGTACTTGCAAGATTACTGAATATCTCACCTGAGCC
>DACO01000040.1 GCA_002508635.1 Methanolobus sp. UBA118 | reverse complement strand
CTGAGTCCGGAGGAAGAGGCAAGTCTTATCGAGATGACAATGACATTTATAGAACCTGACGGTTTTTCAGGTATTGAGATGGAGAGCTATCCTTCAGAGGTTGATACTTCCTTTTTGGGTAAGATCCTGAAAAAGAATTCCACAAAATCCAGGCTGACGGTTATCGGGCCTGCGGATCAGTTGAAGACTTTGAAGAAGGACCGCAACATGATAAGTGCTCTTGTCTCCAACCAAAAATGATTGCGTGAAGCTTAAATGAGGACTAAAGAAAACAGTGAGAGTCTGATATCTCCTCACCTCTCCCTATCTTCCTTTGAGATGGGAAGAGATGACGTGAATGTAGTCTGCACATACGGTAAAATCTCTATCTGGTTCGGACGCCAGGTGCCTGATGTGGTCATCGGTCAGATATTACTTGGTATTGCCAAGATAGATCAGGCTGCAGTCCATGAACTGGATATTATCTGTGATTTCGATGAGATCACGGAGTTTGAAAGTAACGGGTATGTGCTGGTATCCTATGCCAGATCCAGTGAAGGCTACAGAACTACATTCCATGTTCCTTTTTCCAGTAAGAAAGCTCTTTTTAATCTTGCAGGTTCTGTAACCAGAGAACTTAAGAATGAGAACACAGTTGTGGATTGCTACTGGACAGGCGATGATTCCGATATCATGCGTCTGTATGAAGAACTCAGTAATATCGAAGACTGGAAGATCAAGAAAATTCACTATAAAGAAGATCTGAAAGATAAGAGTAATGAATAGTGTTATCCCATTTTTATTTATGTGAGGTTATCAGATTATGAAAGAAATAGATATGACCGAATGTGAACATCTAAAATCCTCCATTCTGCTCATGGCAGTGCACCTTGAAAAACTTGCAGGTGAGATCGATAATGATTCTATCAAGGAGATGTTGACAGAGGTTCTGGAAGCCAGGCGTATTTTTGTCCTGGGAGCCGGAAGATCGGGTCTTGTGGGTAGAGCTTTTGCCATGAGGCTTATGCACCTTGGACTCTCGTCCCATGTTGTGGGCGAAACAACAACACCTGCCGTAAGCAATGAAGATGTCATTATTGCAATATCCGGTTCAGGCCAGACGCGCTCGGTTGCCGACCTCGGAAAGGTAGCAAAGGATATTGGTGCCAAGGTGGTGGCAATCACTTCCAACAAGGACTCAAAACTCGGAGACCTTGCGGACGTTGTCGTAGAGCTGCCCGGAAGGACCAAGGAAGATATTGGCGGCTACCTTGAACGTCACATGAGAGGTGAGTATACTTACCTGACACCACTGGGTACTTCTTTTGAAACTTCTGCAAGCGTTTTCCTTGATGCTGTTATCGCAGAGCTGATCTATATCACAGGCGCATCCGAAGCAGACCTTAAATCCAGACACACCAATATCGAATAAGGTGATAATAATGGCCTCTCAGAAGTTTGCACAAAGGGTAATGGACATAGATATATCCGGTATAAGAAAGATGTTCGAAGCCGCAGGCTCCGATGCTATCAATCTTGGTCTGGGGCAGCCTGACTTTGATACTCCCGGACATATTAAACAGGCCGCTATTGATGCTATAAACGATGGGTTTACAGCTTATACGTATGGCGCGGGTATCCAGGAACTTCGCGAGGCCGTCAGTTCCAAGTTCGAAAGGGAGAATGATTTCAGCGTATCTCCCGATGAGGTCATTGTTACATCAGGTGCATCAGAGGCACTTGAGATTGCCATTGCTTCGCTTGTAGGGCCCGGGGATGAGGTGATGATAGCAAACCCTGGCTTTGTCTCATATAATGCTCTTGTGGGTATAATGGGTGGAAAAGTCTCCTCACTTCCACTGGGTGAAGATCTTACCATCAGGCCGGAAGATGTTATGGAAAGCGTCACTCCCATGACAAAGGCGTTTGTTATCAACTCTCCTGCAAATCCAACAGGTGCTGTGCAGAGCAAGAGTGATATGAAGGCCTTTGCAGAGATCGCCGATGATCACGATATCACACTTATCTCGGATGAGGTCTACGAGCATTTCATCTATGAGGGGGAGCATGTCAGTCCCGCCCGCTTCTCTGATAATGTGATCACAGTAAATGCCGTTTCCAAGACATATTCCATGACAGGCTGGAGGTTAGGTTATGTCGCTGCCAGGAAAGAATATACGGAGCAAATGCTAAAGGTCCACCAGTATGTGCAGGCATGTGCCAATTCCATTGCGCAGAAGGCAGCGGTTGCCGCCCTCAACGGCCCACTTGATCCCGTGATCAGGATGCGCGATGAGTTCAGGCAGCGCAGGGACATCCTTGTAGAGGGTCTTAATTCCCTTGGCATGCACTGTGAACTTCCAAAAGGTGCTTTCTATGCATTCCCGCAGGTTGAGAACTCAACAGAGGTTGCAACCAGGCTGATATCAAACGGTGTTGTAGTGGTTCCGGGAACAGCTTTCGGTGACCGTGGAGAAGGATACATCCGTCTTTCATACGCATCCTCTCAGGAGAGTATAAAAAGAGCCCTGCAAATAATGGAAGATGTTCTTTGAACATCAATTCTCAATTTAGAATAACTTTTATATAAGTGACCGGTCTTCAAGAGTTTTCAGTCTCTATTTCCTGATTTTCCTGTATCATCTCTATCAGTCTGTCAAGAACTTCCTGTACTCCTTCTCCCGTAGCTGTAGACATCTGCATTTGTGCAATATCAAGTTCTTTGAACTGGGGAAGGTCCGACTTGTTGGCAACAACAAGAAGAGGTAGTGGGAATTGCTCTTTTACTTCTTCAAGCATGTGCATCTGTTCATGGATCTCATAACCGCATGTCTCGGATGCATCTATAATGAAGAGTACCACTGCATTGAGGTGCTTGAGTGCAGTAATGGCCTGAAGTTCGATCTCGTTCCTTTCAGACATCGGCCTGTCCAAAAGCCCGGGTGTATCCATTACCTGGTGTCTGTCGTTTCCCACCATGAAATGTCCTATGGACACGCCTTTTGTAGTAAAGGGATAGGAAGCGATCTCAGGCCTTGCTCCTGTAGCCATGGAAACAAAACTTGATTTTCCGATATTGGGATAACCTGCGACCACAATGGTCGGCTCGTTATGGACGTCAGGGAGTTTCCTGAGCTTGTTGCGTGCATCATTGAGGAACATGAGTTCTTTATCGATTGATTTCATGATGGATCCGATACGTCCGAAACACTGCTTTCTGATGGCTACCGGGTCCTTTGTTTGGCGCATCATGCCCACATGTTCCCTGGCTACTTCGTGTATCTTGGAGCTGGCCCAGTCTATTCTGGCAAGAGCTTTTCTCAGCTTATCAACGCCTACCAGTATATCGGCCATCTCGTAGTAAAAAGGTGGAAGATCCTCAAAGGTGGGGAAGCGGCGGACTATATTTGCCAGATTGTCCGTGAGTATGTTCGCAGAGGTCAACACCATGGACTCATTGGCCTTAAGACGGGTGTCTCTTCCGGTAATCTTCTTCCCGGCCATGGCCCTAGTTGCCCTTCTGAATGCCTTGTC
>DACO01000130.1 GCA_002508635.1 Methanolobus sp. UBA118 | reverse complement strand
ACAAATTTTCAAAAATGGTGTGGTAATAATGAGTCTGGAAGGGAGTGCCTATGCACTTGGTGCGGGCACTGTTATCAATGCAATAGCTACATGGAAAGGTGCAGCATTCGGGATCGATCTGAAAACATATGCCGACGTTACCCTTTCCAAAGATAAGAACTCAGTCAGAGGTACTATTGAAGCTATGCCGGATGCAGATACTATCCTGATCGAAAGATCAGTGCAGTACGTACTGGATCATTTCGACCTTGAGATGGGTGGCACAGTGGCTACGAGAAGTGAAGTTCCACTTGCAAGCGGCCTGAAAAGCAGTAGTGCGGCTGCAAATGCAACTATTCTTGCCACACTGGATGCCATCGGTGAGGAGATGGAGCCTGTTGAGGCTGTCAGGCTTGGTGTCAGGGCGGCAAAGGATGCGGGTGTTACCATAACCGGTGCCTTTGATGATGCCTGTGCCTCCTTTTTTGGAGGTTTCGTTGTCACCGATAACAAAGAGCTGGAACTTGTCAAAAGAACAGAGGGAAGATCTCAGGTGCTAATCTTTGCACCCGATGAGAGGTCTTTCAGCTCCTCTACCAATGTGGAACGCTCGAAACTTATCGCTCCCTGGGTGGACATCGCATACGGGCTTTCCCTTGAAGAAGAATATGAGAGGGCAATGACACTTAACGGTTTTCTCTACTGCAATGCACTCGGGTTTGATACTGAATTCCTCATGCGGGCACTTGAACTGGGTGTAAAGGGTGTCAGCTTATCCGGTACCGGTCCATCCTATGTGGCTCTGGTTGATAAGCGGTCTGCAGATGCTCTTAAGAGTGCATGGCAGGACTGTGGTATAAGCGGAACTCTGATATGTACGAAGATTAATAATAGGGGCGCAAGTAAACTTTAGATGGCGAGATACATGACCACTATACAGGAAGTACGTGCGGAAATAGAAGAGATAGACCGTGAGATGATAGAGTTGATCCATAGAAGGGTCGGTCTTGCAGAAAAAGTTCTTGAATCAAAACAGAAGGAAGGTATGCAGATCAACGACACAGGACAGAATCATGTTGTCCTTGACCGTGCGGTTGATTCTGCCACAGAGAGAAACCTTGATACTTCATCGGTAAAAGAGATATTTGAGATCCTCATACGTATGAATATAGAACGCCAGCATGAATTAAGTGGTGAAGGGAACCTTCCATAGGAGTTATTTTAATGGTTGATATTGCAGTAATAATGGGTTCGGAATCTGACAGGGCTATTGCCAACAGGGTAACAGGCGTACTGGATAACAGTGACTATTCCTACGATGTGCAGGTGATATCTGCACACAGAAATCCGGACAAACTTGAAGAATATATATCACAGAGCGATTCAAAGGTCTATATTGCAATTGCAGGTCTGTCGGCTGCTCTGCCGGGAGTTATTGCTTCCAAGACAAAGATGCCTGTGATCGGTGTTCCTGTAAGCGCAAAAATGATGGGTCTGGATGCCCTGCTCTCAACAGCACAGATGCCTCCTGGTGTACCGGTTGCCAGTGTTGGTGTGGATAATGGTGCAAACGCAGCCTACCTTGCGATCAGGATACTTGACCTGATTCCTTAATCTAATTTTGTGAGTTCGAAAAGACAGTGTTCGTCGCCATTTCCCATGGTTTCAAGGACATCGACTTCCATGTCCTCATCTTTCATATTTACGATCCTTGCAAAGATTCCCCGGGAAAGTGTGCAGAGTATCGGATTTGATCTTGCTTCTTCTTTACCCCATGGGCATGTGTTGCCTTTTATTTTGAAACCGTTGTCACAATCTGTATTCTCTACCTCGAAGTCGGCACCCAGCTGATTGATGATCTGGCAGCACAGATCTCCTACACATTCATATCCTACGATATCACTTTCTGTGTTCGCGTTCTCAAAAATGGATTCCACGACCATGTCTATCATCTGATGGATGACAATGTTCTTCTGCTCGGGAGGTAGTGTCTTCAGAAGAGTCGGTATTATCCGGGTGAGCATTGAACGTATACGGTTCTGGAGCTCAAGCTTATCCTTTTCAGCAAGCAGATCAAAGTGGAGGTTCTTCAGCCTGAGCAGTGAATTGATTCTTGTAAGAAGTTCCAGCTTGTTCACGGGTTTTGTTAAAAATTCATCGGCTCCGGCTTCAATTCCTGATATCCAGTCGTTTCTGCCTGAAAGGGCTGTTACCATTATGACCGGGATGAATTGTGTCTCTTCATCACCTTTCAGGTGCTCACACACCTGGTATCCGTTCATTTCAGGCATCATCACATCCAGCAGGATTATGTCCGGCATCTCATCTCTTACCTTTTCGAGTGCTTCATGACCATCGGTGGCAGAGATTACCTCATATTTTTCATCCAGGTATGCCCGGAGCAACTCGATATTCATTACCTCATCATCAACAATGAGAACTTTTTCTTTCTGCTCGCTGGAAATATTAACAACTCCTTTGGATCCCAATAGTTATTTTATATTATGTATTTTTATATTAAATATAATTTTAAACCCTCTTATAATTATCGGAATAAAGGGTAGTCTAATCCATAGCAGTATATGAAAAAATGTGGAAATGTACAGGTAAGCTATTCCTGTATCTCTCAGATCTCAACAAGTTTGCCCTTTGAACCCTTTATCTTGATGCCTGCAGCAGTGATATCAAAAACATTGACATCAAGAGAGATCTTTGTGCTGCGCATCTTTGGTATGCTCAGGAAACGTTCATTGTTACCTGTATAGGGATTCTCTTTTACGAACAATTTTACTGCACCGTATGTTGAATAGTCTGCAATCTTATGAGTCATCTCATACGCAGCTTCATCCATTATGTGAAGTGTGGTGGTATTCTGTTTTGCAAGCAAACGGTTCAGGGTGTCGAACTT
>DACO01000057.1:1164-6399 GCA_002508635.1 Methanolobus sp. UBA118 | reverse complement strand
GCAAGCTGGCAGATAACTATTGATGCTATTAGTTTTTTCCAGTCGATATCCCCGGTATCCACCTTATCACCCGTTTATAATTAGAACTGAATGCTATATATTAACCCCGGTACAAAAATTCTGGATAAAGAGATATTAAAACAAAATTTATTATCCAGGCATACATAAACAATACCTGGGTGGTAAATATGGTTTACATGTCATATATGGCAACGGACATCCAGTCTACAGGATTCTGGATAATCATAATAGCACTTGCTATCTGGGAACTTATCTGGAAAGGCATAGAGCTCTGGAAAGCTGCAAGAAAGGATCAGAACTACTGGTTCATTGCTATGCTGATTTTAAACACAGCAGGAATATTACCAATACTCTATATTTTCTTTTTCCAGGAAGGAGAAAAGGGATTATAAAAACCTTATTTCATTTATTTTTCTTCACAAAATCCACAAAACTTCCCGCAAATTCCCGGTATGAGCTTGCAACCAGATGAGCGTAGCAACCCAGCGTATTATTTACAGTGAGTCCGTCCCAGCCATCAATTATACCGGTTCCGCGGGAGAGTTTGATCGCAAAGCTTGCATCCTTTGGAAGTTCGGAAACTTCAGAATGATGGAACTCATGTCCACGGAAGGAATTACCTGTTTTACCGATCACTGAATCCGTTGCCAGAGAACCTATATTATAACTTACCACACGTTTGTGACCCATGAGAGTATGTCCGGGGAGAGCTCCCACCATCTCATGTGTGGATTCCGGCATTTCCGCCATGTGATGTGCTCCTTTGCCTTTCACACCTGTGCTAAGTTTTTCTGTAAGATACATCAAGCCACCGCATTCAGCATAGATTGGCATTCCTGAACGTGATGCATCGAGGATGTCCTCCCGCATGGATACATTGTTCTCGAGTTGTTCTGCGAAAAGCTCAGGGTAGCCTCCTCCAAGGTACAGGCCGTCCACATCCGGTAACTTGCTATCGTTCACCGGACTGAAGTATTCGATCTTTGCTCCTGCCATCTCCAGCAGTTCAAGATTATCGTGATAATAGAAGTTAAAAGCCTCATCAAGTGCAACTCCAATGACCGGAGCTTCGCCCTCAATTTCCAGCGGGGAGAAAACAGTCTCAGAGGGTCTTTCAATATCAAGAGCTGCGTTGGCTGTCTCCAGCAGGCGGTCGATCCGGATGCCGTCCTTGATGGTTTCCCGGATAAATTCAATCCTTTCATCAAAATTGTCAGCACGGCGACGCTCCTCGATAGCCGGCACTAGACCGAGGTGTCTCATGGATATCTTCATGGAATTGTTGCGGCGGATCACGCCTATAACGGGAATCCCGGTATAGTGTTCAATTGCCTCTGTTGCTTTTTTCTCATGCCTTGGCCCGCCGATATTATTGAGGATAACGCCTGCTATGTGAACGTCTTTATCGAAGTCCTTAAATCCGCTTACAAGGGCAGCCGCTGAGCGGGTGATACTTCTTGCATTGATGATAAGTATAACAGAACATTGCAGGATCTTTGCTATCTGTGCTGTGCTGCCTGTATCCGTAAAACTGTCAAAGCCTTCATACAGGCCACGAACACCTTCGATTATGGCTATATCGGCTTCCCCGTCCACTTCTGCACCATGGATGAAAACATCCCTCACACCTTCCTCATCCATCAGGAAACCATCGATGTTCCTGGCCCTGCGACCCGTGATCTCGGAATAGTAGCTCGGGTCGATGTAATCAAGACCCACCTTATAGGGCTGGACTTTATATCCAGCCTCCGTAAGAGCCGCAAGCAGACCGATGGTTATGGTAGTCTTGCCGGAGGAAGAACTTCCCGCTGACAGGAGTATTCTTGGTATATGTTTTTTTTCCAAAGATGAAGAAGGAACTGACATGATTACCAGCCTTTATCTTGTGAGCTCACGCAGCCTTGCATCCTCAAGGGCTGCAGGCATGACCGAGCTGTCGTTGTTCATTATAGCATTTGCAAGTTCGCGATAGACACCTGCAACAGAGGAATCCGAAGCTTTTTCAAGCACGGAGAAGCCATCCCTCTCGCAGTCCTGGACTATCTGCTCCTTAGGGATAAAAGCCATAAGCTTGCTACCGATCTCCTCGGAAAATTTTCTGACGATCTCCTCTTCCCTTGTAACACTTCTGGAATTGCAGATAATACCGGACAAAGGCGTGTTGATCTTGGCAAGTCCCCGGCATATGTTATTAGCCGCATAGAGGGGCATGTACTCACCCGATGTAAGAATGTAGGCTTCGTTCACCAGACCCTTGCGAATGGGGGCAACAAATCCGCCACACACGATATCGCCTGGCACATCATAGATGATCAGGTCCATATCTTTCATGGATTCACAGACCTTACTCAGCTTCTGGATCGCAACAATGATACCGCGTCCCGCACAACCAATTCCAGGCTCGGGTCCGCCGACCTCCACACACTTGACACCTTTATAGCCTTCGAAAACAACGTCCTTCTCAGTGACATCGATCTTCTGCCTGAGAAGGTCAAGGATGGTGGGTATTCTCTTTCCACCAAGAAGTGTGATGGACGAATCACTTTTCGGGTCACATCCAATTATCATTACCCTGTAGCCCTGATCGGCACAGGCGGCCGCAACATTGGAAGCAGTACTGGACTTGCCAATTCCGCCTTTACCGTATATGGCAATTCTCTTCTGTGCCATTATGCATCCTCTCCAACATCAAGCATGTCCTTTGCGACCTCGCGCATGGTCGCACCGAACTCGGATTCCACAATATTGCTAACACCCAGGGTCTTCGGATGCAGGTCAATCTCAACAAGCACATGTTCATGGCCCATTTCCCTTAGCGGTATTACCTGTCTTGGCCCGTTGGTCACGGATATTACTTCCATTTCCTGCATACTGTCCATGGGTATTGCATGCGGTACACCGGAGATCACAACAAAATCAAAGTCCGAATACTTTTCAGAGATAATATTACTGACCTTTTCCCCGGTAACCGGATACTCATCCATGCCGCCTATATTCTCATGGATTGTAATTCCCTTTTCCCTGAAATCACTCATTATGCTCTTTGCATGATGACGTACACGAGGGAGACCGAGACTGTCATCCACATTTGCCATGTTGATAACATTGTCTTCTTTACCAAGCTGTGCAGCGACTTCGTTAATGGCAACCGTGATATCAGCGAACATGTAGCCTGTCTCTTTCTTGGCATTCATAATGGTCAGGCAGCGCTTGCCTTCTTTCAGATAGTTGATGATCTTCTGGGCAACCTTGTACTTCACATCGCCCCTGGAAGGTTCAAGATACTCCCTGCTGGCCGCACCATGGCGTTTCTCAACATTTGTGGCCTCTTCAAGCAGGAATTTCTGTCTTTCAAGTTCTTCCGGATCTATGATACCTGCATCACAAGCTGATTCCAGTGCCAGAAGCACGCCTTTGGTATTGTTCGGATATCCTGCATGAACCTCAACCTCTATAACAGGCACATCAAGATTGGCATCCTGGACAGGTTCGCGAAGTTCCTCACCGATGATCATGCTGGCACATGTTCCCACCACGCCAATTAGCCTGGGCTGGAACATATCATTGACCTTTTCAAGCAGAGAAGAGAGCTCATCACGGCCTCCGAAAACAAAACCGTTCTCATCCAGGGCCGTTGTTACAACATGTATCCCGTCCTCTTCCAGAAGCCTTGCGTGTTTGAATGAACAACCAGGCGGACCATGAAGGATGGCAACATCAACATTCAGGTCACGTAAAGTGTAAAGTGCCGCCACTATAGAGCTTGGCCGCGGATGTATGATTGCTAAATCGTTTCCCATCATATTCATTCCGTAACTTTGTTTTATAAGTATTATATGATTGACAGGTGATTGTCAAAATATCTTTGGAACTTATATTTTATTGCTATTTATGTCAATATAAGTATGAAATTGTATACTGAAAGGACTGTAATTTTTCTGCATAATCTACTTCTTCATCTTATAAAAGCATCGTTCATTCTAAAAAAAGCCATATTTTGAAAGAGTTTAAGAGATAGATATCCGGTACATCACCTGAAGCATTTCACACATGACAGGATCAAATCACCTTTTGATGACAGGTCCAAAGCATGTTCAAGCCCTTCTTCCAGATGTGACAGATGGGTGATCTTATCATGCTGAACAGATCTCATTCTCTCACCGACAAGTATGAGTGAATCAATGTCCTCAATCCTCCTTGAGACAAGATCCGCTACATCCCCAGGAGGAAGCCCTTCACATACCTGTGCAGCCTCTTCGCCAAGCACCATGAATACCTTTCCGGAAGCATCCTTATCAGGCCTTGCAAGTCCGTAGTCAAGGGATTTCTCTGCAGAGCGGATATCCATTCCTGAGTTAGAGTTGTCTATGAGGATCCTGCCTTCAAGTTTTTTTTCCTGCATCCGGCCCGCAAGACCTGTAAAACCGGATATTACATCAGCAACCACGTCTTCAGCCACTCCCATATGCAGGGCAACAGTACCCGCAACTGTAAAAGCGGTCGTATATGAAGAGGCATTATAAAATGAATTCACCACAGCAGTAAGCTGTGAATTATCAAAGGATAGAGTCACTTTTTCCCCGTCAAAGATCATCTGAGAATCAGCGGAAAAGCTATCCGAATCACTGAAAGTAATGAATTTTATGCCACGTTTACGGGCCAGTTCCACAGCTTTTGCGTCCTGTGCATTGAGAAACAGAACACCGTTCTCTTTTGTATATTCCACCATACTCAGCTTCGCATCGCTTGCCATGGAACTGGAGGCGGCAATACCATAGTCCGGCTCCAGAGTGGTAATAACACCGATATCAGCATTGCCTGTACCTCCGATGGAGATCTCGAAGATACAGCAATCCATGCGAACTTCCTCGGACTTGAGAATATCGATAGCATGAAGCACGCTGCCAGGTGCTATACTCAATCCCGAATGTATCCT
The DNA here is from genome assembly GCA_002508635.1 of Methanolobus sp. UBA118. Classification (GTDB taxonomy): domain Archaea; phylum Halobacteriota; class Methanosarcinia; order Methanosarcinales; family Methanosarcinaceae; genus Methanolobus. The sequence goes on along the minus strand of DACO01000057.1, from coordinate 1,442 downwards.
TTCAGCTTCACCATTTTTCCATATCTCCAACCCACGGGAGGTATGGAGGGCCACAGTCATATTCCTTGACAGAATTTCAGCAAGCAGAGATGCGGTACTGGTCTTGGCCTTCGAGCCTGTGACCTCAATGACCCTGACACCATCAAGAAATTGCTCATTTGTCAGGATCAGTCCCACCGCACGGTGATGACTGATGATATCTGTGCCTTCCTCCATTGCGGACCTCAACATCTCATATGAAGAATCCAGGTGAACCGGGCTTATGATCAGATCCAGAT
>DACO01000057.1:0-930 GCA_002508635.1 Methanolobus sp. UBA118 | reverse complement strand
ACGGGAACAGCTTTTTTTGATACCCTGATACCGTAGTCACTTTCCAGACCATGGAGAGTATTATCATCTACAGTATCATAGACATCAATCGCGGTGACATTCAGGCCAAGCTCACTGAGTTTGCGGGTAATTATCATACCCGCATGTGTCAGGTCGAGAACTGCAACATTGCTTTTCGGAGAGAACATGAAAACTCAGGCCAGAGGATGTTACATGTCTATTTAACGCTATCCTGTGGTATCGGCATATACGAAGATAGAAAAAAGGTGAAAAGGTAAAAAATATACAAAGATCTAAACTAAACAAAGAATAAGGAGATGAGTATCAGCAGAACTCGTCGTCCTCTTCATCTTCCTTGTAGCTGTCAGTACCTACCATTGCAGCAGATATTGAGTCTATACCATCAAGCCATTCCGCCACAAGTCCGAACGGAACTTCCTCCATGGTCTTGTCGGGCAGCTCGTTGCCTTTCAGGATCAATGCCCCGATCTCTGCGACAGTTGCAAGAGCTATTTCTATGTCATCCGATGACTCAGCTTCAAGGGCAACCTTTACCAGGTCATCAACATCATCTTTTTCATCATAGTCTCCGCTCAGGTAGCATTCACATGCTGCGAAGCTGCCTATCAGCGATGTCTGAAGAGAATCGATCATAAGGTCTGCATCCTCGGATATAGGATCGACTTCTGCCAGAGCTATATCCCTTATACGAGACAGCATCTGCATCGCTGATTCAGCAGATATCTGACCGCGATCGTATTTTGCAATGATCTTCAGACAGGCAAGGATGATGTCGTCCTCCATATTGACAAAGATCGCTCCTTCTTTCCCCTGTGGCTCCTCGGACTCCTCAAATTTGAAACCGCTTTCTCGTACCTGGTTCAGCCAGTTCTTCCAGCGTTCTTCCGTATAAAAATCATGATGAAGAAA
>DACO01000024.1:1691-4440 GCA_002508635.1 Methanolobus sp. UBA118 | reverse complement strand
TACGGCGAGCTATTCTTACCATTGAGCCTCCATAGCGCATGTCTTTTCAACTGACCCAGGTTCGCAGCTTTAGCAGAATGCAATACCGAGAGCAGAGTATGCGGCAGGGGAGGATATATGTCATCAACATCATGTGTCAGACATACGGCGAATTTCTTCTCCTCCGGCAGGACCACTTCAAACCCACTGTCTATTAAAGAGCGGGACACTTCAGGAGACAGGACATCACTGAGCTGACAACGATCATAATCGAAGAAACTGTCAACACTCGAGTGCATCATTAAGTCTTCGTCCTTGCCGATGAACTTAGACCAGATATCCGGATTCTGCCTTATTGATTTATACATGACAACACCCGAAGTTACTCTTCAGACGAATTCAGTATTGAATAATTAAGGTGCCAGGAGCTTTTTTTTTGCTTTGAATTACATTCAATAATATGCCCCATTATGAATTCATTAACATCAATCTTGTCCGCCATCAATTTATCCCGCTTTTTCCCCCACTTCTGTTTGGAATCAGGATCATTCAGAATATCGATCGCCTTTTGGAGAGCCTGTTCTGAATCATTATAGCAATGAAGCATTTCGTATTCTGTCTCCAGTTCAGTAAAGTTGCCCATGGTCCCCACAAGGGATGAAACATAAACCGCAGGCGTACCGAGTAGCGCACTTTCCACAGCAGTGGTTCCACCATCACCAAGGTACAGACTCGCATGATAGAGAAGATCATGCAGCTTTTCAGGACTTACAGAGATCCTGTATTTCTCCAGACCACCGTTTAATTCCTGCTCCGATGTGATGAAGACCTTTCCAAACTTTTCCAGTTCCTGAACCAGTTCAAGCTTATTTGTTATACCGTGCTGACCGATATCATGACTTGCACCCCATGAAACGAACCTGAGCACTATTATTCGGTCATCCTCACTCAGATCGTAGTCCGACAAAAAGTCAGGATCAGGCTCAAAGTATTCCGGGGAAAGGTAAGCAAGCTCATGATAACCTTTATAGCGTATCTGCTTATTTCCCAGATCCTGTGCATAGCATGAAGGTGTGAATACCTTATCTGCAAAAGGAAGCGTTACGTAGTTTGCCAGTTTTGCATGTTCGGTATCCGTAAATATGAACGATTCCTTTCCCATCAGCCATGCCACATGAGCAACACATGGATTCAGGACACCTATCATGATATCCGGATCGAACTTTTTCGCAACCTTGAGTAACCTAACATCCCTTGAAACCCATTCACGAATTAAGCTGCCTTTTCCAGATCCGATCTTGCTCAGAATCTCATACGGAATACCGCATGATTCAAGCAGACTTACAGTAACATCTTTATCCCTGGCAGTGACGAGCACCTGATGCCCATTTTCTTCCAACCCCAACACTATGTTCTTGAAGAAATGGACATGCCCAGGATGTCCTATATCAATGAGAACTCTCATTTAACCCCCTTTAACTATTACAACTAACTCCTATTTAATCATTTTTGAATAGTACAACTTGAGCATTAATTTTTAAATTAAACAGGCAAATCTCCGTTAACTTGAGAATCATTTTTAACGAATAAGTTACCTATAGTAGATTGTTCATAATATCAGGGATGCGGGGGCAAAAATGAATCGAACGAAGATAGGGTTACCACTATTGATTTTACTAATAGTCATAATGCTGTACTTTGCATACACTTACGGCATCGTGGAAGAAGAAAAGGAAATTGACATAGAAGAAGAGATCCAAACGGTACCCGACATTATCATAGAGCAAAGGGGAGCTCAGACATATGCCATTGAAAACGAAACTCAGGCTGTCATTTACCAGGGAGATGACACAAGTGCTATCCGGGCTGCGGTAAAATCCATAAGCCAGGGTACGATCCTTGTCCGCGAAGGAACTTACACGATCACATCACCAATAGTAATAGGATCTAATACACAGCTGATCGGTGATAACAGTATTCTTGCAGGGCATCGTATTTTCAGGGTATATGATGCATCCAATGTAAGGATAGCAGGCTTTGAATTCAGAGGTCCCGGAGAGGAATACAGCAGGTATACAGGAAGTTACGGACTGGTTCAGGTAGCAAACAGTAATAATTTCATCATTGAAGACAATACCTTCTCGACATTCAGTAATTATGGGATCTATCTTTCAACACGTTCAACTTCCGATCATAATGAAGAAATAAGCATAAAGAACAACCGGTTCCTTGACTACGGATATTGCGGAGTGATGGTCGGCAAACAAGCAAACTCGATCTACATAGAAGATAACATTTTCAGAGATATCAATACACTAAAACTGAACACCAATTCATACGGAACAGCTGTTGCAAAGGGAAGTAACGAGTACAGATATTCTGAATACATCTATATCCGGAACAACATTATCGAGAACAATCCCATGTGGGAAGGTATAGACAGCCACGGGTCCAATCATCTATACATAGAGAACAACAGGATCATTGATTGCCGGATACCCATATCTGTTTCCCATATCACGGAAGACAACACCTATCCGGAATCACTGCACGATGTCAGTATTACGGGCAACTACATAGATGGAAATCTGGATGCTGCAAAACAGGATTCAGGAATTTATGTGATCGGAGGCCGCAACGGTGGTGAGACACCATACATCAATGTTACCCTGAAAGACAATGTCATAAAAGAAGTGAACAACTGGCTGTATGGTGATGACGGCGCAATAGTGCTGCAGAATGTCGACAAGGCACTGATCTACAATAACAG
>DACO01000024.1:649-1398 GCA_002508635.1 Methanolobus sp. UBA118 | reverse complement strand
CTTGTACAGAAGAACCAGATCAAGGACCTTGTAACGATATCCGAACCAAGAAGCGCCATCAGTGTATCACATGTTACAAAGGACTATGAAATCGATATAGAGGATAATCTTGTGGACCTTTCCGCTGATTGTAAAATACACTTCGAGGCTTCACCTGAAGTTTCCGAAAAAGAGGTGTGTATTGTTGACCTGTCTGATTTTTCCCTGTCTGATATTGACACAGGCGCTCAGAATATCCTGATCTAAAAAGATCGTACAGTACCCTGATCGCAAAAACTTTTATTTTTTATTTATCAGGCAATAGTGATGAACTAGAAAAATATCATTTAAAACATAGTCCCGAGTAAAAAATATAATAGTGTAACAACAGTCATACATTAAAACACAAGTAACTAAAGGCTCTTGAATCTGTTTTAGTCCAACTTTATTCTTTTTTTAATTCTGATAGCTTATATATAGTTTAAAGTATATTTGAAAAAAGTCTGTCACAATATGTGATGAATTGCATAATATAATTCATGAAAATGAAGTTTTATGAAAATATATTCATAAATAACTCTCTGGAAGAATATTATTGGAGCAGCAGAACATGTTTTGGCGGATTGACCTGGATTACTAGAAAAAAACTTTTAATGAAAAACACGAGTTGAGAAGGTCAAAAAATGGATGCAAGAAAAACGATAGGCCTATTAATGGTTTTCATGTTCCTTAACGTAAGTTTTGGAGCAGTGATATCCTCAGCAGCCTTA
>DACO01000024.1:0-359 GCA_002508635.1 Methanolobus sp. UBA118 | reverse complement strand
CAGACAGGTGAAGGAGGGGTAATATACCAGGGAACCAGCGATGTGGGAGCCATTAAGGCAGCAGTCAATGCCATTGACAGTGGCACTATCCTGATAGACTCAGGAACCTATATGATCAGCTCACCTGTGTCATTGAAGTCCAACATAGAGGTGGTCGGAAATAATGCTGTGCTTAAGGGTTACAGGATATTCTCCATAAGCAGTGCAACAAACGTCAAGGTCAGTGGACTTGAGTTCACAGGACCCGATGCGCTGTACGGATCCGTGGCAAGCAGTTCCGGTCTCATCAATATCGTGAACAGCAAGAACATTCTCATAGAAGATAACACATTCCGAAACTTCAGGGATTATGGTGTGAA
>DACO01000189.1:789-8024 GCA_002508635.1 Methanolobus sp. UBA118 | reverse complement strand
TATCACTTATTGCGAATACTCATCCGAGGCCCTCGAAGAGGCCGAAGGATGCCTGATAATGACAGAATGGGATGAGTTCGGGAAACTGGATAAGGAATTCGAACTCATGGCAAAGAAGGTGGTCATCGACGGCAGGAAGATGATAGAGCCGGAAAAGCTCAGCACTGATATCGACTACGAGGGCATCTGCTGGTAACTATCATGGAAGAGATATTCATACTCGGAGTGGGTGAGAAGAAAAAGATCAAGGGAAGCTTTTTCGGAGGTAATGTGGAAATGGTCTACTGTGGAATGTCCGGGGAGAAGACGTTCTCCATCGGCCTGCTATTTTCAGAAGGATATCAGGGACATGGTCTCAATCTTTTCTTCCCTGCAAGATCCACATCCATCACCCTTGATAAAAAGAAATACCACGTCCGCAACGTCACCCCGGAGAACATAACCCTCCAGACATCTGAGTAAAAATCGAAGGGTTTTAATACAAAATATTAACTAAGTATGGATCTGTTGGCAGGCAGATTCACATGAGTGACGAAAAAAGGATCAGAGAAGATATCAATGGCAGACTCCACTCACTTGACCAGGGTCTGCGAAGTGTTGAAAAACGGTTGCGTGCCGTGGAGAGAAGGTTGTCCGGGGACGATGCTTCCGGAGTGGAACTGGTGGAGTATGAGGCTGAACTTGAGCGGGAAATTGAAGAAACCAGGGAAGGCATCATAGCGATAACACAGGAACTGAAGGATCTCAAAAGCAGTTCAACCGCCTCTGAAGAACTCGATATGGAGCTGCAGCACCTGCGCCAGCAGGTCACAGAACTCGATCAAAACCTCAATAACCTCAAGGAAGAAAACGCAGGGCTTAAGGATCTGTTATCCGAGGACAAAAAGAAAAATACGGAGCATTCCTCAGAGGAACTGAAGACAGAGATCGTACAATTGCGCAGACGTCTGGAAAAGGCAGAGAAACGTAACCGAATCAACATCGGTTCCATGCAGGTCCCCGTGGAGATGTCAGGAATCGTCGGGGCACTGATCCTTCTGACCACCGGCGGTCTTATCATGGCCGGAAGATGGGACATCATCCGCTCTCCCTACTTCTCCTTTGCTATCGCTTTCATCTTCGCGTCCGCAGTTCTCATGAAGTTCTATCTGGTCAACCATTCGAGGGCATAAGCCCAAAAACTGCGCTCTATTCCTTTCTTACCTTGACGAAGAAGTCATCCGAATAGTCAAGATAGCCTTCCTGCATTACTTCCACAGCTATGAATCCCTCACTCTTGCCTGTGGGAAGTGTAACATTTGTCATCCTGAAGCTAAACTCTCCCGAACCATCCGTAATTCCGCTCATCACATGTTTTCTTGCAGGGCCCCAGATTATGATATTGGCACCTCCAACAGCTGCGTCCTCCTGATCGATAACCCGTACCAGCAACTCAGGGGAATCCGTGTGAGTATCATTGACTGTGAAGCTACTGCTATTTACCGTTGCATACATGCTACCTGGGGTAAGGGGAGTGCTGAGGACCGCTGAGAGAATAGCGTACATCCCTATCATACCAATGATTGTCAGCACCACCATGCGTATCGGCAGCCCCGTGGCTGCACTGCAGTCATCTAGAAAAGAACGTCCGGACATAGTGTAAAAAATAAAAAAATCAGAATCAGCTCATGTGGTCCTGACAACCCTCACTGCATCGGTTTTCTCGTAATCATAGAAACCGTCCGCAGATATCGTAAGATCCATACTTCCTTCGTTCTGGTTGGTTCCCAGGCTGACCTGAGCTCCATTGGAAGAACTATCAGTTACCAGAACACAACAGCCGGTATCATCTGTAACATTGGTAGCCACGCCTCCAAGACCGCGCAGCACCACATTGGCATCCCGGACAGGATATCCGTCAGGATCCTTAACAGAGATTTTGGTGATCACTGTAAAAGGACTACTTGCAACAGTAGAATCTACAATTACAGTGTTACCAGGATTGGTACCTGCAGCCTGCTCTCCGGTTTCATCGATGTTTACCGCCATGTTCTTGGTAGGAGGCGGAATGATAGCGATAAGTGCGGCCAGAGCCACCATACCAACCACGAGCATTACGACGATATTGATCGGAAGTTCGATTGCCGAATCATCGGCAAATATTTTTCTTATCTTTTTCAAAAAATACCACCACTTCCAAAAAAATAACATTGTATATAAATTCTATGATTTGTTTCGTCTTTTTATATTGTGATCTGAATAATAAATAATCGTTACATTCATGTACCAAAACCCTGCTTTAAATTCTCATGAAAAAGATCGTAATCATAGACTACGGACTCGGCAACCTCAGAAGTGTCCGCAAGGGACTGGAACACGCAGGTGCAAATGTCGTGATATCCAGTGATCCCGAAGAGATAATGAGTGCTGACGGGGTAATCCTGCCAGGAGTTGGCGCTTTTAAGGATGCCATGAAGAACATAAAACAAATGCTTGATACGATCAATAAGTATGTGGATTCGGGAAAACCGATGCTTGGGATCTGTCTCGGACAGCAGATACTCATGAGCCGGTCAGAGGAAGGAGGACACTCCACAGGACTTGGCCTGATAAAAGGAGAAGTCCTAAGGTTCCCGCATACCGATCTGAAGGTACCGCACATGGGATGGAACTCCATCAGCATAGACCAGGATCATCCCCTTTTCAAGGATATACCCGATGACACCTATGTGTATTTCGTACACTCATTCTATGTGGATACGGAAAAAGATAATACACTTGCTTCATGCGAATACGGGAAAAAGTTTGCAGCATCCGTGGTCAATGATGCAGGCAATGTAATAGGCACTCAGTTCCACCCCGAGAAGAGCGGGGACACCGGTCTGAAAATGCTAAAAAACTTTGTGGCAATGTGCTAATAAGAGGAAAAACATGGACATCGAAGGCTACGCAAAAAGAGGGCTCAGGAATAGTGATCCCGATCTTGAGGAAAAACTTGCCTCAAGGATACTGGAAGTAAAAAAGACTAGTGAAAAATATGCCAGAGATCTTGCCAGAGCTACCATTGCGGAAGCAAAGGCTACCATAAACGTCAGCGGGGATGTACTCGAGCCGACAATATCAGGGGTGAGCATGGGCGAGTTCGGTGTCGGATCACGTGGCATGGGTGATTTCTATACTCACGAAAAGATAGCAGAAGTGATAGGAAAGACCGATGCTGTGGTTGACACCACCCACCTTGACGACTCGGGTGTCGTAAAAGCCAGGGAAGCAGGGGAGTATATCATACTGACAGTTGATGGCATACACTCCAGGCTGAGCGACTTCTCTTTCCTTGCAGGCTTCCACGTAGCCCGCGCAGCCCTCAGAGATGTATATGTCATGGGTGCAAGACCGATTGCCATGCTCTCGGACATCCATGTTGCGGACGACGGAGACGTTGGCAAGATCCTGGACCACATCGCAGGTATTACAGCAGTCGCAGAGCTCTCAGGAATACCGCTTATCACAGGAAGCACACTCAGGATCGGTGGCGACATGGTCATCGGTGAGCGCATGACCGGCGGTGTCGGAGCAGTAGGTGTCACATCGGACCTCACAGCACGCGAACAGACAAAGACAGGGGATGTGATCCTCATGACCGAGGGAGCAGGCGGCGGGACCATTTCCACGGCCGCACTCTATTACGGCATGCATGAGGTTGTGGATGAGACCATCAATATCAAATTCCTGGAAGCATGCGAAAAACTCCTTGACTCAGGTCTTGTGGAGCATATCCACGCCATGACGGATGTCACAAACGGTGGTATACGTGGTGATGCAAAAGAGATATCAAGGACCGCAGGTGTCAGGCTCGTATTCCGGGAAAAGGAGATGAGAAAACTCGTAAATCCAGTGGTACTTGAAATGCTGGAATCCCTTGAGATCGACTACTTGGGAGTTTCGCTTGATGCCCTGCTCATTATTGCACCGGAAGAGTTTGCCGATGATATAATGGAAACCATCAGGTCCGCAGGTGTTGATATCAGCATCATTGGACAGGTAGAGGAGGGCAGCGGTGCCATGATCGAGATAAACGGTGAATTGAAGGATTTCACCCCGCGTTTCAGGGAATCGGCATACACCCCCATCAAGAAGATGATAGGTGAGGAAGAACCCCGTGACTTTGAGGAGATGCAGAGGGCCATTGACAGGGCAACCCTTGAAGCAATAGCAAAAAAGAAACGGGTAATCGAAAAGGTAAAGAAGGGATAGACCCGGTCTATTCTTCCGCACTTTCAGCTTTTTCTTCTTCCACGGGCTCAACTATGAGCACCGTATCATCCTTTTCCATAATTGTTACCTTATCTCCTTTCTCTATGGACACACCCGAGCGTGCCTTCCAGTATTCCCCCCTGTGAAGCACGTAACCTTCAGATTCCGGTTCAATGGGCCTGATCACAGTTGCCGTCTCACCCAGCAGTTCACCGAACTGAGGCTTGCGTTTTCTGACCTCTACAACTTTGTACAAAGCAAATAGCAGGAACAAACCCACCAGAATTGTCGGCGCGACTACGGACACCAGTATAGTCCTCTGGAAATCGGCAGGGGTGTAGTTCCTCGGGAAATCCGTAGGTGCTAACAGCACACTGCCGGCTATGATGCAAACAAGCCCTGCAATTCCAAATATTCCTATTCCAGGAGCCTGCAATTCCAGTACGATCAGTCCAATACCCACCAGTATCAGGAAAATAGCCCCTATGTTCACATCAAAGCCCGTCCCGATCAGACCAAGAGCAATAGCCACGATTCCGAAGAGTTCTGCTCCGAACCCCGGATTCGATATCCCCAGTATTACCGCATATATACCTAGCAGCAGCAGCAATGACGAGACTATGGGATTGGATATGATGTTCATGAAGGCAAGTCTGAGGGGAGTATCATAGTATACTACCGTGGCACCCTCTGTTTCAAGCACCCTGCCCTTTACCTCCTCACCATCAACCTGCACAAGCAGATCCTCAACAGAAGGGGACACATACTCTATAACATCATATTCAAGGGCGGTTTCAGCATCAAGGTTCAGGTTCTCTGTAATGAACTCGGCTGCTGCGGTCTGGTTCCTGCCATGCTTTTTGGCACTTTCGGTTGTGCGGGTCACTATGGCATTGATAACCTTGGAATCGTTTACCGGCTCCGAGCCCCCAGTCGTCACTGTCACGGGCTGTGCAGAACCAATGACTGTGAACGGAGCCATGGCAGCAATGTCCGTACTGATAAGAATCAACGTTCCGGCAGACCATGCCTGGGTGCCTTCAGGATAAACATATCCTATCACAGGTACGTCGGTAACCCCTATCTGCTCAATGATATTGAGGGTTTCATCGAGACCTCCTCCCGGCGTATTCAGAGTTATGACGAGAGCTTCATAATCCTCATTCTCTGCAAAGGCGATCGCATCGGCGATAATGTCATCGGTGACAGGTGTGATAGAATCGGATATCTCAAGCACCAGCACCCTCCGCTCTTCCTGAGCCGATACAATACCTGGTGCAATGGATGAAATCAGGATAAAAATTAAAAAAAGGATAATACGGAACCTTTGCAGGAATCTCATATTACTCCTTTGACAAATCTTTCTTTGAGAATGCTTTCGACATGGCTGCTATCTCTGCCGTATTGGTGGAATTTGAGACCACTATCAGATTCCTTTCCCTGGAGATCTCTGCAAGTGTCTGCAGTTCCCTGAGCTTTATTGTCACAGGTACCTGTTCATACAACTTGGCGGCATCCTTCATCTTCTCTGCGGCAATGAACTCACCATCTGCAAGGATGATACGTGCACGCTTCTCACGTTCTGCCTCGGCCTGCTTTGCAATCGCACGCAGCATAGTCTCGTCGATGCTCACATCCCTGATGGTCACGTTGGTAACCTTGATACCCCACGGATCAGTGGAAGCATCCAGCAGCTCCTGGATCTGCAGGTTGATCTCCTCTCTTTTGGACAGGACATCGTCAAGCTCGATCTGTCCGATGACATCACGTAGCGTTGTCTGGGACAGGGTCGATGTGGCATACCTGTAGTTCTCAACCTCATTGACGGCCTTTGAAGGCTCTATCACCTTATAATAGATAACAGCATCAACTGCAACGGTTACGTTGTCCTTGGTGATCACCACCTGTTTGGGGACATCTATGGTGACCACACGAAGGTCCACCTTTACCACCGTATCGATGACAGGGATTATGAAGAACAGACCCGGACCTTTCACCCCGCTCAACCTTCCCAGACGGAAGATAACAACACGTTCATATTCCTTTACTATCTGTACCGCCTTGGACAGAATTACAAATGCGAAAACCGCAACAATAAGAGTTAAAAGTTCAACATCGACCAATTATAACACACACCTTACTATAATGATATTTAAAAGAAAGGTTCAGTAAATTAAAAACACATCGGTCAAAACTTAAAAACGTTTTCAAAAGAGATATAGGAGATGGGCCTGAGATATTACTTGAGGGGAATGTACACGAAAGCATGATAGCAAAAATGTTATCATTGGATCAATAACCTTCAGGCCCAGCAAATAATAGAACTCCTTTATTGTTTATTAATGTGATTGATTTTGATGTTGATAATTTCAAACCACCAACAGGAAAACGACTTCAGCAAATTGGAAGAGCTTCCCCTGCATATAAATAAATTCATAGACCAAGCAAAGACATAAATCCAACGTGCTACATCTAGGACTTGATATAATGAGCGAAAAATGTCAGGAGTGCGACGGGAAAGGTTACAGGGTCGTCGGCTCAAACAAATGTCCCGAGTGCAAAGGAGCGGGAAAATCAAAATCCATTGATCTTATGAAGCTTTCAGAGAATGACGTGGACAGCTTTCTCAAAAACGGTTCGGACTGCAACCGCTGTGGCGGATCAGGTGAGATTGAAACAAGAGAAGACTGTACGGTTTGTTCCGGAAAAGGTGCATTTTATAAGTGTAAGATATGCGGGAATGCAATAGCAGACCTGTATAACGGTGAAGAGGTATGTGCAGGTTGTGCTAAAAAGCAGATAGTATACAAGATAGATGATTCCTGCGACGTCAACGAGATGGAAGTAGGAAAATATTATCATTCAACAGTCAGGAACCTGGCGGACTTCGGGGTTTTCGTAGACCTGAACTCCAGTCTCAGGGGACTCATCCATTCCAGTAATCTGAAAGAAGAACTCAAAGTCGGTGAGCCGGTAATCGTAGGGGTCAAGGAGATCAGACC
>DACO01000189.1:0-452 GCA_002508635.1 Methanolobus sp. UBA118 | reverse complement strand
GTAATACAGGTCAAGCAAACCGCAGGTCCGACGATCTTCACCATCGCCGATGAGAGCGGACAGATATCCGCCGCTGCCTTTGAGAGTGCAGGGGAGAGAGCCTATCCCCATATCGGCTCGGATATGATAGTCTCCGCCACAGGCGAGATCACCGCCCGCGGCGATAGCGTTCAGCTTGAGATCAGAAGCCTTAAGAAAGTGAGCGGAGCAAAGGAAACCGAGATATTAAAGCGCATAGAGGCTGCACTTGACAGAAGGGCTGAGCCTTATACTGTTGATTTCATGGTAGAGAGCGAGGTTCTTGAGAAGCTCAGGCCAGCCATGATGAAGGTTGCCAAAGAGATACGCAAGGCAGTGATCAAATCAGTACCCATATTGCTCAGACACCATGCGGATGCAGACGGAATGACCGCTGCCCTGGCGATCGAGAAGGCGATATTGCCACTGATACG
>DACO01000135.1:15253-18170 GCA_002508635.1 Methanolobus sp. UBA118 | reverse complement strand
GGTTTCAGGGTACGTTATCATTCCATGAAGGACAATTATTTTATTTTCGTGGCCAGTGAGGATAGTCTCAAACCCGAATGGATTGAAGAAGGTCATAAGATGCTTGCTGAACTACAGGAGGTGGAATAATGGCTGCAGTGCTTGAACCGTATATCTACGAAGGTGGTATCCATAAACACACCCTGATCACCGAGCTTCTTGAAGATCTGGGCGGATACCTGATACAGAAAGTCCCGGCTGCCACAGAAGTCACCCTGACCATGCTGATCCCCCGGGAAGATGTGCATCTTATCGAGGAGCTTGGCAAGAAACTGCTCGGTACACTCACAAAGGCTCCGCTCACGGGCACTGAAATAGCCGTAGTATCCCCCACACTGGCATCCCATCACCTGCCCCACTCTGCCTGTGATGTTGCAGAGCACCTGCGCAGGGACGGTGCCAATACGAATATGATCGGTCTTGCAAGGGGTATGGGTAGAAGGGTTGCGCTGTCTGCGGATTATGAGCGCAGGCTTATAAACGAGCATGACCTGGCTGTCTTCTCTTTTGGTACCTTCAGTGACTGTATCAAGAACAAGAAACCAAAACTTCTTGAAGGTGTGAATATCCCCAAAGTCGTGACCGGAGGCCCTGAGCTTAAGACCGAAGAGGTTGCACATGCCGACGTATATGTGGGTAATATAGGAAGGGTTGCTCACCGCCTGCGAAAATCGGATGAGATCAGCTCACTGGATGTCATGAACCAGAAGGTCGGCGAGGTTGTGGAAAAGATGCGTGAGGAGCTTGCAAAGGATCCCCTGGCAGTACTGCCCCCGAGGGTCATGAAAGAAGTGCATGAACAGGTGCCTCAGATATACGAGGTACTCACGCCCGCCCCGATAACCCTGCAGCTTGACGGTCTCAGGATAAAACTTCCCTACGGGCAGTTCCATGAAAAGATAGAGAACCTCGAATTCGATGAGGGTATAAGGCTTTCAGAGCTTGCAAGGATAACTCCCTCCAAAATGAAAAATTATATATTGGTCAAAATCAAACGTGAATCTGAGGTTGGCTTTGTTATTTAACAGCAATCATCCATCTCTCTGAACCGAGGCTGTTCTCATGGAAATCGAAAAGATACGGAAAACTATTGATAAGGATACCGACGAGGCTGTAGAAGATATTCTCACAGAGGTGGAAGAACGTTATGGTGAAATCCCGTATATTGTGAATTTCATGAAGGACATGCCCGAGCTGTTCATTCCGAGAATGATCTATGAGAACAGCGTCATGCGTGAGTTCAGACGCATGGACCCGAAGACTGTGGAACTCATATGCATTGCGGTTTCCTCCGCACTCAGATGTGAGTACTGTCTTAAAACCCATGTAAGGGTTGCAAAAAGGCTTGGTGTTTCCAAGGAAGAGATATTCGATTCTATTCTGATTGCTTCCACGATATCCAATGCCGCCGTGCTTGCCGAAGGTACACGTTCCCTGGACTCGGAATTCAGCGAGGATGAGTCCGAAAAGCAGAATAGCAGGGATGGTACCTGCACGATCTGCAATATCGCTTCGGAGCTTCCCGAAGAAGAATAATTTTCAGTAGAAAGGTGTTCCTGCTATGAGAACGCCTACGATGTAACCCAGGATCACACCACCGTTCAAAAATGGTAGTCCTGCCTGTGGTTTTCCTTTCATTACAAGTACTGTTAGTGCAATGAATCCCACAAGGGTACCTACCATGGCTGCCAGTGCCGGGATGTTTATGAATCCTGCTATCCGGTATGCGTCTGTGAGGAATACGTTTGCTGAAACCACAAGTATGGTCGGCATGATGGCATCTCCCAGACCCATGAAGAACGCTTCCCTCTCCTCTCCCTCTTCTTTTTTGAAGGAGTCCTCGATAAAGGAATATTTCATGTGCTTTGGCATCACGAAAAGTATTGGGAGGCGCATATCCATAACTCCTTCTGCAAGGTCTATCATGTGTTTTGTCCTGTAGACCGCGATGGCATCATATATTGCCAGAAGTCCGAGGAGTACCACGACAGGTATTATGGATAGTGAGATGCCGAATATTGCACTGGCTCCCGCACCGATTAGCAGTCCAACTGTGTTTATCACATACCATTCCGGGAACTTATAGAGGAGCACGGTCAGGATCACGGCAAGGGAAATTGAGATCACGTTATTGATCAGAGCGGATACTGTGGTAAGTGCAAACAGAGCGTAGAATACATAATACATCGTTGAAGCCACTGCAAGCAGGATGACCAGTTGTATTATCCACTGCATACCTCTTCTGATGGCCATCAGCAGCAGGAATGTGAATACAAGTATGGCACCAATGTAGAGAATGCTGTTTGAGGCATCATCAGGGTCTTCGAATGCCCTCATATCCTCGGCCACCATGGGTGCGGCCAGTAGAAGGGCCACCAGCTGTACGATTATAATGATACCTGCCATTGCGAGCATTGGCCTGTATTCTTTGAAGCTTTTTTCCTCCGAACTCAATTAATAAACTCCCGTTATTTATTACAAATATTTATATCAGTTCCAAATATGTTATGAGCATATATATTTAATACTATGCCACATCTCTGTCAAATATAAAACTTATAAGTACAATAGGATACCCATATAAAGCAAAAGAGGGAACGAAAATGGAAAGCCGGGATATTATATTCTCAGTTGTAATGGTAGTGTCTGCGTTTGTTCTGACATATGAATGGCTTGGAAGGTTCAAGTACAGTCCGGCAAACGCTTTGATCATACTTGCCGCCATCGTGATGGTTGGTTCTCTGGCCGCTATGATCCTGTCGGTAGATATGCGCCTCAGGAAAATTGACAGCATGCTTGAGGCAAAGGAACGTTCATTGAGAATAAATGTCCAGAGCGTCGAGGGCAACCTTGACAAGAGGATGAACGAGGTTCTTGG
>DACO01000135.1:0-14986 GCA_002508635.1 Methanolobus sp. UBA118 | reverse complement strand
TCTTCTTTTTCCAGTTTATTCCAGCATTAGTCCGAAAGCCATATTAAGAAGATGTTACGTACAGGGATTCAATGTCTTCCATTCTAGTGAGAGGTGCGTAGATGCGCATTAACTTAGAACCGGTAGGAATAATTAAAAAAGCTGGCAAGTGTTCTGAGGTTCTCATTTATTCCGAGTTCGAGCAGCTGATAAAGAATATCGCTACAAGACTTGGAAACAATGATCCTGCAGAACAGAGTCTTCTTATTGTTCATAGAAATAAGGACAATAAAGACATTCATCAGGTACAGGTTACGAAAACAAATATTATCGATCGGGTGGGGAATATCTTAAAAGTGGGGAAGATAGATGCCAACGATGACTCGGTCATCGACGTAAGGCTCAACGAGTAATTATAAGACTCTATTTGAAAAAAGGATGAAAATAAATGGGTACTGATATAGGGGACCTCTTGAAGAAAAGGCCGGTGGAACTGCCAGATCTGACTGCCAGAGTGGTTGCCATCGATGCACATAATACCCTCTATCAGTTCCTGAGTATAATCCGTCAGAGAGACGGCACTCCGCTTAAAGATTCTAATGGAAATATCACATCCCACCTGTCGGGAATACTGTACAGGATGACAAATCTCGTGGAGGCCGGAGTAAAACCGGTTTTTGTTTTTGATGGCAAGCCCCCTGAACTGAAGTCCGGGACCATTGAAAAGCGCTCCCAAATCCGTGAGACTGCGAGGATAAAAGCCACCGAGGCTCGGGATAAGGGACTGGCCGAAGAAGCGTACAAGTATGCACAGGCTTCCTCAAAGGTGGATGCCACGATCGTTGAGGATTCAAAGAAACTGCTTGATGCAATGGGAATCCCCTTTGTGGATGCACCATCTGAGGGCGAGGCACAGGCAGCTTATATGGTCAGAAAAGGAGATGCTGATCTTATAGGCTCACAGGACTATGATTCCCTGTTGTTTGGTGCTCCGTCTGTGGTCAGGAACCTGACAGTTTCAGGTAAGAGGAAACTGCCCGGAAAGAACATCTATGTGGATGTGAAACCCGAGATAATCGATCTTGAGGAATCCCTGACAGAACTCGGGATAAGCCATGAACAGTTGATAGATCTTGCTCTCTGTGTCGGAACCGACTACAACAGTGGACTCGAGAAGGTCGGCCCTAAAACGGCACTCAAACTGGTAAAGGAGCATGGGAGTATTGAGAAGATTCTGAATGTAAAGGAAACAGAGATCGACAAACTGGAATCTATTAAGGGATTCTTTACGGACCCTCCGGTATCAGATGATTATGAGCTGAAATGGAGTAAACCAAAAAGTGAAACTGTTATCGATCTGCTCTGCACGGAACATGATTTCTCAAATGCCAGGGTGACAAAGGCCCTGGAACGCCTGGAAGCATCTTCCGGGGGCGGCCAGAGTACCCTTGACAAATGGTTCTAATTTCTGACAAGCAGTGAATCGCCTGTCATATCTTCCGGTTTTTCTATGCCAAGCATCTCAAGCATTGAGGGTGCTATATCGGCAAGTTTTCCGTTTTTCAGAGAGTTGCCTTTATCCGGATTTACAAGGATACATCTTACAGGGTTGCAGGTGTGTGCGGTATGTGCCCCTCCTGTGTCGTAATCCAGTATCTTCTCGGCATTACCGTGATCCGCTGTGATGAATGCCGCTCCTCCTGCATTTACCAGAGCATCGATAATCTTTCCTACACACTCATCCACCGCTTCCACGGCTTTGACTGTGGCATCAAAGAGACCCGAGTGTCCGACCATATCCATGTTTGCAAAATTGAGGATAATTACATCGTATTTGTCTGATCCGATACGTTTGACAAGCTCGTCTGTGACCTCATAGGCACTCATTTCCGGCTGCAGGTCGTATGTGGAGACCTTGGGTGAGGGTATGAGACATCTTTCCTCACCGGGATTCTGCTTTTCTTTCCCGCCGTTGAAGAAGAAAGTAACATGGGCATACTTCTCGGTTTCAGCGATACGAAGCTGCTTTCTGCCAGCTTTGCTTAGTACCTCTCCGAGTGTGTTATCTATGCTCTCGGCAGGGAATGCCACTGGCACGTCCAGTTCCTCATCATACTCGGTCATGCATACATAGAACACATCTGGTTCTGCTTTTCTTTCAAATCCTTCAAAATCCTTTTCCACAAAGGCATATGTGAGCTGACGGGCCCTGTCAGGCCTGAAATTGAAAAATATAACGGAATCCCCGTCCTTCACGGTTGCCACCGGATTACCTTCTTCGTCAACTATCACTGTGGGTTTGACAAATTCATCATTTTCGCCTCTGTCATAGGCCAGTTGTATGGCTGTAACCGGGTCTCCTGCAAGAAGTCCCTCTCCAAGTGTGAGAGCATCGTATGCAAGCTCGGTTCGCTGCCATCTTTTGTCACGGTCCATAGCATAGTATCGGCCGGATACCGTTGCCACCTGTCCGTAGCCGGCATCTTTCATGAGCTCTTCCTGTTCCTGCATATCTTTGAGTGCTGCTCTTGGTGGCACATCCCTGCCGTCAAGGAATGCATGGATGTAAACATTATCCAGTCCTTCTCTTTTTCCCATTTCCACAAGAGCTCTCATGTGGCTCATGTGGCTGTGTACTCCTCCGTATGAGAAAAGACCCATTATATGAAGCGAGGAAGCGTTCTTCTTTACATTCTCAATGGCCCTGAGAAGAACAGGATTTTCAAAAAAAGACCCATCTTCTATTGCCTTGTTGATCCTGGTGTAATCCTGGTAAACTATTCTTCCGGCACCGATATTCAGATGGCCCACCTCCGAGTTTCCCATCTGGCCTTCGGGAAGTCCCACGGCATTGCCTGCAGCATCCAGCAGGCAGGAAGGATATTTCTCTATCAGGCCGTCCAGTACCGGTGTTTTTGCAGCCTGGATCGCATTACCGGTTTTTTCCTCTGTATAGCCCCATCCGTCAAGTATCATTAACAAAAGAGGCTTTTTAACCTGTGACATATGGATTGAAATATGTCTGAAGGTTCATAAATGCGTTGTTATTATTCCAGGCTTACAGGATTGTTCAGCAGGCGGAATTCCCTGTTTACCATTATGAGCGTGACCAGAAATGAAAGGCCGTCCGAGAGCGGGAACGCCATCCATACACCTGTTAGCTGGAAAAAGTTAGGGAGTATCAGCACAAAAGGTATCAGAAACAGCAACTGTCTGCTCATTGAAAGTATGAAGGAGGGTTTTGCCTTTCCGATAGCCTGGTAAAAGGAAGCTCCCACTATCTGGAAACCAACCAGTGGCACGGCTATTACCATTATGCGTGTGGCATACTGGCCGGAATTTATGAGTTCTTGATCGCTGCTGAAAATACTGAACAACTGTTCCGGGAAGAGGAACAGAAGCAGGAAACCCGTGACCGACATTATGGTTGTGATAGCGATTGAAAGCCTGACGGACTGTTTTACTCTGTCGAAGTTTCTGGCTCCATAATTGTATCCGACAATGGGCTGCAATCCCTGTATCACACCGAACATGGGCATGAAAGTGAACATGAAGAGCCGGTTGATTATTCCGAATATGGCAATCGCAATATCTCCTCCGTATACGGCAAGTGCATTGTTCAGCACTATTATCATCAGACTGCTGGAAGCATTCCTTGCAAGTGGACTGGAGCCAATCGCCAGTATCTCTTTTACAATAGCGATATCCGGTTTTAGATATCTCATATGGAAGTTCAGCATGCTCCTGCCAGTTGCAAAATAGTGCACAAGATAGAAGGCTCCCACTGCCTGTGCCAGGATCGTGGCTATTGCAGCACCCTTTATGCCCATATCAAAGCCAAAGATAAACACGGGGTCCAGCAGGATGTTAAGCCCTGCTGATGCTACCATGGTGTACATTGCTACCTTCGCATTGCCTTCGGACCTGACAACGTTGTTCATTGCCAGAGCATAGATGAAGAATACAGAACCCAGAAGTATTATACTTAGATAGTCCAGGGAGTACGGTAAGATCGTTTCAGTGGCCCCGAAGAGTTTCAGGATGGGGACTATGAAAATGCTTCCAAGTATGGTTATCAGTACGCTGGATATTATGACAAGGGACAGGATATTTCCCATTGTCCTTTCTGCCTTCTCGTGATTCTTCTCCCCGAGGGCACGTGAGATTATGGACGATCCGCCAATTCCCATTGCAAGGGCAATGGACATTACGATCATCATTATCGGGAAGGCTATAGCTATACCTGCGATTCCCTGTATGCTGTTCTCGCCCAGGGCCTGTCCGACAAAGACCGTATCCACGACATTGTAGAGGGCCTGCACTATCATACCTATGGTTGCAGGTGCGGACAGTTTGAAAAGCAACTTCCCTATGCTTTCATCGGCCAGTAGCTTACTACGCTCGTGCAAAACTTTCATCCTCGATACTGTGAAAACAGGATGCTATATTAGAAGAACAAAGCTATATATGATTTTCTTCGCTAATTAATCATGATCGAATGTGAAAGATGCGAACGCGGCGAACTGGTCTGAGAGTTACGAAGCTCTTATTCTTGACAGCAGCATGTTGAACATGAATAAGAGATTGCTTTCGAACATTATGACATCGCTGTTGCTCCTGTCTCTTTTAGTTGCACTCAGCACAGTGAACTCAAGGTCTTTTTCAGCTTCCGTGCGTATCAGGTCAAAAGGATTGGAAAAATCCTTTTTTTTCTCAATGACGGCCCTGCGGATGTAGGAAGGATCCAGGTAGTTGTTGATCCACAGGGAAAGTTCTTTCCGGTACTTGATGGAAAGTGCCATGTTCCTGATTCTCTTCAATGCATAGTTCCGGTTTTCCTCGCAATATGCAGTCCATTCAGGCATTTTATACCTCCCGTGTTTGATCCGGATTCGGATCTCAAACCATTCCCGATTAAATATTGGTTTCAGTCAATAATAAATTTACTCTTCTCAATATTTATATTTATCTTATTATTTAATTTGTTTTTTCTTTTCGATATTTATTTATCCGAGTATAAGCCACTTTTATACGGGGAACAATTCGAATTCCGGAGTTCTGGTTATGGTAGAAAAGATCGAAAAGTCAGAAGAAGAGTGGAAGCAGATACTTTCAAGGGATGAGTTTCTAGTCCTGCGGAAAAAAGGCACAGAACCTGCTTTTACAGGCAAGTATTATGATCTCAAGGAAAAGGGGACCTACCTGTGTGCTGCATGCGGTCAGGAGCTTTTCAGTTCGGAAGATAAATTTGATTCCGGTACAGGCTGGCCGAGTTTTACGAAGCCGATTTCCGAGGACCGTGTTATACGCAAAGAGGACAACAGTTACTTCATGCAACGCACTGAAGTTCTTTGCAGCAGGTGTGGCAGCCATCTGGGTCATGTATTCGACGACGGTCCCAAACCCACTGGTGAGAGGTTCTGTATGAACTCAATATCACTGGATTTTAAAAAAGAGGAATAGGACTAAAAGATTAAAATTAAGTGAGAGAAACCCTCACTCTTATCTGACAGTTACCGTAAGGGTCATATCAGGTGTATCTTCCACACTGAAGGTATAGGTTCCGCTTTCAGTGAAGGTGTAAGCGAACGCATCGTTGGAATCCATTTCCTGATCTTCGAAAAGACCGTCATCACTTACCAGTGTATATGTACCCTGTGGCTTATAGTTCCTCCAGGCTACTGTGTCACCTCTGTTGATTTCAAGCTCTGAAGGTTTCATCATGCCGTAGTATTCCATTCTTACGGCATAGTCCTGTCCTTCTCCGGTAACTGCATCCGAGACTTCTGTTGCCTCTTCCATTGATGCTCCTTCATCGGCTTCTTCTCCACTATCAACCTCTTCGGTGCTGTCAGTACATCCGCTGACCATAACACCGACAAGTATCAATACCATTATCAGTACCAACCATTTCCTTGTCATATCTACCACCCTGCTTATTACTAAATGCTATGCATAATGATGCTTTTCAAGCACTGAATTATGCAAGTGTTTTCGGAAAAATTTATACGAAATATAGTGAAATAAGAGCTATGGACACATCCCTTATATTCTTTATGTATTTGCTGCTGGTGAATATAGTCGCATTCTCACTTATGGGTGCCGACAAGAGAAAAGCAAAGAGAAATGAGCGCAGGATATCGGAAAAGACCCTGTTCACCTGGGCAATAATCGGTGGCAGTGTGGGTTCCATTGCAGGGATGTATTTTTTCCGCCACAAGACAAAGCATCCGACCTTTAAGATCGGACTGCCCTTTATATTGCTGCTTCAGGTTTTCGTGTTTATTCGTTTCCTGCTCCCTCTTTATATTTTGACCTGAGACGGGATTAAAATCCCAGTCTCTCCATTTCCTTGAGTATCTTTGGTGTAAAATCCGTGAAATTCTGGATGCCGCCTGTCCATGATGCTATCATCATGGCATCCTTGACTTCCTGCGAGCTTGCTCCGAACTTCTTGAGTCTTTGTAGTATCTTGAGTGCGCTTTCTGTTTTCAGATTGGAGCAGGCGATGGCAAAAACCAGCAGATGCTTGTTCTTCTTCGAAAGTCCGTTTTCCCTGTCGGCCCAGACTGCGGTATAAAGCCCTGATAGCCCCTCTGCAAAATCCTCATCCAGCTCTTTTGCATAACGTACTGACCTTGGCTGGAATCCCTTTACATCCTTTACTTCCTGTGTATCATCTGCCATAGTTATCACTAAATATCTGGCAGGAAATGATTTAATATTTTCTTAGCAGGGAATGTACATGGACCGGAATATCCCTGAGATAGAGGGCAAAGGCATCTACTGCCTGATACTTCGCAACACTGCATGCAGTGTAGATGTAGGAAGGCTTGGAAAAATCGATATTGAAGACGGTTATCATATATACGTAGGTTCTGCCCTGGGACCCGGAGGGCTTAAGAGACTGCAACGTCACATCAGGGTCTCTCAGGAAGGAAACGTAAGTAAAGCTCACTGGCATATCGATTATCTTTTTATGCATCCTGCCTTTGATCTGGTAAGCGTGATCTATGCACATAGTTCTGAAAGGATGGAATGCCTGCTTGCAAAGAGGATAGGAGCCGAAAACGTTCCCGGATTCGGGTGTAGTGATTGCAATTGCAGATCACATCTCTTCTATCGCAGGAACAGGCCGGTGGAAGAGATCGAGGAAGCATTCCTGTATATCTTTTCCACTGTGCCGGTTACAATAGAAAACTTTTAATGCCGGGTAGCACTAAAGTTCCTGTATGTCTCTTGAAAGCTATGGGGTATTAAAAGGCAGACCCAAAGACTGGCGATACGGAAAAGGAAGAAGTCCTCATTTCCAGATACTCTTACATGACGGTCAGATGGAACATCGTATTGCTGTCAATGTCAGATCAAAGGTACCGCCCTCGGAACTCCTTTATTTTGTAGACGAGAATTTCGATCACCCCCTCCTGTCAGGGCTCAAGGACCTTGATACGGGCTTTCATTCTCTTGAAAACAAAAAGGAACTGTCACTTGACTATATACGCGGAGAGCTCTTCGATCTCTCTGCCATGGAAACTCTCAATCATAACATTCCCGGACCGGATAACGACCTGAATGAGAAGATCCGGGATTATATCAAAGAAGCAATATCTACTAAAGGCACGGTATACGCTTTCGGAAAGAGATGGGGACCTGAAACGTTTCTGCAGGACAGTTGCTTTGGTTTCAGGCCGGGAAGCGGTATCCATGATATCCATATGAACCAGGGAAGTCTGAAAAAATGGAGAGATGACGATGCGCCTTTCAATGACGGCGGCCTGCTGATCCATCTTCCGGAACAGGACCGCTGGGTGGCACTTTTCCTTGCCTTCCAGTCCCAGTGCTTTGAGACTGACGAGACAACGGGTCATTGCAAAGAGGAAAGATCCGAATCCGGATCTGATACCGGGGATATTTCAGAATCCATTGAATCATGCCAGTGCGTGGTATCTGCAGGTACAATCAGGATCATTGCGGCTCTTGTGGACCCTGCTTCCGATGATCCGGGTCTGGAAATGATTACATTGTTCAATGCATCCCCGGATGATGTCAATATTGATGACTGGACCATAGTTGATGCAAACAACAGGAAGTCAGTTCTGAAAGGAACGATAAAAGCATGCTCTGGTGTAAAGGTACACCTGTCGGGAAAAGGTGCCCAGCTATACAAGGATGGTGGCAGTATCGGCCTTTTCGATGAGATGGGTGTAATGATGCATGAAGTGGATTACCGTAAGGATGATGTCAGGAGCGGATGGATGGTTGTATTTTAGCTGTCCTGGTTCCTTTTTTTCACAATTTTTCCGGATCCTGTTGATTTTACATTTGTTTTACTATTTTCATCAATTGCTTACAAGCCGTCTATTTTAAAGCAAATTTAAATACTAAAATGAAATAGTCTAAGTTATTAACGTACTTTGGAATCTGTCATCCGGGGAGGTAGATTCATCAGGCATTTACGGGGAAGGTTTTATGAAGAAATCATTGATTGAAGTAATTTTCATGTCTGAAAAAAGGAAAAAAGTACTCTTACTCCTTCAGGATGGCTCCATGAGAATGGATGCACTTCTGGATGCGCTTAATACGAACAGGCAGGGTCTGCTACCCCAGATCAAAATTCTGGAGGACCACCACTTGATAACAAAAGAAGGTGACCTGTGCAGTCTGACAACCATCGGAGAGCAGGTGGTCAAACGTATGTCTTCTCTGCTTGGAATCGCAGAGGTTCTTGATAATGATATTGACTACTGGGGAAGCCGTGAATTAGGTTTTATTCCACCTGACCTTCTTGAAAGACTATATGAACTTGAACCTTGCACGATAATAGAGCCGGATATGTCCGACCTGTATGAAATGAACAGGAAATTCAGTGAAAAGGTCAGGATATCGGAATCCATGAATATGGTAACAACCTTCCTTTACCCGGATTTCTTTGACCTGTTCTCTGATTATATTAAACACGAAGTGAAGATTTACCTTATTGTCAGCACTGAACTGGCAGATAAGATCATGACTGACTACAGGAATGAATTCAGGGAGCTGATGCAAAAGGGAAGGCTCAATATGTTTGTATCAGATCTGGATATACCTTTTTTGTCTATCGCACAGAATGATCACTGCATATTTCTCAGGCTTCTGAAAAAAGAACTTGCTTTTGACAGTAAGCAGGTTATGTGCTGCAGTGAGCATGCACGTAGGTGGGGTAAGGACTTCTTCAATTATTATTTGAAAAATTCCAGGCCACTAACAGAGATTTAATATACTTTTTTTAGCAGGCAACTGAAAGTACAATGCTGTTAAAAAAACGGCCTGACATGAAATATAGTGTATCGATTCTTATTAAGAGTGGGTTGGGTTATATATCTCAATGACATATTTACTTTTGCGGGTCGTGGGGTATGAACCGCAGATTACAGGAGTGGAGTTAAAGGGATATGGGGATATCCCGATACACAAGGAGAGAGGCACCATAAGCGTGGTGGTTTGTCAGGTGCCTCACCTTACTTCTCAAACGAGATCTTTGGGGTCTGAATAGATGGGGATTGTTCCGGACTCATAAGGAGAGAGGCACTTTAATTGTGGTGGTCAATGCGGGGTGCTTTTTCCCGATATAAGTCTTTCTCAGCCAACAGTATGTTTTCTAGTATAAAAGCCGATCGAAATACCGGCAGGTGCTTTCCGGTGTAGGTGACTCGGGAAGAATTTCTGTTAAAATCCTTCCTAAATGTCCGGTAAAATAAAATTGTTTTGTATCTATATAATATTCAAATGTGCATTATCTAATGTCCAAAATATGATTATTTCATTCCAGCAAAATAAGGGTGTACTGGGATGGTATTGTATCATCCATAGGGAAGTTCTGCAGGGGTGTGCCCATTTTCTCCAGTGTTTTGTCAAGTCTAACGCCAAGACCCATAAGACATGGTCTGCGGATTGTGGGATGATGACATGTTCCGTCCTTGCCGGCGCATTTCACATCGGAATATTCACTGTTGGCACACCATGTGCACATTCCCGGAAAAGTGGCAAGGGCTGTATTGTATCCAAGTCCCCAGGCAAGTTTTTCTATTTCTATGCTGCCGGGCTGTATCCTTTCCTTGCGTTCCTTCATCACGGTCTTTAGAGTATCTTCGTGCTCTTGTCTGATGCTTTCATCTTCCGGTGGAGATACGCTGTATTTAATGAAGTTCTCGCTAATTTCTTTTGAAAATTCATTCTCGGATTTCCAGTCCACAAGAAGTGCCCATTCATACTCTTCAAGCATTTTCCTGAATTCATCCACTTCAGGTATGAATGGAGGGCAAACCTGGCTTCCGTAACCGTTACACCCGAAGATACATTTCAGTATCGTTCTGTTCTCAACTACGATATTTTCTGCGGGTACAAGCTGTATACTTTTTGCTCCTTCCTGTTTAGCCTTATCTTCCAGAATTCTGTACTTATGGTCTGTGATTCTCATAAGTTAAATTACTGAGCCTACATTAGTTTTAGTTTATGCTTAAGCTGCCTGTACTGACCAGGTTTGCCCATCTCAAATCAGGTAATCAACATAAAACTATTTCTAGCGAGCCGTCAAATAATATTTAGTGGGGTTAGTTCATGAAAATAGGAATAATGGTATTTCTGGTTTTTATTGGCGTGATCTTAGTGGCAGGTTGTGCTGACACTCAGGATCAGGAGGACCTGGTAACAGAGGATACTGACACTCAGGAAACACCGGAACCTGATTCTGTGTCTGTTGACCCGGATATGCCTGAACCCGATGGGGAACAGGTTTATGCTTACATAACTGAAGAGAATAACTACAAAAGATGGAGCCTGTGGCCTCTGAAGGAGGAAATCTACGCAAGTACGAGTATCCATGGTCCGCTTCTCACAACCTATGTTTCAGATGATGCAGAAACCGCGATCAACGAGAGGGCAGGTGCGCTGCCCTACGGAAGCATTATTGTGCGGGAGAGCTACGATGCCGACGGTGAACTAAGAGAGATAGGTGTGCGTTATAAGGTCCAGGGATATGACTCCGAGCACAATGACTGGTTCTGGGCAGCCTATTCCCCGGACGGGGAGATAATAGTGGAAGGTATGGTCGATTCGTGTCAGGAGTGCCATTCAGTTGTTGCTGACAATGATTATGTCTACACAAGCTATATCACGAATACTCCTTTCCAGGAGGTTGAGGTGGATATCCGCGATTACAGTTTCGAGCCGGACTCGATTACCATAAGCGTGGGAGATACCGTTACATGGACCAACCAGGATTCTGCAGTGCATACTGTTGACGGCGGGGCGTTCAGATCTTCCGCACTCAGTCAGGGTGAATCCTACAGTTACACATTCGGAAGGGAGGGCCGGTACAGCTACATGTGCACAGTGCATCCCTATCAGACAACCGGTCAGATCATCGTAACCGGATGATCTTATCGTTCCTGTTTAAAATCGAGCCGGAAGGCATTGTGTCACCTGTCTGATCCAACGCCTCATACCTTTGATTCGGTAGTACTATTAAGCATGCTGAACGTCTTGAAGATAAGGAGTGAATTTGATACGGGGTTGCTGGCACAATATTTATGATCGGTGCCCTTCCCATTTATTGTTCGGGGTGTAATCTATTCAGGGAAATAGACTGGAGCTTGAAAATAAAACGGCTATCGTAACCGGTGGAAGCAGAGGTATCGGAAAAGCAACATGTATTGCTCTGGCAGAAAAAGGAGCAAATATTGTTGTGACTGCAAGGAGCCGGGATGAGATAGATGAAGTCCGGAATATGGTGGAGGATATGGGTCGGGAGTCAATTGCAATCACAGCCAATCTCCGGGAGAAGTCCAATGTGGAGAACATGGTGGCAAAGGCGATCGATCATTTCGGCACCATAGACATCCTTGTCAACAATGCAGGTGTTGCTGTGAAAAAGCCCCTGGTTGAGACAAGTGTGGAAGAGTTCGATACTGTTATGGATGTCAATGTAAGGGGTCTGTTTCTGTGCACCAGATATGTGCTGCCCCATATGCTTGAGAGAGGTCATGGCACAATTGTCAATGTTTCGTCAGGTGCCGGTAAAACCGGAATAGGACAGCTTTCGGTATACTCCGCTTCAAAGTTTGCGGTAATAGGACTTACAGAATCTGTGGCACAGGAAGTTTCAGGAAAGGTAGGTGTATATGCGGTCTGTCCGGGCGGGGTGGATACGGATATGTACAGGTCTCTCTATCATAACAGCCCCTCTCTTAAACCCGAAGACGTGGCTGCGAATATAGTGAAACTCTGCCTGCCAGATTCTCGGACAGCTCCCGGATCGTGCGTTACGGTTTACAGTTAAACCGGAACACAGGTGGAAACTATGAGACAATTATGCATTGTGGTGATGCAGTAATTTTTATCCTGTTGATTTGTGATAGTTGAATAATTTGAGGTGATAAAGAATGAGAGTTGTAAGCAGTGCTTTTGAGAACGGAGGAACGATTCCTGCCAAATATACCTGTAAGGGGGAGAACATCAGCCCTCCCCTGCAGTTCTATGATCTGCCTTCGACAACAATGAGTCTTGTGGTGATAGTGGATGGTATTGATTCATCTTCGGGCACAATGACTCACTGGATAGTATGGAACATACCCTTTGTTGAAGCAATAGCCGAGAATTCAGTCCCGGGAGTGGAGGGAAAGAATGGTTTTAATGAAGTGTCATACTGTGGTCCATGTCCTTCTTCGGGTACACACAGCTATTATTTCATGGTATATGCACTTGACACCCGACTGGATCTGCGGACGGGGACAAGCAGAAATGAGGTGGAGAATGCCATGAGGTCTCATATAATCGATAAGGGAGAACTTATGGGCAAATTCGGAAAATAACGGGCGTAATATGTAAATTTGCTGCAATTTATAGGGCAGTGGGGGAAATTTATGAAGATAGTCGTATCTGATCCTATAGTTCTGCAGCTTGAATATCATCAAAAGCTTGAAGAAATGGGCGAGCTGAAGGTCTATAATACCTGGCCTTCTTCTGATGACGAACTTATCGAACGCATTAAGGATGCGGACATCGTGATCGCCGGCAGACATGGTTTTTCTGCCAGGGTCCTTGAAGCTGCAAAGAATCTCAAAATGCTTGCCGTATGGCAGACAGGTTATGACCATATCGATATTGATACTGCCAGCAGGAAAGGTATCGTAGTCTCGAATGTGCCGGGATATGCCTTTGATGCGGTAGCAGAATTTGTTTTTGCTCAGGTTCTGAATCTTTTGAGGCGTTTGCATAAGGCAGACAGGTCTCTCAGAGAAGGAGAATTTGAATGGAGGGACTACATCTGCGAAGCTTACAGGGGCAATCAGCTTATGGGAAAGACCCTTGGTGTCATCGGTACTGGCAATATCGGAAGCAGGGTTATAGAGATCGCACATGGTTACAAGATGCGGGTACTGGCCTACACGGCTCATCCTGATCCGGTTAAAGAAAAGCAGCTTGGTGTCAGATTCGTGGATATGGATACTCTGCTTGAGCAAGCAGATATTCTCACACTGCATGTACCTCTTACACCCTCTACTGAAAAAATGATAGGTGCTGAAGAACTGATGAAGATGAAATCAACCTCCATTCTTATCAATACTGCAAGGGGAGAGGTTGTTGATGAGGCAGCTCTCCTGAGTGCTCTGCGTAGTGGTGATATCGCGGCTGCCGGGCTTGATGTATTCGAGAAAGAACCCCTTCCATCAAACAGTCCGTTCCTCAGGCTTAATAATGTATTGCTGACACCTCACATAGCCTTCCTTTCAGAGGAATCTATTGATGAGTGCACATCGGTTACTGTGGATAATATCAGCCATTTCCTGCAAAAAGATCCGCAGAATGTGGTCAACAGAAAGGCTTTGAAAAAGTCTGCATAATGGAAATGGCTTCCTGGCTCATGCCAGCTATTTTCCCTGTATTTACAAAAGAAGGTGTGTGATTTAAGGAGTGGGGGTGGTTGGTTGGGTGGTATAAAAAAATGATACACACACCTTCAGCTTCGTTAACGGCGTTAACATATAAATAACTGAGCGTTCAAAAAATCTGATGGAATTTATCCGCCTGTACTTCATGGCGGATGATTTACTGACAGATTCTGAGTACAAAAAGCTATTGCTACCTTTGGATACTACTCAATGTTTGGATTGATCCTTTCTTTGTCAGAATAGTAGCTCAATTGAATAAAGTACCAAGAATTTCAATATACTCATCACTCATTTTCAGGAATGATTATTCAACTACAGGCAACGTAAAAGTAAAGGTACTTCCATTTCCGGGTTCGCTTTCAGCCCATATATTTCCTTCGTGAAGTTCAACCAGCTCTCTGGATAGTGCAAGTCCGAGGCCTGTGCCCTCATATCTTCTTGATTTTGAGGAATCCAGTTGTACGAAGGGTGTGAACAGCTTTTTCATATCTTCCCTATCGATTCCGATTCCTGTGTCTGTCACGGAAATGCGGACGAATTTATCCCCGTTTTCGGTATCAATTCTTATATTCCCTCCGTTTTCCGTAAATTTGATAGCATTACTCACAAGGTTATAGAGTATCTGTTTCAGCTTTGGTCTATCGGCATAAACGCAGCTTGTATCGGAATTCGTTGAAAGGTCAATCTCAATGTTCTTGTTATCTGCGAGGTACTTCAGATTGGAATATATTTCCTCATATACTTCTGGCAGGCTTACCTTTTCCCGGTGCAGTGTTATTTTTCCGGATTCGATCTTGGAAATATCCAGTATTTCATTGATTATATTGAGCAGATGTCTACCGCTCTGGGAAATATGATTAAGATAGCGGTATTGTTGCTCGTTAACCTCACCTGCGACCTCATTTAGCAGAACGTCGGAAAATCCGATAATGGAGTTTAGCGGAGTTCTCAGTTCATGGCTCATATTGGCAAGGAATTCGCTCTTGGTACGGTTTGCGTTTTCCGCAGCTATCTTTGCCTGCAATATTTTGTCTTCTGCTTTCTTTTTCTCGGTAACGTCCATGCATATTGCAAGGAAT
>DACO01000183.1 GCA_002508635.1 Methanolobus sp. UBA118 | reverse complement strand
TCGCTGATAAAAAAAGCACTGGAGAAGGACGTAACAGATTTTGAGACACGTTCGACACCTGGAGTCTGGATCCGCCGTGGAGGGCTGGAAAAGCTCATGCAGGAATTTATCGACGATAACAGGAATATATACTATCTCAGAGAGGACGGAGAAGACATCAGGACATTCAATGGTCTTGCTGATAATGCTGTTTTCGTACTTGGTGACCACATGGGAGTTACAGAGGAAGAAGAGGATGTTATAAATAGAGGTGCAAGCAAAACGGTATCTATAGGCCCTCTGTCACTTCATTCGGACCATTGTATAACAATTATACTGAACGATCTGGACCGGCTGGAACAACCCAAAAATGATTAATTACAGGTCAACCATTTCGTGCCAATCATATAGATACTAGTAGATAAGTGATCAAATGACCATACTTGAAACTGCTAAAAAAATAATCAATGAAGGACCTATTTGTGATAACTGCATGGGAAGGCAGTTTGCCAGGTTATCAACGGGTCTTACAAATGTAGAAAGGGGGCAGGCTGTAAAACTCTCCCTTGCCATGGAAGGGGACCTTCTCTTAAAAGAGAGAGGTGATGACAGCATCTTAAAAGAACTTGCTTCAAGCAGTGCTTTTGCAAGAAAGAGTCTTGGAATCAAGGAAGATGATCAAAAGTGCTGGGTGTGCCTTGGCCTGTACGACAATCTTGATACCTGGGCAGAGCGTGCGATTGAAGCTATTGATGACATAGAGTACTCCACATTCCTGGTTGGAACTAAGATCAGTGGCCTGCTTGCCGAGAACGAGGAAATACTCTGGAGCGAGTGCGGGATCACACATGCAGAGCAGTTCAAGACGGAACTGAACAGGGAGGTCGGAAAACTCATCGCTGCAAGCACCGGTAAGGAAGTAGAGTTTGAAAGGCCTGAGGTACTTTTCACACTTGACATAGCAAACGATAAGGTAGACCTTCAGATACGTTCACTCTATATCCAGGGAAGATACAGGAAACTTACCAGAGGGATCCCGCAAACCAGATGGCCCTGCAAGGGCTGTGGTGGTAGAGGTTGTGAAAAATGCGATTTCACGGGAAAACAGTATTCTGAATCCGTGGATGAAATCATTGGCGTAGAAGTCGTTAGAATGTGCAGGTCCAAAGACACCACTTTCCACGGAGCCGGAAGAGAGGACATCGATGCACTGATGCTTGGCAGTGGCAGACCATTTGTGGTTGAAGCCGTCGAACCTGCAATACGCTCCATTGATGTAGCTGAGCTTGAGAAAAAGATCAATGCCTTTGCCGGTGGCAAGGTGGAAGTAGAAGGACTGAAGATCGTTGAGAAGGATGTGATCGAGACTCTGAAAAGCTCTCAGGCGGATAAAGTTTATAAGCTAAAAGTTACATTCAGTGAGCCTGTTTCCAGAGAAAAGCTTATATCTTCCATCAACAGTCTGGTCGGAGCTGAGATATCACAGAGAACACCGCAGCGTGTATCCCACAGAAGAGCCGATCTGGTTAGAAAAAGGCATGTCCATGACATGCAACTGCTGGAATTTACAGATGAGTATGCTATTATACAGGTACACTGTGACGGCGGATTATATGTAAAGGAACTCACTTCCGGCGATGAGGGAAGAACGCAGCCAAGCCTTACAGGTGAACTTGGTGTTCAGGCGAAGGTTACCGAACTTGATGTCATAAACGTCGATATCTGAAAACATCAAAAATGGCTGTCTCACATAAGTCTTAAACTAACGAACTATCACTAACAGAAAATAGAATTCAATAGAATCTTGTTGATCAACGGAGGAAAAATCATGCCAACATCACATGGAGAGAAATGCTGTACACGTTATAAACTGAAGAAGAATGTCAGGGAAAGAGGACTTTCTCCTGTAAGCAAGGCAATTCAGGAGTTCGATGATGGACAGATGGTCCATATTGACATCGACCCAAGCATCCAGAAAGGGATGCCACACGCCAGGTACCAGGGAAGGACCGGGAAGATCATCGGTCAGAGAGGACGTGCCTACCTGATCCAGGTAAGGGACGGAAAGGCTACAAAAGAAATAATCTCCCTCCCACAGCATCTTAAGTTACAGAAATATAATTGAATCAAGTCGTTTCAGACATTTGTCTGAAAAATTTTGTAACGTTAGATATATCTCTATTGACAGCAATGGAGATAATATCTGGCATTTTTAATAATGTCAGTCGAGAGAACATGATATAATTTTGTAAAGAGTGTATATCAATGATAGTTAAGGAAATTCTGAGCGAAGAGATGTTAACCCTTCCTGAAGTGAGGGGTGCTCTGCACGATATTATGGAAGAGCGTTTAAATAACGAAGAAGAGCTGGGATATGAGTTACGTAAAGCCATAAATCATGCGGACATGTTCTCAAAGTCATCGCCGGAAAAAGCAAGGGAACTTGTAAACAAGCTCCTTGAACTTGAAAAAATGAAACCTGAAATTGCTATTCGCATAGCAGACATCATGCCTCTTACAAGAGATGAGCTCAGGTCCCTCTATGCAAAGGAGAGATTCACTTTAGCAGATGAGGAACTGGACCAGATGCTTGAAATGGTCGAAGAGGCAATGGATTAGATTTATATCATATCCATCCTTTTTTAACAGCAAGAATAATTAACCATTAGCAGTGGGAACACCGGAGGGAATATATGCCAGCTAGGGGAAAGCCACCTGAAAAAGAAGAATTTGCATGGGTACTTGATTACCTGCCGTATGGAAATACGGATGATAGGCGGCCATCCTACCAGAAAAAACCTATTGTGCAGGCGGTTGGTGAGAAGAACTTTGTTCTTATGGAACTTGTACC
Source organism: Methanolobus sp. UBA118 (assembly GCA_002508635.1). GTDB lineage: Archaea > Halobacteriota > Methanosarcinia > Methanosarcinales > Methanosarcinaceae > Methanolobus. The sequence goes on along the minus strand of DACO01000183.1, from coordinate 69 downwards.
CAAAGAAGGCAAGATCCCTGACATCCAATCCCGCGTATATATTGGTGAAGGTGACAGGGACGAGATCGA
>DACO01000006.1:5875-6075 GCA_002508635.1 Methanolobus sp. UBA118 | reverse complement strand
ATAGTTTTTGACGGTGGTCTACATATTGATCTCAAAAGTATCAGGACCATTCAGAAAACAGCTCTGAAGCTAACGACAATCGGTGTGCTGGTTACTTTCATAGGAGCCACTGCCGTAACCTATCTACTTCTTGACCTGCCAATAGAGCTTGCGGCTCTTTTCGGAGGCCTTGTGGCTGCAACAGGACCTACGGTGATAAC
>DACO01000006.1:3027-5572 GCA_002508635.1 Methanolobus sp. UBA118 | reverse complement strand
GAAGGTGTGCTCAATGACGCTGCAAGTGTTATTATTGCTGCGTTCATGTTCGAATGGATAGTATCCCAGCTTTCAGGTTTTGAAGCAGTCGCTTTCATACTGCAGAGATTGCTGATCGGTCTGGTCATAGGAAGTCTCAGTGGTGAGCTACTCAAGCGTGCTCTTTCCAGTGGCTCGGTGGTAACCGACCAGACCGCAAGGCTGGTTACCCTTACTCTGGTTCTTGCGGCGTATGTTACATCTGAACTTCTGGGTAATGAATCAGGAATCCTGGCTGTGGCAGTATTTGGAATTATGATCGGTACTTCAAAGATACCGCATAAAGAGGCACTCAAGGAGTTTAAGTCGGATCTTGTACTTGTAATGCTTTCACTGATATTCATTCTTCTTGCTGCCATGTTGCGTTTCCAGAACATTCTCAACCTAGGCTGGAACGGAATACTGGTTGTACTGCTGCTTATGGTTCTGGTCAGGCCGGCAGCGGTCTTCATCTCGACCATCAGTTCCCGCCTGAAGGTAAAAGAAAAAGCTTTCATTTCTTTTATCGGTCCAAGGGGAGTTGTTCCCGCTTCCATTGCAACTTATTTTGCACTGAGGCTGGATGCTCTTGATATTGCAGGCGGCGACACGCTGGTAGGCCTGGTATTTTTGACAGTAATAATCACAGTAATCTTGACAGGCACAATGGCCAAAAGTGTGGCCAATTTACTAGGAGTCATACCAATGGAAATTCTGATAATAGGAGGAGGAGAGGTCGGAAAGATTCTGGCCGAGAGATTTGAAAAGAGGGGAGAGAACGTCCTTGTGGTCGATAACTCCGAGGAGAAATGCAGCCGCTTGCTCAAGCAGGGTATAAGAGCTGTACACGGGGATGCAGAGGACATCAATGTGCTAAAGGCAGCGGGTATTGAAAAAGCCAAATATGTGGTGGCAACCACTGATCAGGATAATACCAACCTGCTGGTCTCACAGATCGCCAAGAGTAAGTTCGGCCTGAAGGAAGAGCAGATAGTTGCCCGGGTCAACAGTATGGAGAATCTCCATGCTTTCTGGGACCTTGGGATCCGCTCCATGAGTCCTCAGATGACCACCGCCCTGGTACTGGATAATATGGTAGGCAGAAGCTCCATGTTCTCCCTGTGCGAGGTGGGTGAAGAAGGTGAGATACTGGAGGCCAGGGTCACAAATCCGAAGATCGTCGGTAAGGCCATCAAGGAATTATCCCTCCCTGAGAACAGCCTTTTGCTGATGATACGCAGGGATGAGAAATCCCATATCGCAAACGGTAATTTCGTACTGGAGTATGATGATCTTGTGACCGTTATAGGTGAGGGTGACTCAGCAAAGGAAGTCGCCGATATCCTTCATCGGTAAATGGATCAGGTGAGGTATTCACAGAAACCGGGGCCATATCTGCCTGAATACTTTCACCCCGCTTACTATTTGTATTTATAGCAGTACTGCATACAATATATCTGCCTCTCCAAAAAGACGAACAAACAAGAGGCCGAGGTTTGAAAATGAAAGACATTGCACAAGAGATTAACGCAAAGTTTCTGGAATTAGGAGTAGAGATTCCTCTGGAAGATATTGAAGAAAGACTTGACAAGATGGTCAATAAGTTCAAGGTCCCCAAAGAGGAAGCAAGAAGAAGTGTTGTGAACTATTTTTTGAAAGAACACAATATACCCAGAAATGATTTTTATACAGGCCAGTCAGAATCACCCCAGAAAATGGTCTCAGACCTGAATTCCGATGGTAAATGGGCCAATGTGAAGGCAAAAGTGGTGCAGCTCTGGGAGAATACCCATGAATCCATATCACAGGTGGGTCTTGTAGGTGATGAGACCGGCACTATCAAGTTTACAAAATGGGAACGAGCCGAACTCCCTGATGTTGAGGAAGGCAAAAGTTATCTTTTCAAGAATATTGTTGTGAATGAATGGAACGGCAAATTCCAGATCAATCTCAACAAGACCAGTTCTATTGAAAGCATTGATGAAGATCTGGAAGTAGGAAGCTCCACCGCAACATTCACAGGTGCCATGGTGGATATACAGTCAGGCTCCGGCCTTATCAAGAGATGTCCTGAGTGCAACAGGGCCCTGACAAAGGGTGCCTGTATGGAACACGGAAAGGTCGACGGCATCTATGACCTGAGGATAAAGGCCGTAATGGATGACGGTACAACGACCCAAGATGCAATTATCAAAAGGGATATTGCAGAAGATATCACAGATATGACCCTGGAAAGCGCCATAGCAATGGCTGCGGATGCCCTTGACCAGGGAGTCGTGCTTGAACAGATGAAAAAGATCCTGGTCGGTAAATATTATACGATCAGCGGTTCAAGAATTGAAAGGTACCTGCTGGTTGATTCAATTGATCAAAAGCTTGTTCTGGATCAGGCAGAACTGGATGAACTCATCACTGCTGCGGAGGCGATATAAATGGCCGGCTATACTAGGGAAGTTGCACGCAGGGTCTTTGCCCAGGAGTTCAGGGAATCAAACCTGACCTATAAGGATGGAGATGACCAGTATGC
>DACO01000006.1:0-2782 GCA_002508635.1 Methanolobus sp. UBA118 | reverse complement strand
GACCAGTATGCGCCACAGTATCTTCTTATACCCACCGGTGCCAGGGTTAACCGTTTGTTCATAGTCGGTACCCTTGTGGAAAAAGAGGATATAGGCAGTGATTCCGAATACTGGCGTGGCAGAGTGATAGATCCTACGGGTTCTTTCATGATATATGCCGGACAGTATCAGCCGGAGGCCGCACAGATCCTTTCGGAATGTGATACTCCTGCCTTTGTTGCAATAGTCGGCAAACCAAGTACCTATACCACTGCGGAAGGAGATGTACTTACATCGATACGGCCGGAATCCATTCATGTGGTTGACGGGCAGACAAGGGATCTGTGGGTGGTCGATACTGCAAAGAAGACGCTTGCACGTCTGAAGGAACTGGAGAACGGTTCTCCGGATTCTTTAAAGGCGAAGGAATACTATAATCCTGATCTGAAGCAGTATTACTCAATGGTCTCACAGGCTCTCAGGTCGCTGAAAGAAACACTCTGATAATAAACTTTTTTCAGGTGCATTTCTATGCACCTACTTTTCCGATACTTGCTTTTTTTATTCACATATTAAAAAATATAACCAAAAGTATCATAAGCCTCTGTATCATCTATTATTTGAGGGTGATTCAATGAAAACCTATCTTCTGCTCTGGTACAGTAGTGAAGGTACGACGCCTTCAGAGGTAAACAGGAGTCTTATGTCTCTTGGATTTAAAACAATGCAGGGTACATATGACTATGTATATGAATGGAGCGATAATGTGGACCTGGATGAAATCCTACGCTTTAGTGATAAAGTCCATATGACTTTGAAAGGCACAGGTGTAATGTTTAAAACAGAGACTGTGAACAATAAGGAATAAAATAATAAAAAAGTGAAGGACGATTTTATTTTTCCCCGAGCTTCCTGGAAAAATCAACGTAACTGCACGATTGTCCTGTGATTTCAATCAACTTCGTGCTCACGGAAGCATTATCCACGATCAGCTCTACTGCGCTTGGATCTGACATTCTGGGTTTATTTGGCGATCCGGGGCAGATAAGAAGTACATCGCTTTTTTCTATAATAGGCCTGTGCAGATGCCCGAAAATAAGTACATTCACTCCCATTTCAAGTGCTTTGTATCTTATCGATGTGGTATCGACCACAGACAGTCCGCCCTGATGCACAACACCTATTTTAACACCCTCGACTTCAAAGACCAGCTCCTCGGGAAGCAGCTCTTTCAGTTCCGTATGATCAGAGTTTCCGTGTACTGCCTTTAGTTTCCCGGTAGATTCCAGTGCCCTGTAAAATTGCGGTGAACTAAAGTCCCCGGCATGTATTATCAGATCGTAATCCTCAATGAGTTCTGAAAGGTACGGTGGTATTTCTTCCTTTTCAAGATGTGTGTCAGAAATTATGATGCATTTGACGGTGATTTGAAATCCCTTCTGTTTGATCTATTGAATGCTCAGGTCAACAAGCTCGTATTCCAGATTCTCTGCTTCGAGCCTGCTAAGGATCGTGGGGACTTCCTCGTCTATTGCCAGCACAAGTGATGAGAGACCATGATATGCAGCCTCGATCACTGATTCCTTGGCACCGAACATAACATCCGGCTCCATGTCTATCTTTTTCAGGGCAACTAAGGATTCCACGCCCACGATAGCAATATAGGCTTTAGATCTTGCAAGGGATCTCAGGCGTTCAAGATCGACATTCTTTGAACCGCCGCGCTCCACCCTTGGCACCCTGCATATGGTTATGCTGGCGTTCTCAAGGTCTATAAGGCCCATAAGGTCGGTAACTCCCACATCCTCTCCTTTCGTAGCATCGGATATAGTAGTGCCGGATGCACTTGTAACCTCTTCCGTACCCACGTACAGGAGTCCTTCCCTCATCTTAAGATAGACATTTGTGTCTTTTTCAAGGTCCTCTTCCGCTATTGCAGTCCAGGTTGATACATGGCTTATGATATCACTCATCACATAGCGGGCATAACGTTTCATATCATTGGCGTTCTCAAGTACCCATTCCACTCCCTGTTTGGTGATACGGTAGCGCACCCTTCCTTCTGAGTAGATGTGTCCCTCGGCGACGAGTTCTTTGATATACTCGGAAACCGCCTGGGGAGTGACGCCTATTTTTTCAGCTATCTCCTTTTGCCTGACGTTTGGCTGATGGGCAGCCACCTCGATCAGTATCTGGAATTTGGTTATGCCACTTTTGCTATGAAGGAGTTCTATCATTCTTATTCCTCATCCATCATTTTTAGCCTCTGTCCCATCACGGACAGTTTATCGGAACGTCTGGCAACAGCACGAATATACAAAGGGCTCTTGTTCAAAGCCCTGGTAAGGCTGCTCATCGAATTATTTCCCTGCTCTACAAGATTTTCAAGTTCTTCAATGATGTCCTGTACTTCCTCATATGGCATGAAGGTCAGCATTATAATGTCACTCATATCCTCAAAAGAACACTGAAAATTTGTCTGTACTTTTGAATATGATGTACGATATTCCTTCTCAGGCGTTTTTCCCGGTTCCGGCATATGCCATTGACTTTCGATGAGTCCGCTTTTCTTGAGTATACTGATACTTGATGTCACATCAGTACCTAATACCTCTTCCAGATCATCTTTGGTCATCCATAGATTAAGTAATTCATCAAAAACTTTCTTGTGTCTCTTTGATCCAAAAACTTGAAGCAGAGGTACGAGTTCAGAGGGGTCATTAATAATTCTTGTTCGTTTACTCATTTAATTACCTCATAATATGGACCTGTAATTACCACATTCGAACCTCTCAATTGGCTC
>DACO01000037.1:8832-13663 GCA_002508635.1 Methanolobus sp. UBA118 | reverse complement strand
TAACGTGTGATTTTATATCATATTTATTCCGCAGGACTCGATCCGGAATGAATGCTCTCCTGCAACAAAATCGCTTCCTCTTGTTTTGATCACTTCGAGATAGCGGTGTATGTTCGTATTTTCCTTTTTTCTCTTTAGCTCAAGGATAGTGTCAACCATGTAAGACCATGTACTGGAAGCGATGGACTCTTCAGGAATCTCTCCTGTTACAAGCAGGAGTATATCTCTTTCTTCGAATTCGTAGAACAGATTGTTGACAAAGGTCCGAAGTTCACAACTTCTCAGCTGTTTTTCTTCAAAGGTGCTGTCAATCTCGGAAAGTATCGTTATCGGATCAATGACAACCCTTGAAGGGGAATAGTTGAGTACGTGCTCCCGTATGTATTCAAATATGGAAAAATCGCCTTCTGCGATGGTATCCGCACTGATGGAACAGATTCTAAGTTTTCCTGTGTCTATAACATCCTCACTGAAAAAATCAAAGGATGAGAGTGAACGTATGATCTTTGATCTGGATTCAGAAAGCAGGGATACGTATACGCAGTTCTCTCCACGCTTTGCAGCTTCGAAAAGTGACTGGAAACAGATATTTGTCTTCCCGCACCCTGCACTTCCTGCAACAAGGGTCACGGAAGGACGAATAAACCCTCCGCAGAGAACCTCATCAAGTCCCTGTATAAAAGATGAACTTCTCATGTAAATCTCCCGACCAAGGTATGGCGTGATTATTTATATATTTGTCGAACTAAAAAAAAATTCGAATATTGTTTTATTACCTTTGTAAAACGGATAAGACAAACTAAGTAGACTTATATATTATCACATCTATTAAATTTGATAAAGAGTAGAAATTTCACTTTATCGTGTTGATAACTATGTCTGATCCACAAAGTAATACTGATATTCTGGAGTATCTGTATGATATTGACAGGCGTTTAAAATTACTGGAGTCACGTCTTTCTAAACTTGAAACATACTCTTCTCCGCCAATTGAAGACAAGATGGCAGTTTTTCTTACGGTTCCTGATTCGATCAGGAAGTCACTGTTTGCCGTCTCAAAACTGGAATCCTGTACCGCCGATGAAGTAAGTGATGTCACAGGAAGGCACAGGTCCATTGAGAACAAGTACCTGAATGAGCTGTACAGGGGAGGCTGGCTTGAGAGAGAGAGGAAGGGGAAGAAGATATACTACTCTATGAAGAAGAAGGCTGTGCAGGATAAGGATAAGCACTGGTCTGCAGTAGAGGAAGTAGAGGATAAACTTGATCAGTTACTGGGGTGAGAGGATGCTGTTGAGTTTCCATTCATATAAAGGCGGTACTGGAAAGACCACTCTTGTGGGAAACCTGGGAGTGCTGCTTGCCAGAGATGGCAGCAAGGTATGTATTGTGGACACTGATGTAAACGGTCCGGGTCTTCACTCCCTCTTTGATATCAAATATGACCTGACGCTGATCGATTTTCTGCAGGGCAGATGCAGGGCACAGGATGTAGTCTACAAACACGATCATGAGGGTATTGAGCTCTATATAGTGCCCACAAGGGCCTGCGAAGAAGATATCTCTTCATTGTTCAACACACCCGGTGAGGCAAGGGAAAAGATGTCCGAGCTTATCAAAGTTCTCCAGAGGGATCTCAGTATTGAGCACTTACTGTTTGACTGCAGTCCGGGTATTAATCGCTCAAGCCTTCTGACCATGAACCTTGTTGACAAGGCTACTATCATCTGCACCGTTGATGTGCAGGATATCAGGGGGACGTACATCCTTTCCAGCATGGCTGAAAAACTGGGTACAAGGGCCAATTTGCTCTTTAACAGAACGCCCGGGGATAAGCAAAAGGAAATAGATGAAGTGATAAAGGACTTCAGCAACAAACTTGGAACTGACCTGCTAGGTTCAATAGCCTTCGATGACTACGTTGCACGTGCCTGGTCGAGAAAGCTTGTAATGGAAGAAGATCCCGAATGTGATTACTGCTTACAGTTAAGATCAATTGCTGAAAAGCTCGTATAAGTTCGGCTTTTCACCTTATAATTTTTCAGATAGATATTTTTTGTATCCGGTAACATCAAATACTGTATTCACGAACCCTGTCGCCGGCTATTTTATCCAGTTCTTCTTTTTCTTCAGGTGTGAGCCTGAATATATCCTTTATTTTTTCCATTTCAGTACTCATATCCTCTTTTGATGAGCTTTCACGGGACAATGACATTTCAGGATTTTGAAGATTCTTGTCCTGGCTATATATGCTGCTATCGCTTATCCTGAAGACTTCATCGAACGATCTGGTGATGTATTGTTCTGAATCATGGTCTGAGATGCTCAGGTCTTCCCTGTAAAATGAAATGATCGTCCTGTTCTGCTCACGTCCCTTGCGGAGAAGTACTGAAAGGAACCTGGAACATGTCTTCATACCAAGTTCAAGTGCAAGCTCATCAAGACTGTCAAAAATTATCAGACTGCTTTTGTCTGCAAGCAGCCTTTCCAGCTTTATCATTGAACTTGTAAGGTTCCGGGAAATACTGAATTGTGTTATCTGACAATCAACCGGCCCTGTAATCATATCGGGGGATTCGCTCCAGTACAGATGTAGTATTGATCCGTCAAAAAAGCTACAATAGTCTGTGATCAAATCACCCAGACTTGCAGGTATTTCTGCTTTTCCATACAGGAAAAGGGAGCTTTTACCTTCAAGTGTTCTCAGGAAATCTCTGGATAGCTGAACTTCTTTCCCCGAATTCATATATATGACTCAGCTGCTGTTTCTGTTTTTAATTAACGTCTAATATAATATTAATATACTGGTGGTCTGCAGAATCTTCTGTGAAAAAACTGCTAACCTTCTATTAGGATAATCAAGTATACTTGTGTGGAGTACACTTTTGCTTTTGGGTCCGAAAGGATTAAAGCCTATCGAAACAGATGGTATTTGAGGTGCTTTAGTATGTCAAAGTTCCAGAAAAGAGGTTATGAACGTAAAGGTGAAAAGAAAAACATTGAATTTGAAGAAAAACTGATTCAAGAAAACCTCGATGACCTTAAATCTGAAGGCGGTGAAAGCACAGATTGAACATACAATTAAATATTGAAATTCTCAATTCCGATGCTTCCGGCAGAGAGCTGGAAGTGTCGGAAGGCACCACCTATGAAAAAGTACTGGAAATCCTTGATATCAATCAGGAAACAGTTCTTATTTTAAAAGAAGGTCAGGCCGTTCCATTAGATGGAATGGCCGTGTCCGGCAATTTAACCGTAATGTACATAGCATCCCAGGGTTAAATAATACCGGGCACAAAAGAAGGAATCACATCTTGCGTGTGATATTCTTCAGTTTTGTGATGGCATCCATCGTTGTTTTCGTGTCTTCTATGATCTTGCGCTCATAGTGCTTGATTATGTCTTCAACAGGTGCAGACAACTTGTAGATCTTTGTAGGCCTGCCCTTGCCAACGGCTTTCTTGTTGTGGACATCAATCCAGTTCCTTTCGCGCATCTGTCTCATAGCAACACTTACTTCCGGCTGTCTGAGGCCGGTACTCATCTCAATTTCCTGTGAGGATGCTTCCTCCACATTTGAGAGATAGGTGAGTGTTGTTGCGACGTTCCTTGACATGCCCAGACTCTTCAAAGCTTCAATGAACTTGTAGTCTGTGTCATCCAGTATTTTGACTTCGTAGTCTTTCATAATAACCCCTTTATTATATCTTGCTCATAATAGAGCTCTACTTGATAATATGCAATTATTATATTTAAAGTTATATATGCTCAGATTTAAACAGAAAAAAAATTAATAATTTGTACTGAATTTTATATAACTGTCAATCAATTCCCTTATGAGATACTTGATCTGTGTATTAGAGTCAAAACTCGAGACCTTTTTTCCATGAAATAGTTCTGATCCTATCATCTTTCCCACAATATCATCATACCCTTCCTTGACCCTGAAAACAACAGATCCCGGATAGATATGTTTTCTATGGGAAAATCCATCAAGATCCCCGTCGGTTATCCCTATGATCGGTATTTTTAACCTGTAGAGTATATCCCCGGCAATTTCAGTGGTATCATCACCCACGGTAATTGCAAGTTGCGCGCCACTTGCAAGCTCGAAGCACCTTTCAGCCTCATGGTCGATGATCACAGCTTTAATTCCGGATACAGGCGTTTCTGAAGAAATCCGGTCTATGGTTGAAGACTCACCTTTTTCCATCAGGGCAGATGTGTGTCTTCGGACAAGGAAGTTGTTACTTCGTATGGGCCCGCTTTTTATCCAGCATTTTCTGATGTCTATGGGCTTTTTTTCATCATATCTGTGGAGCTTTTCCAGGCCATGTTCCTTAACACGTGCTCCTTTTATGTCGGTTATAAAACCGTCTTCTGTGATTATGCGTATATCCTCGGATATTGCCTGTCCGATGATAATACCGTTAACCAGTATTTTCTCACCAGTATGAACTCCAAATATCTTTCTGATTATCCTGTGGCCATAGTCCTCTATGCTGATGGGCGTAACAATCTCGGGAATATCCGAGAGTCGGCTTCCAAGCATGTCAGACATTTTTCCTGCAAGGTCAAAAGATGCAGTATTCCAGGGAATGATCTCTCCACCAGATCTAGAAGGGCTTTCTATCTGGATAAGAGGTTTTCTGTTTCTGTCTTTAAGGTTTGAAACCACAATACTGCCAAATATACGGCCGTTATCGACTGTTTTTCCCTGATTGAGCAAAAAGACGGCATCCTTTGTGTGAAAGAACTCTTCAATACATTCGCTTGGTTTGAGTGAAGCGTTTATATCGATAATCTCTTCCATATGGGCATCAAGCACTGC
>DACO01000037.1:6532-8614 GCA_002508635.1 Methanolobus sp. UBA118 | reverse complement strand
TACATATGGGCATCAAGAACTGCAGTCTTACCAATGGTACCTGCCATTCTGGCTTCGACATTCCCCAGATCATGAAGCAATCCGATAATCCTGTGAGCCATACCGGAATCTACTATATCCGGCCCGTGAACAACAACTCCGATTTCCATAAATTCAATTTGTATATTTTATCGTGTGGATATAACTATTCTGACACAAAATTATTATTTATAAAGGGATTATTGTTTACCATGAGTGAAGTACGGCTCACCTGGCTGGGTCATTCCTGTTTTGAAATCACGTCTGAAAAGAAGCTGCTTATCGACCCGTTCATCAATGAAAATCCTGCGGCAACTGTTTCAGCTTCGGATCTTGAACCTGATCTTATTGCAGTAACTCACGGGCACCGTGATCATTTAGGTGATACCGTGGAAATTGCATTGAGGACCGGATGCAGGGTTGTATGTATCCATGAGCTTTCACAGTATCTCAAATCAAAGGGTGTAAGCACTGAAGGAATGAACATAGGCGGGACTATTGATCTGGATGGCTTTTCGATTTCCATGACGGACGCATGCCACTCTTCATCCATAGATGAATCAGGGCATAGCTTTGACGGAGGAAAAGCAGCAGGTTTTATAATTCGTGCGGGGGATGTAACGTTTTATCATGCAGGGGATACCGGATTTTTCAGGGACATGGAGCTAATATATGAATTATATAATCCCGATGTTGCTTTGCTTCCCATCGGGGGACGCTATACCATGGATGCCCGGGATGCCGCACGTGCTGTTGGGATCCTGCGTCCCAAAATAGCAATTCCCATGCATTATAATACTTATAAAAAAATAAAACAAGATCCTGAGATTTTCATATTATGTGTAAAATCAATATCTGATGCCGATGTAGTGCTGATGGGAATAAATGAAAGCATCTCTATTAAGGTATAAAAATACGTAACAGAGTTTGCTTTTCAGAGCGTCCGATGGTTAGGTTTATATTTTATCATGTCGAAAGTAGGTTAGGCAAAAGTCGATTATAATTATAAAAACATATATCCCCTCTAGTTCTCGTCATATGACTTTTGCCTTCCATAAAATTCAGGGAAACAAAGCCTATTCTGCAGTTTTAGCTATGTTTATATATTTACTTAATTAAGAATAAAAATAGATATGGGCTTTTCAGCCCGTATGTAATCTAGTTTTCAAAGCACTTTTCAATATGTTCCATTGGAACCGGTTTTGTTGCAAAACTTACAACTATCCCGGCAATGAATGCCAGAGGTGTGGCAACAAGGATCGGATCCACTACTGTCCATGTACCGGTGAGTACGGTCTCCACTCCGAAAAGTGCCTGGCTGATACCCAGGGGGACAGCTTCTGAAGCATGAACAAAACCAAGCCAGAACAGACTTGCAAAGGTTCCCACGAGTAAGCTGGCAATCGCACCTTCTCTTGTCATACGCTTCCAGAAGAGTGCTCCTACATACATTGGCAGGAAGGCTGCTGCACAGAGTCCGAAGAATATTGCCGTGGCCCTTGCGATTATACTTATCGGGAGTATGTATGCAAGTACGACGCTTGCAAGGATGGTAAGTGCTATGGCTATCTTGGTTATGTTTATGGTCTGTCCGATCTCTCCCTTTTTAAGGAACTCGCGGTAGAAGTCATGTCCGATAGCCGTTCCCATGGTGTGGAACTGGGAACTCAGTGTTGACATGGCAGCGGCAAGTAATGCGAGCATAAAAAGAACCACAAAAATGTCAGGCATGGCGCTGTTGATATATTCGGGCATGATTAGGTCAGTGTTCCCACCGGCTACAACAACTGAGATCTGTCCGAGGGTATCAAGGAAATATACATTGGAAAGTGCGCCGACTGTAAAAGCCACACCTGTCATCATAAGGATGAATGGTCCTCCGACGAGTACGGCCCTGTTGAGCGCCCGATCGTTCTTGACGGTCATGAACCTTACTGCAAGCTGGGGCTGTGCAAGCACGCCAATACCTACTCCCAACACCAGGGTCGATACAAGTGTCCACCATATCGGTGATCCGAAGGCCGGCATGGAGGTCCATCCAAGGTGTCCGCCACCTGCAAGACT
>DACO01000037.1:1118-6256 GCA_002508635.1 Methanolobus sp. UBA118 | reverse complement strand
TTGATATATGTAAATACCATCAGGAATGCCATTCCGATGAACATGAGACTTCCCTGAAGGGCGTCGGTATACATAACTGCGATAAGTCCGCCTGTTATTACATAGGCTGCGACGATAACAGTAAGAATAAGCACTGCGACATCATAATCGATATTCAATGTCGCTTCAACAAACCTTGCACCACCTATCAGGACAATACCTGCATACAGTGGCATGAAAATTCCTATAAGAGCCCCGGAGAATCCCTGTATGAAACGGGACTGGAACCTCTTCCCGAGCAGTTCCGGGAATGTGACGGCATTGAGTTTCAGGCCAAGGCGACGTGTTCTCTTACCAAATACTACAAAAGCGATAAAGATACCTACCAGGATGTTCATAAAAGCCAGCCAGAGGAGACCCATGCCAAGAGCACCTGCAGCTCCGCCAAAACCAATTATTGCGGAAGTACTGATGAAGGTGGCTCCGTATGAGATTGCAAGAATGTAGGGGTGAATCTTCCTTCCCGCAACCATGTAGTCGTCGGTCTGTTTTGTCTTTTTGTAACCAAGCCATCCAAGATAGAAAATAACCATCATATAGATAAGGACGACAAGTCCGAGGACGGGTGTGCTTACTGCCATCAGCAGACCTCCTCATCCTGTCCTTTATTCCAGTTTATTACACCGTATATTATACAGCCAATCGCACTCAGGAAGCATAGTATGTATGCTAACCATATCTGCGGGTCATCAATTCCAAGCATTTTTCATCTCCATTTTACTTAATTAAAAATCGTGATGTTCTACCGTGTTATGTGTTATCACGCACCAGTATTTAAATTTATGGAAATGAAATCGGCCTTTGATCACAACGGGAGAAGGCTGAATTATAAAACCAAAGTAACAATGTTTCTTACCTGTTTTATAAAACAAAGTTTTACTACTATTAGGTAAAAAATCAGAGTATGAGGTTGAAAGGTGTGGGAATATGAAAAGTCAGGGCAGTGTAGTGGTCATTGCATTAGTATTAGTGCTATGTGTTTCAATTACGGGTGCAGAAGAGAACAATTCAGACAAGTATACTTTTGAGCGTTACGGCGGAGAAGAATTCACGCCTCAGCCGATGGAGTTCGGTGAAAACATAAAGAATCAAGAGAAAAACGGTCTTCAGGCAACCAGTGAGACTGGGAAAAATGCAACTGAAAGGAAGCATGTATATCTGCAATTTTACGCAACTCCAAACGAAGAACAAGTAAGGTTGTTGGAAGATCTTGGTGTACTTTTCCTTGAAGGGGGAGGTGCCTCTAACTTTATCGTTTCAATGCCTGCGGATATAACTCCTGCAGATCTTCCGGCCGAAAGTGGGCTTCGTTGGATGGGACCAATACCTGTTGAGAATAAGTATGATCGAACACATGGTCTGGATGTTCCTGCCTGGGCAAGAACAGAAGATGGAGAGGTAAAGCTGGCAGTTTTCTTTTACGAAGATGTTGATTCTCAAGATGCAATAAATATACTCAAGAAATATTCTCATAATTATTCAGCTTCTTCAAATTTAAGACCCTGGTACTATGAAACAATAATTAATGAGACAAATATCACTTCAATCGTTAGTGAAGATGCTGTTTATAATAGTGGATACTATGGTTTTGAAACCATACCTACAGAAGGAAGTGACTTTGTAGATTATGTAGAAAATACCGAAGAAGATATTGGTGATTCAATGTTAGTTGATGAACAAGAAACGAGTCTAGATACAGAAAAAGACTCAGATAAGGATGTCGAAAAAGCTCCTGGTTTCCAATCTGTTTTTACTTTTCTGTTTTTGATAACTGCTTCTTTATTCTTAGCGAGGAGGAAGTCTTATGGTAGGTAAAATTTTCGAAAAATAAAGTCATAGATTCAAAAGCAGAATTTATATTTAGGGTGACTACATTCTATACATTAGATGTCAGGAACTGTTGCAGACGTAAATATCGGTGAATATCTGGCTCGCAGGGTAGATTCAAGAGTCAGAGACGGCTATGCGCATTCAAGGGAAGAGCTTGTGAAAAAAGCAATAGTTCACTACCTTGAAGATCTTGACCTAGGCAAGAGAAGGGCAGAGCTGTTCAGGGAAGCAAGCCATTCTGCTGATATTATGCGCTGTGCCTGGAAGGAGCCAATATCGGCAGATAGGGCATTGGAAATGCTTACATCCGTGGGAGAGAGTGTTTCAAAAGAAGAAATGAATACTTCCATTGAAAGTACACGTGATTCAGTTGACAGGAAGTATGCACAGGCTCACAAGGATCTTAAGGAGCAGTAATGATAGTTCTGGATTCCTGTGTATGGATCCACGCTTTTCTTGGTACTGATGAGAAATGTATTTTGCTTATAAAGAAAGTCCTGTCGGGTGATCTGAAACCTGTAGTTTCTCCATACATTGCAATAGAAGTTGTAAATAATGTATTGAGAGAGGCTAACAATGAAAAGCATGACCTGGATCAACTTCAAACAGCGATATGGTCTATTTTCAGAGAACCTTTTGTTAAAACTACATTTACACCTATTGATTTTGAAATGATGGTTTTGGAAGAAGTACGTAACCGTCCTGAATATTGTGTTCTGGCAACTGCTCTGGGTATAGAACCAAAAGATGCTCCAATAGTTGTGCTTGCGTATCAGTATGCTATTCCTCTTGCAACAGTGGATGAACGATCATTGTTAAGCATCAAAGAGAAGGTCAACCAGTTAATAGGAATAGAGATAATCAGTGCCGATGAGGCACTTTCAATCTACTGAAAATAATTTAGATTCAAAAATTTAACCATATGGGTTTTTTAAGGATATATAATGTTGTAGTATGTGATCGTTACAATCGTGCTGTGTATACTTAGTCTAGCCCTTTTCTTCAATAATATTTTCAGTAGAATCCTCAATACATTTCTAAGAAGCATTGTTTCTTGCCTTTTGATTCTAATACAAAGTCAGTAAACTAGATAATAGAAAGGAGAATGAATTGCTCAAAGAAAAAATAAAGAGGGAAGAGGCTGATCCATCACGCCCAGAAGCGTGTAGGGCGTGTGCATCATGCCCGCACTTATATACTAATTTATGTTCTGAATATAAAGTACTGATCCAAGCGGAGTGAAAGTATTATTTTTCTTATTCGCTGTTTTTCCGACTATAGCACTTTTCCAGATGCTCCTGTGAATCAGGCTCTGTTGCCAGGCTCACGATTATTGCTGTAAGGAATGCAAGTGGTGTGGCAACCAGGATCGGATCAACTACTGTCCACGTACCGGTGAGTATTGTATCAACGCCGAAAAGGGCCTGACTGATACCCAGCGCGGTAGCTTCCTTGGCATGCACGAATGTAAGCCAGAAAAGACTGGCAAAGGTTCCCACAAGCAGACTTGCTGTAGCTCCCTGCCTGTTCATGCGTTTCCAGAAGAGTGCACCTGTATACATCGGTAGGAAGGCCGCTGCACAGAGTCCGAAGAAAATGGCTGTTGCCCTTGCGATTATTCCGATAGGGAGTATATAGGCGAGCACCACGCTGATAAGTATTGTTGTAGCAATTCCTGCCCTTGTGATGGTTATTGTTTTTCCTATCTTTCCCCTCATGATAAATTCCCGGTAGAAATCATGTCCGATGGCCGTTCCCATGGTATGGAACTGGGAACTCAGTGTCGACATGGCAGCAGCAAGCAGGGTCAGAAGGAAGAAGATAACAAAGTAGTCCGGCATTGCACTATTGATATATTCCGGCATGATAACATCGATATTGCCACCTGCAGCTTCAAGTGAGATCATACCTCGGGTGTCGAGGAAATATACATTTGAAAGCGCACCCACGATATAAGCGACTCCTGCCATCATTAAGATGAAGGGTCCTCCTGAGAGTACGGCTCTGTTAAGCGAGCGTGTGTTCCTAACAGTCATGAAACGTACTGCAAGCTGTGGCTGTGCAAGTACTCCGATTCCAACACCAAGTATTATTGTAGAGAACAGTGTCCACCACACAGGTGATCCGAATGCAGGCATTGAAGTCCAGCCAGTATGTCCTATGGCAGCCAGGTTCTCAGGCACAAGATGAGCCATGTTTGTAAGTGACTGGTGTGCTTCCACAACTCCTCCAAGCCTGGCGTATGTCAGAACGAAAAGGATAGCCATTCCGATGAACATAAGTCCGCCCTGAAGGGCATCGGTATACATGACTGCGATAAGTCCGCCTGTAATAACATACGCGGCTACAATAACTGCGAGAATAAGTACTGCACTGTTATATTCTATGTTGAGGGCGGTTTCCATGAAACGTGCCCCTCCGATCAGTACACTGCCTGCGTAAAGGGGCATGAATATGGTGATCAGTGCACCGGAAAAACCCTGTATGAAACGGGACTGGAACCTTCTTCCCACAAGTTCCGGGAAGGTAACGGCTCCGAGATTTACTCCCATACGTCTGGTCCTTGACCCAAAGAGTACGAATGCTATGAATATGCCTACAAAGATATTCATGAACACAAGCCAGAGCACACCCATGCCGAATGCTCCTGCATATCCTCCGAAACCGATTATAGCTGATGTACTGATGAACGCTGCACCATAGGACAGTGCCAGGACAAGCGGATTGATCTTTCTGCCTGCCAGCATGTAGTCGTCAGTGTCTTTGGTCTGCTTATATCCCAGCCATCCCAGGTAGAATACTACCATCATGTAGATGACTACGGCAATACCCAGGATCGGTGTACTGACTGCCATTAGCAGACCTCCTCGTCCTGTCCTTTATTCCAGTTTAATACACCGTATATTATGCATCCTATCGCGCTCAGGAAGCATAATATGTATGCGATCCATATTTTGGGGTCCTCTATTCCTAACATTTTTCTAACTCCTGAAAAGTAGTAATGTTACTGGTTAACATGGGGCATATTTTAATCTTTCGACAATGGTTTTGCTGTCTTGTTACTTTGAAACTTAGAAAAAGCATCCATAATCTATTTATCTAAGAAAATTCAAGTAGAAATAGTGTTACAAAGCTGGTAGTTTGTAACATCAGTGCACATTCAATTATAATATGAATGTACGCAGTTTACCTCGTTGTCTTGAATGTGCACGCAGGCTCTAGATTATCGGGTGCAATGCACCCGATTCCTCCCTGAGCACTTATTTCAG
>DACO01000037.1:0-770 GCA_002508635.1 Methanolobus sp. UBA118 | reverse complement strand
GGCTCGGCTGCAAAGACTTTTCCTCCATCTGCAAGTACTCTTTTAATCTCCTCAAGTGCTTTTGGAATATCATCCAGGTGATGCAGCATGAAGAAGCAGGTAACTGTATCGAATTTATCATGTTCGTAGGGAAGCTCATAGACGTTTGCTGTTTCAAAGCCTGCATTGTCTATATCGTAAATCTCTGCATTGAAACTGCATTGTCTGATCATTCCCTCATGAAGATCTACCCCGAGAACACTGGACGCGTGGTGCTGGCGTGCGATCTCAAGACTTCCTGCTCCCAGTCCGCAACCGACATCAAGGATGTTCTTCCCTTTGATAAGTGGGACGACCTCGGAAAGTACTGTCTTTTTTAGCTTTCCCATTCCCTGACTGGGATAGCTTGCTTCCGGATGGTCGAACTCCGTGTAAGGAAGTATTCCATAGACTGAGGAGTTGTTCGCGGCAAAAAGTCCCTCGAAATAGAGCTTGTTATTGTCGTGTTTTACAAGTTTAACGACCGAGACTCCTGTTTCCCGGCAGAACCTTTTATTCCATTCATCCCTCTTCTTTGAGAACTCCATTTCAAGCGGGTCATGAACTACAATATAATGTGAATATTCCTCAAATATGTAAGATGATGCCTTATTGTGCTTGTTCAGTTCGACCTCACTGACAGCTTCTTTCCACAAAGCCAGAAGTTCCATTGTCTCTGCATCTGCAAAGTTGACTACTTTTCCTATGGGTTTGAATGACATGCTTCCCAATTTGTTTTGGAGGATAAAATC
>DACO01000038.1 GCA_002508635.1 Methanolobus sp. UBA118 | reverse complement strand
GATTTCATAAGCATTAGAGGAGGAATTCCAGACCTGAATATCAATGCTCATGTAATTGTCCCCGGCCACAGACAAAGCACCTCCGTACATTTTCAGTTCGACCGACTGGGACGGGGCATTTCCGAATACAACCTTATTCATGTTCAGGGCCAGAACTTCGAAGCTCTGCCCTATATTCTCTGAATGTCTGTCATCCTGTATGTCTTCCAGAAGGGGTACTCCGGCTACGATGATGATACCGGTTGCAAGAATTATGATGCCCAAAATGATGCTGTAGTCCACCACTTCTGATACTGCATCATCTGATCCTGTAAGATTTCCTTTCATGCAACTCTCCGGTACTTAGTCTATTTTGATCATGTTTGAGGCTGGATCATAGTGTAATATGAATTCGTTCGATCCGCTGTACAATTTAACGGATTCAACTTCGGTTTCATGCACTTTATAGGGCACTTTAACTCTTGTGGCGTACTTCCCGTGGGATTCGAATATGATCTCATTTGTCTGGTTCGATAACTCCACAGAGTATTGCTGGCCGGCAATTTCATCGGGAAGTGGCAGGATGAAGAAAAAACTGCCGACTTCCCCTCCTGCATTTCTGCTTATCTGTACGGCGGTATCAATGTTTGATATCTGCAATGCCATGTCGTTGCCATGTATCTCGAACTCATCACGCATGACAGTCTGTTCGGCACGGTCCATCATTGTGTAAAAAGAACTGATCACGACTACCATGGTGATCACAGTAATTGACAGGGTCAATACAAAACCCACTGAAACGGATACTGCTTTCTCATCATCTCTGAATTGCCGGATCATATCTGTCCCTTCGGTAGTGTTACAGGTATTGTTGTATTGATCTCCAGGTGTCCGTTCTTGTTCAGTTTAATTGTACTGTTGACAACGTTAACCCTTTCAATGTAGAACGGATCTCCGTTTACGAGATCTCCTGATATCATAAACGTTCCCGTGGCCTGACTGCCATTTATGAATTTAATGCTGTAGGTCTGTCCAGCAGTCTGGCTGTTGAAATAAAACGCAAAGTCGTTAGGATTGTAGATCTGGTTGTATGTGATGTTAATATCGGTAAATGTATCATTTTTAGTATTCAGGACAGAGTTACTGTCGTAAATTGTAAGATTGACATTGCCGCTAGAGTTAAAAAAGGCCGCTGACCAGATTGTACTGCCTGACTGGTTGTTTACTTCTATTACGAACTTGTTTGATTCGTTTCCCAGTGAAGATGCATTCAATCTGCCCAGCAGGAAATAATCAGTTTGATTGATCCGTTCAAAGACTGTCCAGTCATCATTCCCTCCGGCAAGGCCGTTTTCAGTAAAATATGCATCCTGTAATGTATCATTTTCCAGAGAGAATATAAACCCTGACAGTGAATAACTTTTGATCATCCTCTCTGAATAATTTGCCATATATGAATTGAATTTATTACCATCTATTGAAGATCCGTTCCTTGCATCAACATATGCTTTTTCATAGGCCTCGGTGGTGATCTTCACGACATTGGAATAATCAAAGACATTTGTCTCAATACTTGACTCTGAAGCTGTGTTGCTTGCATATACGATGTTGTTAAGCATGACAGTAAGGACTACTATGCCTATTCCGATAATAAAACCGGCAATTAATATGATCTGCCCTGCTTCATTCATCTTTTTCATGTCAACACCTGTATTTTACATTCGCCAAAGAGTCATCTTCACGTCAATAAGGTTGTAGAAATCGGTACTCGTATCAACGTCAGGTATACCTGTATAGGACCTGAACTGGGATGTATTCGTAATGTCTGAATCTGATAGTAACACTCTTCTGGACACGACCACGGCATTGTCCGATGGCTCACCATTGTAGATGTAGGGCAGGGTAACCACAGACCCTGCATCGTTTACCATGGTGAATTCAAGATTGTGTGCTATACCTTTGGGAACGATCACATCCATCAGCATATCGGCAGTTGTACTGTTCGTAAGGGTGTTATTGTTCTCAGATACATATGCAGTGGAATTCCATATGTATCTCTCCCCATTCCAGTTCAATATATCCTCTTTAAGACCCGAACTCTGTCCCGATTGTGATCTATCAAGTACATTCAGCATATCCTGTCCCAGGATCTGGAGCTGTGCTTCAATGTGTGCATTTGCAGTTGAGGATGTAAGGGGAGTAAGTGAAGTTGCCTGGACAGTGAATACTATGATCCCTGTGATGATTATAAGAGTCATTAAAGCTTCCAGAGTATGTAGCTGTGCCTTTTGGTCAGATCTGATGTTCAATTGTCCTTTATCATCTTTCAGATTACCACACCCTTACAGCTAAGATCGCCCGGACTTCATCACCCGTGTTTTGATTTCGGACCAGTACTATTCTTTTTGTCTGACCGATATTTCCCTGGACCGGTAATGGCTTGCCAGTTGAGTAATCGAGAGTGCCCGCAGTTATGTTCTGCAAAGTAATATTGAACTCATATCGAAGGTAAGAACTGTTCATTCCATAGTAATTGATAACGCCTTCATAATTGCTATTTGAGTTGTTGAAAAAATCATCTACTTTCGTGCCGTTAAGAAGGTTTGTTGTCAGTGGGTCACCGGCACTCATGTTTTGTTCTATTATATTTGTTGATATTCTGTCAGCTATTAATGTGACTTCGTCTGAATTGGATTGGAAGGGGGTGAACAGTCCTGTAGTATAAGTGAAAACAAAAACGATACCTACAAGGAAGATTGAGATTCCGATCAGGTAGTCGATGTGCATTTGTCCTTCATTATCCATATTCATTTTCCATGGAATGATCATTTATTATATAATATGGTTATTATGCAATAATATATATATTATCCTGCAGAACTTAATTATTTATTTTGTGCAGCAGTATAAGGAATTTGGCTGGTGTCTCTAATAATTGTCTGACTGCAGATTTCACAATTTTGTATAATAAATAACTTATATTAGTAATATTATATACTTGTTCTGAATGTCATAGTCGGTCTGAATAGTTCCCTCATAATGTCCGGCTTAGTGACAATGGGTGGTTTAGAGGTGATTTCATGGGGAATCTGAAAAAATTATTATGCATCTTAGCTTTATCTCTTCTGTTTTCAATTTCAGCTTCGGCGCTGGATCTGGACTTCCTGACATCGGATATTCAGGTTAACGCAGGTGAGTCTGCCAGCATCAGTGTACTTATCACAGATAACGGCACGGCTGTAAACAATACTGTAGTGAATTTCACAACGGATATGGGAATTCTTAACTCTTCTTCTGCGGTCACAAATGCTTCGGGCATTGCAGAGGTGACTCTAAATTCCACGTCAACAGGAACTGCGCATGTCAATGCGAGTACAGGAAATGAATACGATCTTGCAAATGTAACGTTCCTGCCATCTGAAATATCTTCAATACTTGTTGAAAGCGATCATTCAGTAAATACCGCAGGCAATATTACAAATATTACATTCACGCCGGTTGACATGTTCGGGAACGTGGATCCGGATGAGAACATCAACTTGAACGTTATAATAAAAGATCAGTCCGGAAATACGATTCAGGATATTTATACAACTGTATCTTCTTCCAATACAACATCGCTGGATGTCAATAAAACAGATACAGTATTCTCATACACAGGTTCTTCATCCAAAAATTCAACCCTGTGTCTTAATTCCACAATTGCGGGAAACATTACAATCAATTCAACTGCCGGTCCCGCTTCAAATATGTCCTATATTAATATCACAGCAGGCTCCCCAGCCCTTTTAAGGGTTGTATATGATGACGATCATACTGTCAACACGAATTCAAGTATTTATGTAAGTGTTTATGATGTCTACGAGAATCCCGTAGAGGATGCCAATGTCACTTTCTCAGTGACATCTCCTGCAAACACGATCTACAACAGTCCGGTTACGTACAACTCTGCTTCTATTGCCCATAGCCGCGGCCTGACAGATATCAACGGTAAATTCGCGAATATCTTTACAGCAGATAAAAGAGCTGGTAACAATGTAGTACAAATAAGTGTTATCAACACTACTTTGCAATCGAATATCACAATTAGCGGTCTTGCAGATAGGATCGATGATCTTTTCCTTACTTTCAGTCCTGAAAATGCTCTCTCGAACAATGAGGATTGTTATACATTATCTGCCCGTCCTGTGGACCAGTTCCTCAATCCGATAATACCACTCACAACTCCGATAAAGGAACAGGTCAGGTTCACAACAGATGATGGTAATCTGGTATTGGTACCACTGAACAGTCAGGGACGGGCAAACACTATCGTAGGTCCCACCCCGTATATAGAATCTTTATCGGTTACAGCTACTTACAGGAATGAATCCGGATATACGAATTTTACCAATGTCACTGAACTTAATTTTACAGCCGGACCACTTTACATGATGGACTTTTATTCTGTTCCGAATACTGTCCTGTCACAGGGTTTAAACGGCAATCACAAGTCTACTGTCACTCTTGTTGCGCTGGATGAATGGGGTCACTCGTTGCCTGATATCAACGTAACGTTAAACAATACCAATACAACGGTCGGAACTCTTACAATCGACGGGATCAATTCAACCCTTATCAATGCCACTACCGATTCCGAAGGAAGGATATATGGTATTTTTGAAGGCAACGTTTCAGGAAACACGACTATTATAGCTACTAGTGGAGACATTAACCGATCCGCCAATATCAGTGTCAAAAGTGAACCTTTTATGAGTGTTAACCTGAGTGTACAACCCACATCGGTGACATCAGGTGATCTCGTAAATATAACAACGATCATTTCCGTGGAAGGTGAACTACCTATCACCAGACCTGCTGCAAGTGCCATGCTTGTCCTTGACCGCTCGGGAAGTATGGATCCGGATTACTATGCAGGAACTCCGCTTGATGTGGTACTTGTGATTGACCGATCAGGGAGTATGGGACCTGAGCATGGAAATGGACTACCTCCTGCCAAAGAAGCAGCCAGGAAGTTCACATCAAATTTGGTTTCCAATTCACAAATAGGAGTTGTTTCTTTTGGTTCGGAGTCACGTGTAGATTTAGATTTGACTCTCCTTAATTCGTCTGCAAATTTGCTTCTAGTAAACAAGTCAATAGACAAATTAGGTGCTGTTGCAGGAACTGCTCTAGGAGAGGGTATGGCAGATGCGAATAACATGCTTATAAATGAAGGCCGATCTGGCTCCCGAAAGGTAATGATACTTCTTACAGACGGAGAAGCAAGCCGAGGTACGGATGATCCAGATGGTTCCCGGGCTGTGGAGCTGGCAAATGCTAACGGTATTACCATATACACGATTGGTCTTGGAAGTGAGATTAACGAAGCTGTTCTCAGGTCGATTGCTTCAGACACAGGTGGCAACTATTATTCTGCCCCCAGCAGTTCCGATCTTAGTTCCATATATAATGCCATTGCACAGGATATCTGTGATTACGATATCACTGATATTGAATATGGGGAAGAGGGATTCACACCATACTCCTACACATTTAATGATTCAATACCTATTGAAGACACGTATACTCTTAGCTTTGAGGGCTACGATTTCGATGATGTTTTCGATGCAAGTCCGTATTATGGAGGCACAAGTGCGGGAGAGTGCCTGATTAAAATAAACGGTGATAATCTGAGACTGCTTCCATCAACTCAAACGACCTCTAACTCAGGTCAGTGGAAGTCATTTAATTACGACATAACTGATTATGTTCATTCCGGTGAAAATTCACTGTCTTTCTATGATTACTATGATTACACAGGTTACAAGGATTATTATGACTACTACGGTTATTCTTATTGGTGGAGTTCTGGCATAGGGAATAACAGGGTAAAAAACGTAGTGGTCAAGCATAATGGAAACACGATACAATCCTATAGCACAAGCACTCTTCTCGATGGAGCCGGATACACTCTTTCATTTGATGCGCCTCAATCTACTGATTACTTTGAAGATACACTTGAGATAAATGAATCTCTCGATGATTTTAAAGTAGAACTTCAATGGGAGCATGAATATGCAAATCTTGATCTACAGCTGGAAAGTCCCGCAGGAAGAGTGTATGGTATAGGTCACGATGCCACAGGTTATTATCCGGGTAGCGATGGAAAATCGGAGTACATATGGATACAGCCGCTTTCTGGCCTTTACGAGGATGGTGAGGATGCTATTGAAACGGGTACATGGACTGTCCGTGTAACAGGTATAAGTAACGGAGGTACTGGCACGTGGCAGGAGAACTTTACCATATCTACCTATATAGACAAAAAAAGCGCTGTAAAAATATCTTCTCACGCATTTATATCAAGTTTCGACGAAAGTCGTGGTGACAAGGCGGGACTGTCTCTTTACAGCTTTGAGGATGTTGTACAGAGTAATAAGCAGACAAGCTATGTTTTAGATAACAGTACTTGGGTCGGATACTTCACGGTCGATGAAATGGGATACTATACATTTAACGTATCCTGGGACGATACTTCATCCATTGATGCTTATCTCTATGATGGTATAGAGGTCCTGGATTCCTCCGGTGGAACAGGAACATGTGAAGTTTCATCATTGCTTTCGGCAGGCAACACGTATCATGTGGAAGTAGTTAAAGGAGCAGGCCCGCTTACCGATACCCGGTTCACTATCAACGTTTCAACATCTCCAATGGATTCGGTCATGGCAGCATATTACGACAGTAATGGTGGTAGTGGATCTCCCAGGTACAGGACATGGGATGGATCTGATTGGTCGGGTGAGGAATCAGCTAACTATGTAGAAGGAAGGCCTTACTCTATAGTTCTTGAATCCAATCCTCTTAATTCTGAATTTATCATGAGTACAGGCAATGACAATTATGGTTTGAATGTTCAGATCTGGGATGGCTCTTCCTGGAATGGTATAACTAAACTTACTGATGGTCTCTCTTCCTATTCAACCAGGGGTTTCGATATAAAATATGAACAAAAGTCAGGAGATGCAATCGCAGTTTATGGTGATGGTTATTGGACTTGGGTTTTTAATTGGTGGGATTGGAGGTATCAGTATACTGGTTTTTCTGCCCCACGTTATAGTATATGGGATGGTTCTTCCTGGAGCTCAGAATCTACAGTTGACGGGAGCAACTTCGGTGCTGGTGATATTTCCTGGGTCAGGCTTGAAGCTAATCCAAATTCCAATGAAATGGTTCTTGTAACACTTGATGATGCAAGGGATATGCGTGCACAGATCTGGGATGGTTCCTCCTGGGATAATCAGGTTATTTTAACAGACAATGCTGTAACTGCATCGTATCAATGTTTTGATGTCATGTACGAACAGGCTTCAGAAAGAGCTATAGTTGTCTGGGCAGATAACGATGGTCATGTAAAATACAGAATTTGGGATGGCAATTCTTGGGACCCAGTGACCTATAATATGTATTCTTACTCAAGTGATGTTTACTGGATCAAAATGGCAGCACATCCAAATTTAGACAAAATGATTCTTGCTGCCGAAGACAGATCAAATGATATCTATGTTACTGACTGGAATGGCTCTTCATGGCAAACACCTCAGAGAGTAGAGAGTGATGTCTATGATGATAGTCGGAGGTCTGTGGATGTTACTTTTGAGCAGAACAGTGGAAAAGGTATTGTTGTATGGGGTGATGGTAGTTCAACTCC
>DACO01000012.1 GCA_002508635.1 Methanolobus sp. UBA118 | reverse complement strand
TGATGGTCTTCAAGTATACGCATCTGTGGGAGTAGGGCCTGTCTGGTGGTTTCCAGATGGCGGAGTATTTCCTCCATTCCCCGTGGACCATCTTTTAGAAAAAGAAGTACGTTTTTTCTTTTCTCTGAAGAGAACATCACATCAAGTAACTTTTTCTTTAATATATTGACCACTCCTCTATATCAATTCGAATTCAGATGACATAAAAAACTGACTATTATAGTATATATAACTATACTGGTTTTCGATTTAGTATAAATTATCTATTGACAGTATACTTCTAAACAGAAATATCGAACCTTTGTTCACAATTTTGAAATGCATGCAATGTATATCAAATAAATAAGACTGGGAGACGGTATGATTGCTGCTTCGGCAGAACATATGCTAATTTACATGCTACAGTTCATACTGGCAAAATAGCAATTGATATCAATAGTCAGGGTGGGAATTTCATATGTCAGAAGATTTTGATCTTAGATCCAGGGAATACTGGCTGCGTATGTTCTGGGGTCTGTTCTTAGGATTGATCAGTGCCATGGGAGCATTTCTTTTCATCGGTCTTATGAACACGGGACAGAGCCTGATCCTCCCTGATCTTACGGACTGGACACCATTTTCAGGATCATGGCTAATGGTGGTCATCATGACATCTATAGGGTTTCTTGTGGGTCTGGTCCATCATTACAGTTCGGCGGCAGAACTTGACGTATTTGATGCCGTGGATGAAGGCCGGCTTGACCCAAAACCTGTACCCTCTTCACTGCTGGCATCACTGTTATCACTTATAGGTGGTTTCAGTCTTGGGCCCGAAGTCCCCACAGGCATGCTGTCAGCAGGTCTTGGAACCTGGATATCTGACCGACGCAAGATGGACATCGGAACAACCCGGACAAATGTCCTCAGTACAGTCTCATCCGCCTACAGTGGTCTTTTTTCATCACCATTCGCAGTACTATTGATGCTTTTTGAATCCAGGCACCAGCAGAATCTGGTCTACTATGGAACTCTGCTGATCGCCGCAATCTCCGGAGTTATTGGTTTCAGTCTCTTTTACTGGCTGGGCGGGGATTCATTCTCACTACTACTGGATCTTCTGGCACCACCCTCATATGATCTGAGGATCTGGCATCTGGCAGCAGCGGTCCTGCTTGGAATCTTTGCAGTTCCCTTTGGTCTGCTCTTTCCGATAATGAACAAGATCCTGAGTGGGCTTGTGATGCCACTTAACGAGCAGCCCATATTACGTAGTACAGTCGGCGGACTGCTGCTTGGACTGCTGTCCGTGGCTTTGCCTACAACTATCGGCCTGGGTACAAATGAAATGGTCACAGTAACTCAACAGGCAGCAGAGATCGGAGTATTTCTCCTTATTATATTCGCCCTGGCAAAACTTTTGGCCCTGAGCGGGGCATTGTCATTCGGTTTTATAGGAGGGCCAATTTTTCCGCTTCTGTTTGTCGGCTCATCTGTAGGATCAGCCATACATCTGATATTTCCACAGCTTCCGCTGGGCCTGGCCCTGGGTTGTATGATAGTTGCAGTACCTGCTTCCATTGTACCAATACCGGTGTCACTGGCAGTTATCGGAGTTGTGATAATAGGCATATCTCTGACAAATGCACTTCCGGTCCTGGTCGCAGCACTTGTGGCCTTCAGTGTCACACACGGACTGCTGATCAAGAAAGAAGAAAAAACAGAATCATGATATTCCTGTACAAGATAATATAGGATAGAAAGCTAGGAAACACACAATTAAAAAATGTGGCCCGATCAAGGGCCATGATCTATTCTCTTTCAGAGATGGTGCGCAGAAGCACAGTTACTTCCGGCAAAGGATACCATCGGCCTTGGCAGCTCAATATCAAGAGCCTCTTTCAGAACCTCTTCTATGGTTTCCACAGGTATGAATTTAAGATCATTCCTGAGCTCTTCAGGCACATCCTCCAGGTCTTTCTTGTTCTCCTCTGGCAGGAGCACCTTTCTGATGCCGGCCCTGTGTGCTGCAAGTACTTTTTCCTTGATGCCTCCAACAGGCAGTACGGCACCACTCAGCGTGACCTCACCTGTCATAGCAAGTTTTGGATCAACCGGCCTGTCTATGATAAGGGATGCCAGGGCCGTAAAGAGGGTTATGCCCGCAGATGGACCATCCTTTGGAGTAGCACCTGATGGTACGTGTATGTGGATATCGTTGGCGGCAAAATCAAAGCTGCTTGCGATGGTTGCAAGCCTTGACCTGACCAGACTCCGGGAAATCTGCGCCGACTCCTTCATTACATCACCAAGCTGGCCCGTCAGTGTAAGATTACCCTTTCCGGGCATGAAGGTACCTTCTATAAAGAGGATATCTCCACCCACAGGTGTCCAGGCAAGTCCTGTGACAACACCCGGTACGTTATCCTTTCTGGCCTCATCCTGTCTGATCAGCTCCTTACCAAGGACCTCCTTGAGCATATCCGCCTTTACGATGAAAGGTGTTTGAGCTTTTCCTGATACGATCTTCTCGGACACGAACCTTGCAGTTCTTGCAAGTTGCTTCTTGAGCCCCCTGACACCTGCTTCACGGGTGTACTTTTCAATGATCATGTTAAGGGCATCATCTTCTACCCTGAGCTTATCTTCATCAAGCCCATGATCCTCCAGTATCACCGGGAGTATGTGGTCCTTTGCGATATCAAGCTTCTCATTTCTGGTGTAGCCTGAGATCTCGATGATCTCCATCCTATCAAGAAGCGGTCCCGGTATGGTTGACAGGGAGTTTGCAGTTGCAATGAACAATACCTCTGACAGATCGTAGGGAACTTCCAGATAGTGGTCCGAGAATGAACTGTTCTGCTCCGGATCAAGGACTTCCAGAAGGGCACTTGCAGG
>DACO01000160.1:6620-7482 GCA_002508635.1 Methanolobus sp. UBA118 | reverse complement strand
TGTCTGTACCAGTGTCCCTTCAGATATGCACATTTCAATTTCTTCTCCCATGCCAACGGACCCGGGCCGAAACTGAACGTGCTTGACGATTACTATTATTATAAGTGTCTGTCACTCAGGATCAACGATCCCCAGCAATTGGTAAAATCACCCTGGATACGTCCCGAGGATATAAAAGAATACAAACATATCACAGACACATTCAAGATAGGCGGAAGGACCCATTTTCCAAACTGGATACTGAACAACGTCCAAGCATATATCCAGGAAAGTTATGATGGGAATCTGATGGACCTTCTTGACTGTCCTAAGGATATCAGAGATCTGTTCTACATACCTAACAAAGAGCTAGGAAATGCTCTCGAGCAATGGAAACGATGCGATAAGAACTGCTCTAAGTGCGGATACTGCAAAAGACTGACCGAGAAGATCGTACAGGTTTACTCAACGGACGGTACTGAGCAAACACTTCAGCCCCTGAAAAGTACAGGTGGAACAACATGAACCTAATAGAAAAAATCTCAAAGAACCGGAGTGTACTTGAAAACAGATTACGTGAACTGCTTGCAAAACCAGTCTTTCTCATAGAAGCAGATGCCTTTGCCCTTCCGTGCGGATGCCATGGAATGACGATAAACACCCGTGGGCTGCAGGTTGATGACCTGGAGATCTTCGAAGAGCACATCACAAAGTACTTTAAAGAAGCATCCCTTGAACTGGAAGTCGAGCCATCATTCCTTTTTGCAAGGCTAATACCGGGCACTCCCGAACTGGCATCACTCAATTCACGTGTACTCTGCGACAGATGCTACATGGATTTTGCCAGGGGAAGCGGGAAGAGGCCCAGACCGGATATATATAT
>DACO01000160.1:5504-6388 GCA_002508635.1 Methanolobus sp. UBA118 | reverse complement strand
TTGCCAGGGGAAGCGGGAAGAGCCCAAGGCCGGATATATATATACTTAACCTTGTCCGCAGGGAATAATTTATTCATTTTTTCAGAAATATAAATAATTAGATAAATATATTTATTTTTACTTGCCCGATATTACTTCTTCGCTTATAAATACCGTTTTTCAGCTACATTCATTCGAAAGGTTTAATAAGTATTTAATATAATGCAAACCACCTGACGTTAGTCTACGCCATATCAATTATGATAAAAACATCTAATTGAAAAGAAGTTATTATGATTTTGGCACGATTTACGCATAAATTAACAAAAAAAGGAGGAAATGTGAATGGAACCGCTCACAGGCATGGGCGTAATGGCACTGATCGGAGCAGCTGCAACTATTGCAGGCGCTTCTGAAGACCTTGAATCAGATGTAGGTTCTCAGAGTAACCCGAACTCACAGGTGCAATTAGCGCCCCAGATGATGTATCCACACAGGATATACAACAAAGCCGTATCTGGCGAACCACCCTCAAATGCACTCATGTGTGCTATCGGTGGTACAACTGCTTCTGTTCTGATGAGCACCGGTGCATCTGTTGTGCTTGCATTAACAATTGGAGCTATTCTCGCAGCAGCAGTACACGGTACTTACTCAGTCACATCTCATTTTGGCAGATCAGCAAGTCAGAAACGTTTCAAACAACCAATTTATCTAGATATTATAAGATCACACACTCCAGTTATAATGGGATATGCCTTTATCACAACGTTCAGTATACTTGTGGTATCATACCTCATGATAGCTGTTCTCGGACACCCGTTCCCACTGCCACTGTTGGCATTCATTTGGGGAATCACTGTTGGTGCAATTGGATCATCAACCGGTGATGTACACTATGGTGC
>DACO01000160.1:4539-5116 GCA_002508635.1 Methanolobus sp. UBA118 | reverse complement strand
AGCGGATGGACCACCGTATTGTTTGATGAAACAAGAGGTGACGCATTCGGCTGGGCATCAGTCATTGCAGGAGCAATTATCGTGCTTCTACTGATACTCTGGAACAGGAACATTGAGGTAGCTGCCCGCAAGGCATATGGACCTTATAAAGAAGATGAAGAAGCAGAGGTGGCAGCTTGATCGATATAGTTGGAATTTTAACAGCTAACATTTTGAATATAATCCTTATAACGCTTGGCGGAGTACTTATTTCCTGGAGCGTTCACTTCGTCCCCGTCGGTGGTGCTCCCGCAGCTATGGCACAGGCAACTGGTATCGGAACCGGTACTGTACAGCTTGCAGCCGGTGCAGGTCTCACAGGACTTGTTACCGCCGGTGCAATGATGAATGTCACTGACAACCTTGCTCTTGTTCTTGCAGCAGGTGCCGTAGGTGCCATGATAATGATAGCCGTTACAATGATCGTAGGACAGTGGGTATACGTCTATGGTGTCGGTTGTCCACCTGCATCTGCAAAGGTCAAATACGACCCGATCACAAAAGACAGACAGGACCTCTATGTATCCCAGGGTACAGA
>DACO01000160.1:3919-4339 GCA_002508635.1 Methanolobus sp. UBA118 | reverse complement strand
GTATCCCAGGGTACAGAGGGACATGCATTGCCAACAGTATCCTATGTAAGTGGGGTCATTGGTGGTGCACTCGGAGGACTTGGAGGAGCTTTGATATATGATTCACTTCTCACTATTGATAACGGACTCGCTGCTAGCGATCTTGTAGGAATTGCAAGTATTTTCGCAGTAGGAATCTTCTTCGTGAATGCTGTAATCCCATCATACAACATCGGAGGAACCATCGAAGGTTTCCATGATCCAAAGTTCAAGAAGTTCCCGAAAGCTGTAATTGCATCCCTTGTAGCAACATTCTTTGCTGCAATATTGGGAGTACTCGCTATAGGAGGTCTCTAAGATGTCAGCAGGAGGAGCTGGAGGAGAAGCCCATGGTGGAATCCCCCAGAACAACATAATAGCCTTTGGCGCAGTTGGCGGACT
>DACO01000160.1:1093-3619 GCA_002508635.1 Methanolobus sp. UBA118 | reverse complement strand
GGACTTGGTGCTATCTGTGGTATCGTATGGGGTGCTGCAGCAGTCAGAAGGGTCGCAAGCTACGGTCTTGGTACCGGTGTACCTTCTATCGGTATGCTGGCACTTGGAACAGGTGTTGTAGCCGCTACTTTCGGACTTGCAGTCGGTGGAATAGCAGGGCCGATTATTGCAGTGATCTCTGCAGCTATTATCGGATTGATCATTGGTGTCCTGGCAAACAAGGTACTTAACATGGGCATCCCTATCATGGAACAATCCATGACAGAAATAGCAACAGCAGGTACCATTACAATCATTGGCCTCAGTACTGCCATGGTTGGCACATTCATGTTCGATGAAGTGTTGACCGGAGTAATCGCAACCGGATACATAGCAGTGATATTCATTGCAGGTGGTCTTGGAATTCTGCACCCGTTCAATGCAAACCTTGGTCCTGACGAGAAACAGGATCGTACACTTGCAACTGCCTTTGAGAAAGGTGCTATTGCAATGGTCGTTGCAGGAGTAGTAGCAAGTGTCAATGATGGAGCATCAGCAACCCTTACAATCCTTGTCGGATTGATCATATGGTATGTTGCTTTCTCAGAATTCTACAAGCGTGTAAAGAGAGATGCATTCAAGGTAACAGGTTCAGGGCTCTTACCTTCTAAGGAGGAATTGGAATGAGCATGGTTCACGTAGCCCCGGAAGCACATCTCGTGCTGGATCCCCTTACTTCTTTCCTCGCAGAGGAGAGAGAAGACGTAATATCCTATTCAATGGATCCTATTATGGCACAGCTTGACGAACTTGACTTGATAGCAGACGATCTTATAAACTCCCTTTCACCCGACATGCAATTAAAGAGCTCATTCCCGGGACGTGAGACCACAGCACTTAGTGCAGGTTTCTATGGAAATGCGTTCTACGGAATTATTGTCGGTCTTGGAGTTGCAGGATTACTGCTTCTTATTATGGGCGCATTAGGAGTGATGTAAAATGGCAACAAAAAGAGATGCTGCCCCGGGCTGGCCAATACTCAAAGGTGAGTATGATGTCGGAAATATCCAGGACAGTGTAGCTGTTATTACGTGTGGTTCACACCTTCCTGCCGGCCCTCAGCTTGAAGCCGGCGCGGCAATCACAGGTCCATGTAAGACAGAGAACCTGGGTGCCGAGAAAGTAGTTGCACACATCATAGCTAACCCGAACATCAGATACTTTATAGTTACCGGAGCTGAGGTTAAAGGTCACATTACCGGACAGGCATTCGTTGCCCTTCACCAGAACGGTGTAAAGGACAACAGGATCGTCGGTGCAACCGGTGCGATCCCCTACATTGAAAACCTCAACGAGGAAGCTATCAAGAGATTCCAGGAACAGGTCGAAATAGTCGATTTCATCGGCACTGAAGATATGGATGCCATCGTTGCCAAGATCAAGGAATATGCATCCAAGGATGCTGATGCCTTTGATGCTGACCCGATGGTCATTGAAGTTGGTGAAGGAGGCGCTGAAGAAGAAGAAGTCGGCGGACTCAAGCCAATGGCAGCAGAACTGGCAACCGTCAGGAGCAGGATCCTGGAAATCGAAAAGGAAATGATGAGTATCGGTAACCTGAACAAGTTCCACTCAGGAGTACATGCAGGCAAGGTTGAAGGAATAATGATCGGACTTGCCATTACCCTTACACTGCTTGGAATGTTGTTGTTCGGAGGTAACTAACATGGCAGAAGAAGAATATGGAAAAGGAGTCCCGATGGTAATCGAGCCAAATATGGGACCCATCGAAGCCGTGGTTGAAGACATCCGTTACAGGGCTCAACTTATCGCAAGGAACCAGAAACTTGATTCAGGAGTATCTGCAGCCGGCGTAAGCGGTTTTATTGCAGGATTTGTCTTCGTCATAGTGATGGTAATCATACTCCCGATGTTCATCTGGAGCGTGATCTAAAATG
The DNA here is from genome assembly GCA_002508635.1 of Methanolobus sp. UBA118. Taxonomy (GTDB): domain Archaea; phylum Halobacteriota; class Methanosarcinia; order Methanosarcinales; family Methanosarcinaceae; genus Methanolobus. The sequence continues at coordinate 1,682 of DACO01000160.1, read as the reverse complement.
AGTGAAGCAAGCGACAAAATACCAAGCGTAGTCGTAGACCCTGCAGATTTCAATGACGTACTTGAGAAACTCAACAAGATTGATGAGAAGGTCGAGTTCGTAAACAGTGAAGTTGCTCAGCGCATTGGTAAAAAGGTAGGAAGAGACATAGGAATTTTATACGGAGCAGTAGCCGGGATCATTATGTTCCTGTTATACCTTCTGTTCCTCGCACCTATGCTCAACATCTAAAAAGAGGTATTCATATGTTCAGATTTGATAAGAAACAAGAAGTATTCGAGGTAGGCGGGGTCAAATTTGGTGGCCAGCCAGGACAATATCCGACAGTACTTATAGGAACGATGTTCTACAACAGGCACAAGATCGTGACTGATGAAGACAATGGTGTCTTCGATGTAGAGGCCGCAAACAATCTCTGGCAGGGAATGGTTGACATGGGAGAAGTTACAGGAAACCCAATCGTAAACCAGATCGTCGGAGAGACACCGGAAGCTATCAAGAAGTATATTGACTGGTTCATTGAAGTAGATGATAAGACACCATTCCTTATCGACTCTTCAGCCGGTGATGTTCGTGCAGCTGCAGCAGA
>DACO01000160.1:0-746 GCA_002508635.1 Methanolobus sp. UBA118 | reverse complement strand
TTCAACGCAACAGACCCAAGCGTAAAAGGTAAGCTCGAGATCCTTGAGACCGGGGGTACCGGACAGGAGAAGGGTATGCTTGAGATCGCAAAGGAATGTGGCATCACAAAGCCACTTGTAGATGTAGCAGCAACCCCACTCGGAGCAGGTTCCGGTGCGTCCATGAGATCAGTTATTGCCATCAAAGGACACTTCGGACTGCCTGTTGGCGGTGGATACCACAACATGGCATCCGCATGGGACTGGATGAAGACATACAAGAAGCAGTTCGAGACAAAAGAGCAGAGACAGGCAATCTACATGCCAACCGATATCGGCACAAACCTTGTGTCACAGATAATCGGATCAAACTTCCAGCTCTTCGGTCCTATCGAGAACACCGACAAAGTGTTCCCTGCAACTGCAATGGTTGACATTATGCTTGCAGAGACTGCAAAGGAACTCGGCCTTGAAATAATGGACGAGGACCACCCTATCAACAAGCTGGTTTAAGCAAACCAGCCTCTTTTTTCTTTTTTAGAATTAGTATATTATCAACAAGTAGGCGAAGCTATGCAGATAAGCTGTCTTTTATCAATTTAATATAAAAAATAATATCAGAAACGGAATTTACGAATCTAGTGTTTTCTCAGGTTCCTGGGATGACCTACCCCTACGATCATAAGTTTTGTTTCCAGGGGATCATGCTTCCAGTCCTCAGGAGAGAATGTTTTCTTATTGATCTTGATCTCAAGGTCTTCCTTGCT
>DACO01000152.1 GCA_002508635.1 Methanolobus sp. UBA118 | reverse complement strand
GGCTGTGCTGCTGCCTTTGTGTTTGGGATCAAGTTCAGACATGCCCTTCCGGCAATACTTGTAGGTGTAATGATAGCAGGCCTGATCGTCAGTTTTGTTACGGTATCAGGAATTGGCCTGTTCGACCTGCTGTCGGGTAATGTATAAATTAAAAAAACAGGAATAATAAAAGAAGCTATACAAAACAAGAGTTGAGGACTTACTTGTCCAGCATCTCTTTTGCGAGTTTGATATCTTCTGCTTTAACGGTTTTTCTTCCGGCATGCTCTGCCAGTTTTATCGCTTCTCTTGATATCTCGAGTCCATATGACTCAAGCATCTCTGTCAGGGCTATGGCCGCTGATTCACTTACTCTCTGAGCTCCAGCATTTCTTATTACCCTTTCAATGGGTGCAAATGGTATTATTGTCATAAAAATCCCTCTATGTAACTTACATCTTCTAATGGAGCATTCTATATAAGTTAATTGGTAAATAAAGTATATAAATATGCTTAATCCTGTATTAATGTTTCATAACTGCATTTAATACATATCCAGCTTGCAGTAAATGCAATTTCTTCATTAACAGCCTGATCTTGTCGATATAGAGTTCCGGGGATTCCAGAAACAGGGATGATTATCTGTGTTTCATTTTCTCAGCCAGATCCTTTCCCAGACGGTTGCACTCAAAAAGATCCTTTTCCGTTGGTTTGTGCTGGATCCTGAGTACCGGGTCGATGACCTCCATTCCTCCGTTACGCAATTTATCAGCTATCTGTACAGGTGCTTCTCCGCTCCATCCGTATGATCCGAAAGCTGCGCCGATCTTCCCATCAACCCCTGCTTCCACAAGCTTGTCAATGAACTTTGCTATGGGATCAAGCATGGTGTAATAGAAGGTCGAAGAACCCACTGCAATGGCATCGTATTGTGCTGCTTCATTCGGATCCCATTCATAGAAATTATCGATGTCAACATCCACATGTCTTTCTTCTGCACCTTCTGCGATGGCTTCTGCCATCATCTTCGTGTGTCCCTGAGTACTCAGATATACAATTGCAAGTTTTGGCATTTATTATCACTCCATGATTGGGACATATCTTAGTTGTCCCAAGCACACTCCATAAAGCAATTGCTGTTTGCTTGTTGATATATATTTCCACAAACAGGATATTATGGCATAAGCCGGGATACTTGATCTGAATGAATCTGCTGGCAGCCTTGAAATAAAACAAGTATGCAATGGCAAAATACAGGACTTATTTATGTCGTAACTCTATTTCACCTCAAAGATTCATAATCCTTATATTCAGTTTATTGTATAGTGATTATTAATACAAGACAAAATTTGATGTGCTATAAAATCGGGTGGGTAGTGTGGTAACTACAGCTTCTGTGGGCAATAACAGGAAGGCTTTGCTGGCAGGAGGCATAGTCTCCATAATTTTAGGATTACTATTGCTGATATGGACTGAAGCAACCCTGTCGGTAATTATATTCTTTATAGGTATCTGGTGGCTTATCCAGGGATTGATCCTGATATTCTATGCCTATTTTGACAGGTCACGCTGGATATGGAAAGTAGCCGGTGGTATTACTGGTATACTGGCAGGTCTTATCGTTCTGATATCTTCTTCTCAACCCGGCTCCATCCTCCCGGAAGTCCTTTTATTCATCCTGGGTATCATGGGCATCTTCATAGGTGCCACATTCATCATGGGAACCTTCAGGGAAGCCATGGGAAGCAAAACTTTCGGTGTTATAAGTATCATCATCATCGGTGTGATCCTGGTGATGAATACATTATTGGGTGATCAATTGACGCTATGGTTAATTGCAGGTCTTCTGATACTGGAGGGTATCGTGGCTGTATTTATCAGTTATCGGTAATGTCTTGCCCGCAAATAGGAGGATTAGAAATTTTTAACCAGGAATATCGGTTGCAGAGCTTATGGGAATGAGTGAGAATAGCTGATAATTTTAGCAAAACGTACCTAAAATGCTATATATTATTGCTGATAACCGAATATTCTAAAACATCAACCTTCTTTCTTTAACGGAGGCCATCATGGATGAAGTAACTGCGCCCCATGTAGAGGAATTAAGCAGGGCGCTTGGTAATGAATATAAGGAAGAGATAAAGGCGGAACTGGAAAAGTTACTTAATTTTAAAGTTCCGCTGGAAGAAGCCAAAAGGACTGTTATTAATAAATTCATGTTAAGCTCTCCTTCTGCAGTGCATGTAAAGGATCTTGTAGCAGGCATGAGCGGATTTGAGATAACGGGGCGTATCATTGGTATAGAAGAGAAAAAGGTAGTTGTGAAAAACGAGCACAGGACTATTTTCTCGGGCTCCCTTGGTGATTCCACAGGAATTTGTTCCTTTACCTGCTGGGACGATATGTCTCTTGAGGCAGGTGATGTTGTGCGGATCAAGAATGCATACGTCAGGATGTGGAACAACCGGACGGAACTCTATTTCGGTAAACGCTCTGTGGTGGAAAAGTTGCCGGATGATTATTTGCCGGATAGCGAAATACCGGCTCTGTCGGGCCCGAAGAAACTAAAGGACATCTCTTCTGTTGATGTGCTTGCAAGCTCTGTGGTGGTTATAGTCGAGATGTATCACAGGGACGTCTCCCTGAAAGGCAGGGTCCAGACCATAGTTGAAGGTGTGATGGCAGACGAGACAGGTAAACTTCCGTTCACTTCATGGATACCTCTTACAGGTATTGATATCGGTAGTTTCATAAGTTTTGAAAATGCGGCTGTCAGGGTTTTTCGGGGAATCCCTTCTATCAACTTCAATCAGGGCACCACCGTAGAACCGGTCGAAGAGCCCTATGAGCTTCCTTTCACTTTTGATTCGGCAAGCAAGCCACCCGAAGCTCTGCCTGCTGCCCGTATACTTGATAACAGCGGGATGTTTGATATCATGCTTGTCGGAGATATCATTTCCGTAAGGCCTGGCTCGGGGATGATCGAGCGCTGTCCGGTCTGTAACCGTGTCACACAGAAGTCAAACTGCCGGGCCCACGGACAGGTGGAGTGTATCTCTGATATGCGCATGAAACTGATACTCGATGACGGCACAGGTTCCGTTCATGTGATGCTGAACAGTGAGCTTTCCGAAGCAATTTACGGGAAAAGTATGTATGAGGCTGAAAAGATGGTCATTGATTCAATATCCAGGGATGTGGTGTTCGAGGATATGAGGCGTAAGCTTACGGGAAAATATATTGCCGTTAGGGGTAACTCTTCAAGGAACGAATTTGGTGTTACTGTGGTGGCAAAGTCTGCATGGTATCCGGACTATGACCTGAAAGAAAAGGTCGGATCACTTATCGAGCGGATTGACAGGAAGGTGACAGCTAATGGCTGAAAGAGAGATGGCATACAGGTTATTTGCCAGGGAATTCAATGATTCCCAGTTCCAGATCAGCCCGGGTGCCGATCAGTCTGGTGAGCAGGACCTGCATTCCCCCAACTTCCTTGTCACAAGGGCGGGTGCCAAGGTAAACCGTCTTTTTATAGCCGGTGTCGTCACCGAGGTTGAGGATATCGGCAATCAGAAAGGCGGAGAGAAAGAATTATGGAGAGCACGCATCTCTGATCCCACCGGTACATTCACGGTATACTCGGGCAATTATCAACCTGAAGCCTCGGTATTCCTGTCCACCGTAGAGGTACCTTCATATGTGACAGTTGTGGGGAAGGTACGCTCATATGAACCAGGTGATGGTTCCGTGTTCGTATCTTTAAGGCCAGAGGAGATTAACATTGCGGATGAGAATGTCCGTAACAGGTGGGTTGTTGAAACTGCAAGGCTTACACTTGATCGTCTGGATATCTTTGAGGATGTACTCTCATCGGACATGAGTGAGACAGAGATCATAGAATACCTGTCAGGCGAGGGTACTCCTTCATATATCAAAGAAGGGATCTGCCTCGCAATGGACTATTATCATACTGATATGGCATATCTTAAGAATTTAAGAGAAGATGTCAGAAATGCCCTGCTAACAATTGATACAGGCCTGTCATCGGAAGATGGATCTCAGTCGGATGCGGAAAGCCTGATACTGGAACTCCTTGAGCAAACGAATGAGGGTAAAGGTGTGGAATACGCTTTACTTGTAAAGGAAGCCGGCTTGAAGGATGTATCCGCCGAAGAAGTGGATTCTGCCATACGTTCCCTTCTCTCCAGAGGACATGTATATGAGCCGAAAGTGGGTTTTCTGCGGATTGTAGCCTGATATTTTTGCAGGCTTTTTCATTTTCGTAAGTGTCCGCCATACTTAAATACAGATAACTATTAAACCACAAAAAACATTCAAATCTTGTCAACTTTATAAATATAGGAGGGTCGAGCATGCAGCGTGAAGATATAATTGAACAGGTAAGTTGCAGTATTAAAAATATGAAAGGTGTGGGTGATACCCTTATCCTGACAGAGGAGGACCGTGAGACCATAAAGGAACTCGAGAAGAAAGCCGACGAGATGACTCTTATGGGTCTTGGAAGAGGTGACAACAAAGGTGTCAAGCAGGTTCTGAAAAATGATGTCATCTTTGCCTTCACGACGAGTATGGATTTTGAGTGGCCTGAAGGTCCGAATGTCATCCTCATGCACGAGGGTTGTGTAGTTGGCGAGGACATAGCTGATGAGAAAAAACTTGAAGAATACAAATGCTGTAAAACCAATCTGGTCATAGGTAATATTGTCATCTATGATGTAGGTGTACTCAAACGCATGGATGCTAAAAAGAATCCTCTTATTGTAGTCCTCCCCCCAAAACCCTGTTCAGAGGTAGATGAAGTTCCACAGGTCTGCAATGCAACACTTGCCTCCCCCTCTCCGCCAAGTGATGAATATATCAAGGAAAGACTGGGACTTGAGAATATACACGGTACAGGTAGTTTCCTGGTTGGCTTTGACTTTGACTGCTCCTGTAATTAAACCAAGTCTTTTTAGCGTACCGGGAAAATCCCGGTAGTTTTTTGGAAATTCATATCGGTTTCCGGAAGCTTTACGTGAGCAGTTGTGCCTTTTCCTTCTTCACTTTCCATCCAGATGTTGCCATGGTGGGCTTTTACTATTGACCTGGCAACATATAGCCCCAGGCCGTTTCCGTTATACTTACGGGTGATCGA
>DACO01000106.1:4075-5139 GCA_002508635.1 Methanolobus sp. UBA118 | reverse complement strand
TCTTCGATTAGAATGGCTGCTATTCGTTAAAAAATAGAGAAATTGAGACAAAAGTCCACAATATGATCGGTGATATCCGATGGTTTCAGGCAAGCCTTTTGAGCTTTTCGATGTTCTCAAGCACAGATCTGCTCTCAAGTATCACTTTTTGCTCAATGGCCTGCACAATCTCTTCAAGAGGGGTTGTCAGCCGGTATAACTTGACAGGCCTGCCTTTTCCTTCGGTCTTTTTCTCTTCGCGTATGTTTACCCAGTCGTTCTCTTTGAGATATCTCATAGCGATACTGACTTCGGGTTGTCTCAGGTTTGAAATGTATTCGATTTCCCTTGATGTTATCTCATCCCCACTTGACAGGGATGCAAGTGTCAGTGCAACAGGCCTGTTTATTTCGAGTTTCCTGAGCAGTTCGACAATCTCATACTCCTTTTCGCTCATATTGTGGGGCTTTTTCTCTCTCATAATATCACCAAATGGGTTTGAAGGTAAACGATTATAATGGAATTAATTATCAGAATACGCTGATAATGTTTCATAAGCCAGCATTGATCTGGCGGATGAAGGTGGTGTGTTCTGGACATCACAACTCTTCAACTATTATAAGTATTTATTATATATTAACCCGTATTATAATACAATAGTGAGGCCGGAACATGTATTTTTCAGAATATATGATGGATTATATAGCGTTCAATGCTATCGTTACACAGGACCTGTCAGGGAAAGAACAGAAATAGTTTGCTTCTTGTTCAATGCTTGCCTTTTTCTCATTTGTGACAAAAATCTTCCTGTAACTCCAGTCAACTAAAATCGCTACCCTTAAATCCCAATAATAAAAATATTAAATGAGGGTTATTATGAAACTAAAAATGCTGATAGTTCTGGTATTGTTTATAGCTGTGGCTGCCTCCGGCTGCAGTGACAGTGAGACTACGACCTATGAAACCGAAGAAGGAGAGGAAATTGAAGTAACGTCCACTAACGGGGATGACTGGTGCCCTGTAGGAAGCTCATGGACCTCTTCAAATCCAAACACAGGTGAACAGGTTTCCATGGTAGTTACAGG
>DACO01000106.1:1049-3850 GCA_002508635.1 Methanolobus sp. UBA118 | reverse complement strand
TGGTTGACGGTGTGGAAATGTGCTAGGCAGAGTTCAATTCCAATAATCCGGAAGATGAGATAGCCAGGATAGAGTACATGTGGTCGGAGGATGGTGAAATCTTTAGCTGGAAGTACTTTGATGAGAATGAGAATCTCGTAAGTGAGATGAGCATGAAGGACGGAACCATGACCATGGTTGATGAGGAGGGCAATGTCAATACGATAACAACGGGTCAATAAAAGCAGATCGAAATATAGTTTTAATCAAAAAACTCTCTTTATCTTCTTTTCTTTTGTTTCTATTATTAAATACAGAAATAACTATCCACTATCTTAATGTTGAATTTGAAAAAAGTACTTGTGGTGGGCCCGCTGAGATTCGAACTCAGGACCTCACGGTTATCAGCCGTGCGCTCCACCTAGCTAAGCTACGGGCCCAATGCGATTATAATGTCAGTCGATGATGCTATTCATCACGCGACACTCCAAATACGCATACAGATACTTTAACATTTCGCTTGCATGTACGATTAATTCTAATATTATTTGCTATGTTGCTGCATGGGTATTATTCTATAGCGACAGCTTTATTTGAGATAATGGTTTTATGTGCTAAAATACTGATACTGGGCTGGTAGATCAGGGGAAGATCGCTACCTTGGCATGGTAGAGGCCTCGGGTTCAATTCCCGATCAGTCCATCATTCTTTTGTATATAATTAATTATTGGATCTCATTCTTCCGTGTAAATCGGAAATCTCAGGTGAACTGTCGTACCAGAATTCTCTTTACTTTCGATTCTGATATCTCCTCCGTGGTCCTCGCATATTTTCTTACACATGTGAAGACCTATTCCGGTTCCGCTGAATTTGCGTGTTTTTGAACCATCTCCCTGATAGAACACATCAAAGATCTTTTCAAGTTTTTCTTCGCTGATGCCCACACCGTCGTCTGCAATGCTTATGCTGACATGCTTGTTATCAGACTCTGCGGTTATGCTTATTGTTCCACCGTTGTATGTGAATTTGTATGCATTGTTAAGCAAATGTATGAAAAGCTCGCTGATGTAGTCTTTATCGGCATAGATCAAAGGGAGTGTTTCCCCTGGCTCGAATACGATTTTCTTCTGTGAATCGCTGTTCTCCATGGATGTGATGGATATTGCCTTATTTATCACATCGGTCAGCTGCAGGAAGTCACGCTCGTAATTGAACTCCTTTGTCTGCAGGGAGCTCAGGTAAAGTAAAGAGTCTATAAGACGTTTCAGGTGTTCACCGTTCTTGATCACAATGCTGAGTATTTCTTTCTGCCTGTCATTCAGCTCCCCGAAATATTCCTCGGACAACAATCCGCTGTATCCCACGATCGGCATAAGCGGGGTTCTTAGTTCGTGGCTTACGTTTGCAAGGAAATTCCTCTTTATCTCTTCCATATATTTCATTTCACTATTTAGCTGCTGCAATTCAACATTGAGTTTTGTAAGTTCTTCTGCATAATTTCTGAGTTTCTCATCTGCTTTTATGTGCTCAATTATTTCCCACATCCCTTCCATCAGTAGCATGAGCTGGTGTATGTCCGATTGATCGTAATCGTTGTCCTTGTTGGCAACACCTGCAACACCAACCAGTTTCTTTCCATCGAATATGGGTACGTTAAGAGTGCGTTCCAGTTTTATGTGTCCTGGGGGATATCCTTTCTTCATAGGAGACGGAGAATCGTACTCATTGAGAACAATTGGCTTTTCCTGCCTTGCCACCTCTCCCCAGAGACCTGTATTACTCAGCGGGAATACCCTGGGGCGTTCTGCAGTTTTACACTTTTTGCCAACTTCACTTGACCAAGAATCTATAGTAAGTGTGCTTCTGTCCCTGTCCAGGAATGCAATATACCCTACCTTACTACTTGTTAGATGTACACCTTTTTCAAGAGCAAAATCCGCTATTTCTTTTACAGAAAGGTCTTTTTTCCTGTTAAGGTCAAGAAGTGCTTCAAGCCTTGATTCATTAAGGTGCAGCATTTCTTCTGATCTTTTTCTTTCGGTCAGATCGATAAAAATGAAAATACTATCCCTATCTACAATGGTGTGGTTTATGTTGACTATCCGGGTACTTCCATCTTTACATAGGATCTCCCATTCTACTGGATTCGTACCCGGTAATGGGTCTTCCATTTTGGTTTTGCATTCATTGATGGCAACTTTTCTTAATCTGGTGTCCGGTATCGTTAATCTGAAAAAGTGTTCAAGGTCCGGTATGTCTGTAAGTTCATATTTAAAGGTACCAGTGAATCTCCTGTTCAGGGATTTGATTGTCCCATCTTCGGATGCGATCAGAATAGGTACTGGTGAGAGATCAAGGATCTTTTTGAGGTGGTTTGCCCGCTGCTCTATTTCCGCTTGCATCCGATTATTCTTCAGGGCCATGGTCATGAGAGTGCTCAAAGTGAACAGGCTGTCTATGTCTTCAGGTTTCCATTCTCCGGTCTCACTGACATTATCAATCCCGATAAACCCCTTCAGCTCTCCGTCTATGAAAACAGGCAATGACAGAACTGATTTTATATCCTGCTCTTCCATGATATTTTTCTCTGCAGATGCCTCAGCCGGAAGGGATGCAAGATCTTTTATGTGGATCATCTCTCCTTTCTTCAGGCTGCTGTACCACCAGGGAAACATATTGATGGACAGGTTCTGGAGTCTTTCTTTCTGGGGTTCTACACCCTCAGTGCACCATTCATGCGTATTGTCCATTGTGGCCTGTTTTTCATGGAAAAGGAAAAGATAACTTCTGCTTGCATTGCACAACCGGCCTGTTTCCCTGAG
>DACO01000106.1:0-960 GCA_002508635.1 Methanolobus sp. UBA118 | reverse complement strand
TATTGATGGACAGGTTCTGGAGTTTTTCCTTCTGGGGTTTTACACCCACAGCGCACCATTCATGCGTATTATCCATTGTGGCCTGTTTTTCATGAAAAAGGAAAAGATAACTTCTGCTTGCATTACACAACCGGCCTGTTTCCCTGAGCGCTTCATTGATTGCTGCGTCGATATTATCTGGGTATGCAAAGATCGAAGCTATTCTGGAAAGGGTTTCCTGTATCTTCTTTTTTCTCTCTGTTTCTTTGTTTATATCTCCATTTTTAATCTCCCGCTTCCCTGATGGATCAAAAGAAGATGAATGTGAAACTGAGATCAATGCCATGCCGGCGTAAGTTACGACTATCTTGCTTAAAGTCTGGAAAAGTCTTTTTCCAAGCATTGGTTTCATCCCTGCGGTTAGAGATAATGTTCCATACAGCAAAAAATAAACCTGTATAAAAGCAATTGAATGGATAACTGACCTGTACGCAATATCCGTGTATATCCTCAATAGTGTCTATTGAGTCCATGGTTTAAATTTTTTGTTAAAATTCCTCAGGATACTTTTGAACAGACTTTTATACCTTCAGATCAAAGTTCCAGCTCATACCAGAAAACTTTACATTCAGGGGATATGCCAATAAGGCGGTTCCTTCAATATAAATACGGGTGAGTCTATGAAACGAATATTATTATTGCTTATACTTATTTCAGTTCTTGCAAGCGGTTGTACCTCGCCGGACGATGGCGATGCGGGTAGCAGCGCGGTTGTAGAGTCGGGTGACTTTGTCACTGTCAATTATGTAGGTGAACTTGAGAACGGCACGGTCTTTGATACTTCCATTGAGCAGGTGGCACAGGATGAAGGTATTTACAACCCTGATCGCACCTACGAACCCTTTGACTTTGTAGTGGGTTCCGGTCAAACGATTTCAGGATTTGATGAAGCAGTTATAGGCATGTCCGTGGGAGAAGAAA
>DACO01000153.1:10869-11223 GCA_002508635.1 Methanolobus sp. UBA118 | reverse complement strand
GTTGCCCTTCTGAATGCCTTGTCCACCAGTTCGTCTGATGTGGGGACAGTATGGATCTTTTCAAATATCATATTCTCTTTACCTGCCGGGCTCAATCACCTGAAGGTATAAATTTGTATTCCCTGCAATGAACTATATTATTTAAATATCTTGTACTTGAAATACTACAAATATATATATCTCTTTTGAGTATTGTATAAGAGATTCAGGGAACGGTGATTCGATGGAGCTGGCTCCTATCCAAAAAGACATTCTCATAGCATTGATCAATCTTCAGAGAGAAAAAGACCGTGCTGTAAAAGGCGAGGAAATTGCTGAACTTATTAATCGCAATCCAGGTACTGTTAGAAACCA
>DACO01000153.1:0-10565 GCA_002508635.1 Methanolobus sp. UBA118 | reverse complement strand
GCATACGAGGCGCTCAGCATCACGGCAATGGAACATGAGGCACAGGTGCCTATTTTCCGCAACGATGAAATTGTGGATGGCGCAACCGTGGCAGAGATAAGTTTTACAACTGTAAGGCATCCTGACCTGTGTCATGGTATTATCAAGGTACTGGGCAGCATAAAGAGTTTTGAACAGGGAGACCTGGTCCAGATGGGCCCCACTCCTGTCAATAAACTGGTTGTGCGTGGTGAAGTGGTCGGTCGTGACGACACCCACAATACCCTTGTATTCTCGATCAATGAGATGATCTCGTTGCCAAAGAAACCAGTAAAGGACTATGCGCGTATGAACATCATTTCCGTTGATGTGAACGCATCGATCCAGGAAACTGCAAGGGTGCTTGTGGAGAATAACATTCACGGCGCACCTGTGAAGGACAATGAGGAGATAATAGGCATAGTGACCTTCACCGACATCGGAGATGCGGTGGCAAGCGGAAAGATGACCGCAAGGGTCAAGGACATCATGACAAAGGAACTGATCACAGTGGATTCGGAAACTTCACTGTATGATGCCGTAAAGGTATTCGATAAGCATAATATCGGCTTTTTGCTTGTGGCCTTTGAGGGAGTACCAAAGGGTATTCTGTCCAAGAAGGATATTTTCCACGAGCTGACTGTTTACTGAGATACTTAAAAAGTATCTTTTTTATTTTCTTCTTTTCCTGAGCTCTTCCGCTATTTCGTCAAGGGTGATCCCCTCTGCCACAAACATGACCAGAAGATGGAAAAGCAGGTCTGAGGACTCATAGATGATCTCTTCTTTTTTATTTCCCTTTACCGCGAGTATCGTCTCGATGGATTCCTCTCCCACTTTTTCGAGTATCTTGTCGATACCCTTCCTGTGGTCCAGCAGAGAGCATACATAGGAGCTTTCAACTGGGTTGTTCTTACGGTCGAGAATTACGTCATATAGCTCATTAAGTATAGAAAGGTCTGTGTCAGACATCATTATTCTCCTGCGACCAGATACGGACATATCTCATTTATGCTTATCTGTGGTCTGATATTATTGAAAAATAGTATGGTGACGTTGGCTGTAATCCTACACAATATGACGGGACTGTGTTGGTAATCCAACGTCTAAAAGTATCATATTAATTTTATCATATAATTGTTTTGGTCCCCTTTCAAAGAAAGATGAAGCAGAAGAGGCTTATATCTTTCTCGGGTCTGTGATCTCGCCGGTAAGTGCTGAAGCTGCTGCTGTTGCAGGTGAGCTCAGATACACAAAGGACTGCGGACTTCCTTCCCGTCCCTTGAAGTTACGGTTGGATGTTGCAAGTCCCACTTCTCCGTCACCGAGAAGTCCGAAGGATCCGCCCATACATGGGCCACAGCATGGTGATTCAACTATCGCGCCGGCTTCCATGAACTGCTCGATATAGCCTGCCTTCAGTACCTTCATGTACTCTGTCCTGGAGGCGGGTATGATCAGAAGTCTCACGTCCTTTGCAACAGGTTCGTCACCCATCATCTTTGCAACGACCTCGATATCCTCGAACCTGCCGTTGGTACAGGAACCCACGAATATCTGGTCCACCTTGGTACCTTCCACTTCTCCCACAGGCTTCACATTGTCTACATTGTGCGGGCAGGCAACCTGCGGTTCGAGTTTGCTGACGTCGTATTCCCTTACCTCGGAGTAAACAGCACCCTCATCGGATTTCCAGTGCGGATCGAGTTTAAAGTCAGGGATGCGTTCCTGCAGGTACTTCTCAGTTACTTCATCTGCCTCGATGATTCCTGCCTTGCCTCCCATCTCAATCGCCATGTTGGAAACTGTCATACGTTCCGAGATCGGCATTGCCCTGACGGTCGAGCCTGCATATTCGGCTGCCTGGTATCTTGCTCCCTCGGCACCCACATCTCCTATGAGATGCAGGATTACGTCCTTTGAGTACACATTCTTCTGGAGCTTTCCGTTGACCTCAAACCTGATGGTCTCGGGTACCTTGAACCAGAGCTTTCCGGATGCAAACACCGCAGCCATGTCGGTAGAACCGATGCCTGTTGAGAATGCACCGAGTGAACCGTAGGCACATGTGTGCGAATCAGAACCCACTACAAGGTCTCCTGGTTTGACATGACCCTTTTCAGGCATTACCTGATGACAGACTCCTTCATACACGTCATAGTTGATGATGCCCTGCTCCTTTGCAAACTTCCTGAGCATGGTGTGGTTTGCAGCGGCATTCAGGGAGTCGGCGGGAACCTGATGGTCAAAGAGGATAACTATCTTGCTTGGGTCCCATACCTTCTTCTCTTCCTTGTCCCTCATGATCTCGTAGAAACCTTCGACCGCAAGAGGTCCTGTGATATCATGGGTCATTGCCCTGTCTATGTTGGCCAGTACGAATTCTCCGGCTTTTACGGTCTTTCCGGAAGCCTTCGAAAATATCTTCTCGGAAATTGTCATTGCTTGGTCAGTGGTGGACATGGTAATCACTTTATGAATTTAATTTATTTATGTATCAATCGATGATCTTTTCTTGTCTGAGGACAGTCCTATGACTTCCTCTGCTATCATGTACTATATAGTTAATAATACCTTCCAGTATATTCTCAAATGCCTTATTAAGATTTTCAGGTCCTTTCTGGAACCCTTCGTATCTTTCGTAGAGCAGGAGAGTCTCCTCTATCTCTGAGATATATCTTAAGAGTACTTCTTCCGCAAGTTTGCGGGTTTTACTGACTGAAATGGGATTTCCAATCCCTTCACATTCCGATACTCTCAGTTTACCTTCCTGCATGTAGAATGGGTATGTGCTGCACAGCATCGGCCGTACTTCGTATATACTGCAACGATTGTCTTCTCCTCTTTCCCGTATGAAGCTGCAGTCTCCGTTTCCCTTCTGGCATATCTTCCATCCGAAGGTATGGAAACTGCCTTCTGCATCGATAAGTTCTCTGTTGTCTTCGAGATATTCTCTGTCCGGCAGGATTCCCGGGTACTCAGTAAGTGGGATTGCAATTTTTTGCTGTTCAAGACCGGTGTGTTCAGATATGAGTTCTATCTCTGCAGGATTCACAATTACGGTATTATCTCCGTCTTCTCTCCTGCAGCATTTGCCACACATATTACAGGAAAATCCAATATCGCATATCTGTGATGCAATCTCCTCGGGATCTATACTTTTTGCAGCCTCAAGTTCTCCCTGAAGGCTTTTTATGAGGAGTTCTTTCAGTCTGGTATTCATTTCACTGCTCTTAAGTGAAATTGGTATAAGGACTTATTGCCGGTATTCTGCAGCAGGTAATCGGGGATGAACGTGCTTGTTATTTGTAAAATAAGGCAAGGGCAAATTTGTTCTGGATTGGGTATTATCTATTGAATTCATTCAATTGTGGTTATTTTTAAATATATTATATTTTATATATTATCTGTTTAACCAGTATGCATAACCGGAATTCTGTTATTAATTAAGCTTTAATTTCAGCGCCAGTGAGCAGTATAAAGATTGTCTTATGATTTTTTTCATTAATATGTCTGCGTGGAATTGTCTGTACTGTGTCTAAAGTCACTTGTTTTTGCAGAATAGAATCTCCCGGGAAGCTTGAATCTGTTTTGTATTTCTAATTGGATTTTTGTTCAGATCTGAAAAGTACTTCCTGTTCCTCTGAGTGTGATTTGTATGATCCTTTAATACGGGCTTCAGTGATTGGTTTTTATTGTATAGCTGATTTTTATTTGCTTCTCTGATGCAGCATTCATACTTTTATTCTTCCGGTAGGTTTCATTTCTATGCCTGGTCATATGTCTCATACATGTGAGACATATTTCTTATGAACTTGCTTATTTTATTCTGGCCTCAGTCGATGTGCTTATGTTTGGACACGAATCTGTATGATTTATGTCTCTGTGATGTATTATCCAATCATAAAAATGCATAATATTGCAGGATGTTGCTGTTTTTGCATCTGTGGTTCATTTCTGTGCGATTCAGCAATTCCTGTAGCCTGGAAAGATATCCAGGTTTCAAGGCGTAATCCTATTACTAAAAGATCCTGCCACCTTTATTTACCTTTATTTAAATACTGGCTCCTGCAGGAATATGATAAAATAATTAGGTTTTGTTTTTGGAAGCTCTTCCGGAATACCGTTTTGAAATATGCTCTATGCTGACATAGGTCCTAAAATAGCTATTCGATATAGTATATTATCAATTAGATACTATTTTATGTACATTATATACTGTATTCCCGCTGTCTGCTGAAAATAGGAACAAGAATTAAAAAAGATTGCTGGAAGAGCCTACTCGTCGTTCTCTTCCACGCCAACGGCCCCCAGGAATCGCTTCACTACAGCTTCGTTGACAAGTCTCAAAAGGGTTTGCCTGTCCTTTGCCGAGCTGAAAAGCCCGAGGTCGATCTGTGCGGCAGCCGCATTGGCATGCCCTCCTCCGGCATCTTCTCCGAAGGCACGTTTTATAACATCCCCCAGGTTTACACGGATATCGTTGCTTCTGCCGGAGATGAATATCTTGTCATCGCTCACTCCGAAGACCAGTGTGGTTGAGATTCCCTCGAGGTTCAGCAGGTAATCTGCAGCCTGTGGCAGAGTATCCCTGTCGCGGATACTTCCCACGTTGGAAAGCAGATAACTTCCGGTAACCTGTCTGTTATTGATAGCTTCTCCCAGTACATCCAGTGTCTCGATTGACATGGAAGGTCTCTCAAGCTGGTCCAGTACGTCATGGTCTGAGAGTGGGTATAGGTATGATGCGGCTGAAAGGTCGGCAGAATCGGTATTCCTCTTAAAGTCCAGGGTATCGGTCCTGATACCATAGAGTAGGGCTGTTGCGAGGCTGCTGTCAATATCAATGTCCAGCTCCTGCAGGTATTTGGTGACAATAGTTGAGGATGCACCTACATGCGGACGTATGTCGAGGAACTCCGCATCAATTTCAGCATCTGTGATAGGGTGATGATCAATAATAATACCTATGCTGGTATTCTGGGGTAGCGGATTGTTAGCTCCCGGGACCGCACAGTCTATAAGGGCTATCTTTTCATAGCTTTCCAGTTCGACGTCTTCTATCCTGTACAGGTCGATGTCCAGCAGATTCACAAAAGCCTTGTTCTCCTGGTGCCCGATCTCCCCGTGATATATTATGTCAGCTATAACATCGTAGGCATGGGCTATTGCCATAAGACCCAATGCACCAGCTATGGCATCGGGATCCGGATTATCATGGACTACAATGGCAAGCTTTTTGCCTCTCATGCCCTCGAACCACTGTGTGAGCTTGTTACCGCGTCTCAGCCCTTCCGCACGCTCGAGCGACCTTGAAAGTGATTTGGCAACCATTCTCGGCGGCATGATCACAAGATCCGCACCCATTGTCTCCATCTCCTGCATGTTGATTACATCAGGAGCTCTTGCAACACAGTAAACGTCCCGTGGGACCTTCTTTCTTATATTCTCGAGAGCCGCCTTGTTAGCCTCGGGATCGGAACTCAGGATCAGTATGCCTGCAAGGTTCTTCGTGTTTATTCTATCGATAAGTGTCGGGTCGCTTACGTCACCAACAATTGCTTCATAGGCCTCGTCACGTAAGGTTTCCACTTTCTGTGAATCCTTATCGACAATGATCAGGTCCTTATCAAGTTCCCTGAGCTCTTTAGCCAGCGCAAAGCCGAAACTCCCACTTCCAAGTATGAGGTATGTGGGTTTTATCTTTACTCTATCTGTTGCACTGACCTCTTTTGCAACGGCGTTAATAAGATTACCTCCATTTGTCTAGAATCCATTTTATATATTTAAAGAATTGCGGTAAAAGAAAACGGCATTTGCTCGATAAATAGGATGATGCCTACCAAGGGATAAATAGTTATCTTAAAGACGTATTTCCGGTAATTCAGGTGCCTGATACATTATAAACTAGCTTAAGCTCATGTTTTCATCAAGGATTGCTACTTTTTTGAGACAACTGAAATTTCAATAATGGCCTAATAATGAGTTCTGGCTGAACTTAGTTTTGTGCAGCCTTTTACCTTTGCACTCTATTTTATGCAAGGTTCAGGTTAAATAAAAAAAGTGTATATCAAACCGCAAATCATGGTATGAACCACACTGAATCAAAATATGGGAACCTGCAAATGTCTGATTTGTAAATTACTCGCTTAAAAGATCTGGCATCAACATATTAATCTGTAATTAAATATTCTAACTAATAAAGCTTGTAATCAGTGAGCTCTTATCTTTAGGTGGTGGATTTAGATCATTTATTTGGACAGGATGGAATTTAAGTGAAAAAGAAACTGCTTGATGTGATATTTGCTTCGGATAAGAGAAAGAATCTGCTTATTTTGCTTACAGATGGTCCGCAGGAGATGGAATACATCCTCACTTCTCTTAATACGACAAGGCAGGCCCTGCTTCCACAGATGCGTATACTGGAAGAGCACAACCTTATCGATCACCACGCTGATACCTATGAGCTGACAGTTATTGGAAAACTGCTGGTCACCGAGATAATTCCATTGCTTGATCTTGTGCATACACTGGGTGATAATATTGATTACTGGGGCACCCATGATCTGAGCTTTATACCACCACATCTGATGGAAAGACTGGATGAACTTAAATCCTCCATAGTCTTCGAACCTGATATTTCCCAAATCTACGAGATCAACAGAGATTTTATGGAAAAGACCATGGAGTCAGAATCCATGACTTCGTTTACTACTTTCCTGTTTCCCAATTATTCATCCTTTATTACCAAGTGGAAGGACTGCGGAGTGGATATCTCACTCATTATCACCAGAGAACTTTTCGAGAAGCTAAGAGCAGACAATTATAATTATCTGCATACATTTGTGACTGAAAGGCATGGTGGCTTATTCGTCTATGATGGGGATATAAATGTGCTCTCCTTCTCACAGAACGATCACTGTTTTTTACTCCGATTATTTACTAAAGACGGAGATTTTGATAACAAGGTACTTGTGCTTCACGGAGAGGAGGCTCTTGGATGGGGCCGTGACCTGTTTGAGTACTATAAACAGAAGTCTGTGCCCGTAACTGAGGTTTGAATTGAGATCTGGTTTTGTTGTGAATTCAGATCATACAGGATTTAGGATACTGGCTAAAACTTTATGTGTTTTCAATCTTATAGTTTAACTGGATTAAAACAAAGCAAGGCAGCACTAATGTCAGGTCGAAACTCAGTTTTCGGAGATCTTCAGGTAAAGATATTGTGAGTTCCCGGCGTATTGGCTGCGGATAGGGCAGATCACCATGGATGCTATCACATTTTCCCGTATGAAAGCCATCGATATCAATTGTGCATATCTGGGACTCAGTCCCATGCAGTTGATGGAGAATGCAGGTGCAGGAATTGCACGTGAGATCAGCTCAAGACTGGATTCAGGGACCGTGCTTTTTCTTGCAGGCAGGGGTAATAACGGTGGAGATGCCTTTGTGGCTGCAAGACACCTGGCAATTAAAAAAAACTACAATGTAAAAGTTCTTCTCCTGGGACACCCGTCCCGGATCAGGACCGAAGAGTCACAAAGCAATTTCTCATTGCTCCGTCACAGTGGCATCAGTGAGATCATGGAAATTACTGACTCTTCGGAATTGAAATTATATGATGGCTGGGATGAAGCTGATATCATAGTTGATGCGGTGCTGGGTTCGGGTATCCGGGGTTCTGTGCGGGAGCCGGAAGCAACGGCAATCGACCTGATAAACAATTCCGGGAAATTTGTTATCTCCGTGGATATCCCTTCTGGCCTTAACTCCGATGCCGATGTACCGGGTAAGTGCGTGAGCGCTGAACTTACTCTCACTTTCCATCGAATGAAAAAGGAATTCCTTTCCTCTGATCTCAGGCGATTCACAGGTGAAGTAAAAGTGATAGATATAGGGGTTTGCAGGGATGCGGAGGATTTTGTCGGAAAAGGAGGCCTTCTCAGCCTGAAAAGAAGAAGTCCGACTTCTCACAAAGGAGATTCAGGAAGAGTGCTGGTAATAGGCGGAGGTCCCTATTTCGGGGCACCGGTATTTACAGCCATGGCAGCCCTGAGGACCGGTGCTGATATCGTGACACTGGCAGTTCCCGAGAGCGTTGCAGACACTGTATCGTCATATTCACCCGATTTCATAGTATCCCGACTGCCCGGAAATTTTTTAAGGCCCTATCATCTCTCAAGGATACGTGAGCTTATGGGATCCCATGATGTTGTGGTGATCGGTCCGGGCCTGGGCAGGGAGAAGGAAACCCTGGAAGCGGTAGCCAGTATTCTTGCCGAATCCAGAAAAGCGGTGGTGGATGCCGACGGGCTCTACAGGCTCGAACTACCTGTGCAGGGTGGTGGAGAGATTATAATCACGCCGCATGCAGCCGAGTACTCCAGACTTGCAGAAGACAGCCTTCCTGATACAACTGAGAAAAGAAAGGATGCAGTGAATGCATTCTCCGGACAGAAAGGGGTCGTTACACTTCTTAAGGGAAGTACCGATATAGTATCCGATGGGGAAAATGTAAGGCTGAACAGTACCGGAAATGCCGGCATGACCGTTGGCGGGACCGGGGATATACTCGCAGGGATCGTCGGGGCACTGTTTGCGGTAAACGATGCAATGGATGCTGCTTGTGGTGGATGCTTTATTAACGGACTGGCAGGCGATCTTGCCTTTGAACAAAAGGGCTGGGGTCTGCTTGCAAGTGATATCATTGAAAAGATAACCGAAGTAATGAAGGGGTTGTAAATATGGAAAAGGAAGAACGCAAGATAGTTGTGGATATAGAAAGAAAACGTGTACGTATAACCATCAGCCATGGTGAAGATGAAGAGATACTGAAATTGAGCCTTGATGAAGCAAGGGATCTGGAAGAAAAATTAAATAGCACTATTGAGGATTACTCCCAGCGGCAGAATCTCAGGATTGACTGATAGAACGGTGATCTGTTGAAAAAGGAATTCACACATATCCAGGACGACCGGGCGCTCATGGTAGATGTCGGTAACAAGGATATAGTTACCAGAAAGGCTATTGCATCCGGGGAGATCATCCTTGGCAGGGATACCATTGAGATGATCAGAACAGGCTCTGTTGAAAAGGGAAACGTGCTTTCCACCGCAAGGATCGCTGCCATACTGGCCGTCAAGAGAACACCGGAAATGATACCCATGTGTCACCAGATTCCTATCACAAGTGTTGATGTGGATTTTGATATCGGTGACGAACGTGTATCAGCTGTTGTAGAGGTCCGTTCAATGGGAAGGACCGGAGTTGAGATGGAAGCACTCACCGGTGTTTCCACGGCACTGCTCACGATCTGGGATATGGTGAAGTCTGCCGAGAAGGACGATACGGGTAACTATCCCCATACCTGTATACGCAATATAAAGGTCGTTGAGAAGATAAAGGGCGACCAAAACTAATGTATTACATTATACATTACCAGTACTAAAAATGAAGTTCTAAAGAGGTAAATTAATTGAAGATCATAGGAGGACCAGCATCTCAGGCCCTTTCATCACAGGTTGCAAGGGAGCTTAATCTGGAGCCCACGATAACTGATTTTACCAGGTTCCCTGACGGTGAGCTCTATACACGTATACTTGACGAAGATGTCGATGAAGTGACTATTATACAGAGCACAATGACGGACTCGGATTTTGTTGCACTGTTGCAGTTGATCGATGCATGTGAGGACTCACCTGTAATCAATGTAGTTATCCCCTACATGGGCTATGCACGACAGGACAAGAAGTTCAAAACCGGTGAACCAATAAGCGCCAGGGCTATCGCAAGGACGATAAACGCTGACAGGGTCTTTACCGTAAATGTGCATGAGGCCAGCATTCTGGATTATTTCAATGCCGATGCATTTGACCTGGACGCGGCATACTTGATAAGTCATCACTTAAGATCCCTGGATCTGCAGAACCCTCTGCTTGTTTCCCCTGATCTGGGAGCCCTTGACTTTGTGGAAAGGACCGCAACGGAAATTGGTTTTGATTATGATTATCTGGAAAAGACCCGTCTTTCGGGAGATACTGTTACCATCAAAACAAAGAACGTGGATGTCAAAGGCAGGGATATAGTCCTTCTTGATGATATGATAGCAACCGGCGGGACAATGGTCGAGTCGATAAAACTGCTCAAAAGTCAGGGTGCAAAGGACGTGTATCTGGCATGTGTGCATCCGGTACTGGCACGCAATGCAGTCATGAGGCTCTATAATTCAGGAGTCAAGGAGATCATCTCCACCGATACCATAGAAAGGATACAGAGCTCTGTAAGTGTTGCACCTCTGATCGCAAATGCTATCAAAGGACTGTAATAGTATTAGCTACCAATTATAATTTGAGGCACATTACCATGACGCTACCTGAAGTCTGCCCCCGTGACGGGGTATCGCAATGCAAGAAGGCTGATTGTCATCTTTATGTTATAGACTGGCGTTCAGGGGATGAACAGTGTATCATAGGATATGGTTCCACACATAAACAGATGTCAAGATCCGCACCGGTTGTTGATACCTATGCAGAGAGGACGCGGATCAA
>DACO01000089.1:1290-5410 GCA_002508635.1 Methanolobus sp. UBA118 | reverse complement strand
GTCGAGAATGAGAAACTTGTCGGAATTGTCACACGCGGAGATATCATCCGCGGACTTGGTAAATTGTAAAGGGATTATATGAATTTCATTGAAGGCGGTATCTGTGCAGTAAAGGGCGTGCGTGCCGGTGGTATCAAACCCGCAAAGATGGGAATGGCGGTCATTCAGGCAGAGGGAAATGCTGCCGGGGTGTATACCAGGAACAAAGTAATTGCAGCACCACTGGTGGTAACCAGGGAACATATCTCAAAGACCGGCAGGCTTGCCGGACTGATTGTCAACAGCGGCAATGCAAATGCTTTCACAGGTGAGCAGGGTCTCGAAGATGCCAGAACTATGGCTTCCATACTTGCATCAAAACTTGATGTCGATGAAGAGCTCATAGGCGTGGCTTCTACAGGAGTTGTGGGACGTAAGCTCGACACAAACTGGATCAGTACACATCTGGATGAGGTCATGGCTTCCATGGGCGAGGATGCAGATGCAAGTATGAAGGCAGCCTGTGCGATCATGACAACCGACACCGTCCCCAAGGAAGTAGCCATCGAGACGGAGTCCGGTGTCCGCATCGGAGGTATCGCCAAGGGTTCAGGTATGATCGAGCCGAATATGGGTACCATGCTCGCCTTCGTCTACACGGATGCAGATATATCATCCGATGTGTTACATTCATGCCTTAAAGCTGCAGTGGACAAGAGCTTCAACATGATAGTGGTGGACGGTGACACAAGTACCAACGACATGGTACTGCTGACAGCCACAGGCCAGTCCGGTATCACTCCCGAACAAACCGACCTTCAGGCAGGTCTTGACCTCGTACTCACCGATCTTGCAAAAATGATAGCAATCGACGGTGAAGGAGCCACCAAGCTGATAGAATCCAAGGTCACAGGAGCAGCCACAGAAGAAGATGCCCGCCTTGTATCCAAGGCGATAGTCCGCTCCCCCCTGGTCAAATCCGCCATCTTCGGTGAGGATCCCAACTGGGGACGTGTCGTGGTGGCAGCAGGCTACTCCGGTGCCGATATGGACCAGATGAAGATATCTCTCTCCTTCTCAGCCGGAACCGATGTAGTCGAACTTGTGAAGGACGGTCAGGTTGTCAGGAACGACGAGGAAAACCTGTTACATCTCAAATCCATCATGGCTCAGGAAGAGATATGCATCATAACCGACCTCGGTTTGGGACATGAGAGTGCGACTGCATGGGGGTGTGACCTGACGTACGATTATGTCAGGATCAATGCTGAGTATACGACTTAATATTATTTCTGATCTGAGGAAGACAATGTACAAAATATACGTGGACGGACAGCATGGAACCACTGGCTTACTGGTAAATGAACGTCTGGCTTCTCATCCGGAAGTAGAGATTCTGGAAATTCCCTACGAAAAGCGCCATGACAGGGAACTAAGGAAGAATTTGCTCAACGAGGCTGACCTGGTATTCCTCTGCCTTCCGGATGAAGCGGTCGAAGACACGGTTGGTCTGGTCACAAATCCGAACACGAAGATCATCGACGCATCAACAGCTAACCGTATCAATGATTCATGGGTTTACGGATTACCCGAACTCTCCGCCGCACACAGGGAAAAGGTGGCCGGAGCAAGCAGGGTTTCCAATCCCGGCTGCCATGCAACGGCATCCGTTGTCGCTCTTTATCCACTTGTAGAAGCCGGTATCATTTCAAAGGAAACGGCTGTCCCGCTGTTCTCCATCACCGGATACACCGGTGGCGGAAAAAAGATGATCGAGACCTATGAAACCACAGAAGAGCGTGCGTACAAGGCACCACGACAGTATGCTCTGGGACTGACTCACAAACATGTGCCTGAGATCATGGTTCGCTCGGGTCTTGATGTTAAGCCAATTCTCATGCCAGTAGTCTCCAATTTCCCGAGGGGGCTGGCTGTCACATTACCCATGTCTGTGAAGGATCTGAAAAAATCCGTGACAAAAAAGAAGCTGTATGAGCTCTATAAGAAATACTACGGGGATTCCACATTCATCCGTGTTCACGTAGCTGATGAGACTGACGATCTGGTGGATAATGCCTTTGATGTGCAGGGAAGCAATGATACCAATTATCTGGATCTCTACATCTACGGCAACGATGAGCAGATTCAGGTGATCTCCCGTCTGGACAATCTGGGTAAAGGCGCTTCAGGTGCAGCTATACAGAATATGAACATCATGCTTGGCATGGATGAGACGACCGGTCTTTTGTAGCCGGTTATAATTCTATTTTTAATTTTGGTTTTTATTTTGCTAATACGGCCTGATGGATAAGAAAATCCGTTTTCATCGACATCCAATCTTTATATATAAATTCCAGTCATATCCTATATTCACCGGGTGTGAGTTATGGAAATAGAAGATTGGGAGAAGAAATACGCAAAAGCATTCGAGAATATCAAGGCTTCATTGGGCGATATCAGGGGAGTTTTCGTAGCCTATAACAGTAACATCGATGCTATCAAGCACATAAAAGAAGAGGAAATGAAGAAGCTTGTGGGCATCATTGGTTGCGGTTCTATCCAGAAGAGGGTTGTGGAGTATCCCCGTGTGATCGATGATCCGGTTGATTTCATGGCAAGGCTGGTGATTTCCATGCGTGACGGGAAGGCTGCGGAAGTGCCAACCCATACTACCGATATCAATGACTGGCTCATGGACAACCTTGTCTTTGATTATGCCAGGATGGGAGGACAGGCCGGGATTATGTCCAACCTGCTGGCAAACCTGGGTCTGAATAACGTCATCACCTATGTTCCGTGGTTATCCCGGGAGCAGGCCGAGTATTTCGTGGATTCGCCCAACCTCAAATATCCTTTCATCGAGGACGGAAAACTTATTCTAAGACATCCAATGCATATCCGGGACCGTGAGCAAAAGCCCAAGGTGAACTGGATAATAGAGTACTCAAAGGGAACCAAAGTCTGCTGTGCAGGGGAGTGCTTCAAAGTGCCCAGGAATAATCGTCTTATTGTCTCATCCAGACCCGACTGGCTGCGGATCAATATGGACAGTAAGATATACGAGAAGCTTCCCCAGATCCGGGATCAGATCGACGGAGCCATACTTGCAGGTTATCAGATCATCAGGGAGGATTACGGAGATGGCCTGAGCTATCATCACTATGTTGAGAGGGCTGTCAATGTTATCGAATCCCTCAAAGAGTGCAATCCGGACATGCCCATCCATGTTGAGTTCACGTCCATACAGAACAAGGTTATCCGAAAAGCAATACTGACCGATATAGTGAAAAAGCATGTAACTTCTCTTGGCCTTGATACGATCGAGGTTGCCAATGCCCTTAATGTACTGGGTTACGAGCGCCTGGCCTACGATGTCATGGGTAAGGATGAGGATAGCGTCATTGCCCTTTACAAAGGTGCGATCATACTCCTTGAAAAGCTTGAGTTGGAGGTAGTCAACATACACTCGCTCGGCCACTTCATGTCCCTTGTATCACAGGAAAGCCCGATTGATGTGGAGGACTACAGGGAAGCACTTCTGTTTGCTTCAATACTTGCTGCTACCCAGGCATCAACAGGCGGTATCAGCAGTATAGACGATGCGGAGATCGGTCTGAGGGTTCCTGTTTATGAAAAGGGGTATGAGAATCTGTACAGCCTGGCCTCGTATCTTGTAAGGCAGGGTATCTGCACCATGGAAGATTTCGAGAACGGGTGTGTAAATGCTCTTGGACACAGTCTCGTGATCGTACCTACAAAAGTAGTAAAAGACCCTGTTGGCACCGTAGGCATAGGGGATGCTATCTCGGCAGGAACTTTTATTGCGATGCTGACCAAGATCAAGGAAAAGGACAGAGTAAAATGCCCGGAGTAGATGTATGAATATTCTCTGCGCTTATAATGCCAATATCGATGCCATCTATAAGGTGGACGGTCAGAAGATGGCCGAAATTGCTGAAGAATATAAGGAAGAAATAGCTGAAAAGATGAAAAATCCTCCCGGCCATATATCCTCGAGACCTGATTTCTTTGCAGGGCTTTTTATCTGTATGCAGCATGGTACCGGTGCCGAGTGGATGGTCAGGAACAAAGAGATATTCTTATGGCTCAGAGATACTTTTCTGGAAGGCTCGTTCATGAG
>DACO01000089.1:0-1054 GCA_002508635.1 Methanolobus sp. UBA118 | reverse complement strand
TCCAGGGTGGTTCCCAATGTGGCAAATCCATCCGAGCTGCAGATGTCTTTTTTTTCAGAAAGGGCAATATACATCCCAGATGGAGGGGAAGCAGTAAGCAGTAGGGATCAGGAAAAATTGGAAGAACATATCGGCGATGAAGGTGAGCTGATACATTTTGTTTTTGATTTCAAACATGGTGACAGCTTTGTTTTTTCCGGGAATGGGATATCAGTGCCCAGAGAGAATAGGTTCATTGCAAGCTATGATCCGCTGAATCTGGAACTTCATATCGATGAACAGTTCAGAAAATATGCTCTCGAACACATAAATGAAATGGACGGGGCGCTTATCTCGGGCTACCATCTGCTCAGAAAAGAGTATCCTGACGGGAGCAGCTATAAGGAAAAGCTGAACAGATCGATGAAACAGCTGAGTGAGTGGAAAAAGCAAAACAAGGGCCTGCATATTCATGCTGAGCTGGGTCATTTTGAATCGGAAGAAATGGCAAATGATGTGTTCAATAGTCTGGTTCCGGTTGCTGACAATATCGGATTGAATGAGGATGAGCTCGCAACACTGGCCCGTATGAATGAACTGGATACTGTGGGTATTCTTGAAATGGATTCAAGAGCCATAATTGAGACTGCAGTATCCCTGTGCGAAGCTTCAGGTCAGAAAAGGATACAGATTCACACACATGAGTTCGTTTTGTCGGTGTCATCGGATACATGCTCAGAACCGGAGCAGGTACTTGAGTCACTGCACTTCGGGGTGGACTGTGCTGCAACCTTTGCATGCTACGGTAAACTCTACAGCCGGGAAGAACTTCTGCAGATCGCTTCCAGTATAAGTGAGAGTAAGACCGGTAAAAAGCAGATGCAGAAGATCATCGACTACATCCCTTCCGGTGAACATGACATTACAAGGAGATACTCTGTTTTCAGGAAATACCGGGGATATTCCATATGTGCCGTTCCGACACGCATCTGCGCTGAGCCGGTAGCAACCGTAGGACTTGGAGACACGATCTCTTCCGCTATATTCTTAAGAGAACTCGAACTTAGAGCATGAC
>DACO01000008.1:8966-11783 GCA_002508635.1 Methanolobus sp. UBA118 | reverse complement strand
AGTATTACCAGGGACTCCTTCACAGCGGATGAAAGAGGAGCCGTGGATATGTATGACCTGCTAAAGGCTGCACTGCGTCAACGTCCTGAGTACCTGCTTGTGGGTGAGGTCCGAGGAAAAGAAGCACTGACACTCTTCCAGGCAATGTCAACAGGTCACACCACTTTCTCAACAATGCACGCCGACTCAGTTGCGTCTGCTATCCACAGGCTTGAAAACCCACCGATAAGTGTCCCGCGTACGATGATCCAGGCACTGGATATCATGAGTATACAGGCACAGACCTACTCCAAGGGTAAGCGTGTGAGAAGGAATCTCAAACTTGTGGAGATTATCGACATAGACCCCAATACCAGGAACATCAGAACCAATGATATCTTTGTCTGGGATTCCGAGTCTGACGTATTTGTAAGAACCGGCGAGTCCAAGGCAATATTTGATATCAAGATGCGCCGTGGATGGGGACAGGCAAGGATAGATCAGGAATTGTATTACAGGCAGAAGATACTTGAGTACATGGTAAGCAACGAAATAAATGATTTCAATGTGATATCAGGAATCATCAATGCATACCAGTCAACACCTGAAAAGGTACTGAAGAAACTTCAGCTGGACTGACAGCGGGGGTTAGACCGTGACAGAAAGAAATGATTCCTCTGAGATCGAAACATCCGAAATGGAAGAATCCGCGACTCAAGATACTGAACTCAATCTCGAGAATACAGAAGCATCAGAGCTTCCTTCAGGCAAAGTTACAAAGAAGAAAAAAAAGCCAAAAATCGATCTTGACCCTTATGTCAAAAAAGCTACCCTGTATTTCAATATTCTCAAAAGGATACCTTTCGTTCTTCTTGGAACCCAGATAAAGGCAAAGAAACAGAATTACGTCAATCTGCAGAAGCAACTGAACCAGGCACGTATACCCATATCCCATGAGATGTATATTTCAAACGCAGTATTCTACTCGGTACTTGCGGGGGTCCTGGGTGCGTTGCTCGGATTGGTCATTACCTATTTCATAATTGCTATCATCGGCCTTCCTGAGAATCTCACCAAACTTACATTCAGCCCCGGTATGGCATTCCTGCTGGACTATAAGGAAATATTTGTCGCATTCTTCATAACTATTGTTTTCATTGTAGGACTCGGAGGCCTGGTCTATACGATCTTCATGCTCTATCCCGGATTCCAGGCGGGAGAGAGGAAAACGAAAATCGATATGCAGTTGCCTTATGCCGTAACATTCATGTACGCCCTCAGTAAGGGTGGCATGAACATTATAGATGTTTTCAAGGCACTCGCACGTTCTGAAGATACGTATGGAGAGGTCTCAAAGGAGATAGATTCCATTGTAAGGGACATGGAGTACTTCGGACATGACCTGAGGACCGCACTCACAAACGCATCAGAGATCACACCTTCCGAGAGGTTCCAGGATCTCATCTACAACCTCCTGACAGTTATCGACAGTGGAGGTAATATCCCCAATTATTTCCGTGACAAATCGGAACAATATCTTGTAAAGGCAGAGGTAGACCAGAAAGGTTTCCTTGAAACCCTGGCTTTACTTGCCGAATCATACGTGACTGCTTTTGTAGCCGGTCCATTGTTCATTATCATCATGGGTGTCATGATGGCAGTTATGGGTTCAGGTTCTGCGACCATGGTGTATGCGATCATATATGCAGTCCTGCCAGTGGGATCACTTATGTTCGTAGTCATGATCAGTATCATAACACCCACCGAGATGGGAGAGCCTAAGATCCTGAGCACAAACACAGTACTTGACCATGGGATACCTGATATGCCGGCTCACCTGAAACCCGTCTATGACGAGCACGGAGAACCGGTGGATGAAACTGAAGAGAAGGTAAGAGAAAGGACAAACTTCGAACTGTTTGAGAAATCAAAGAAATCTCTGTCCATGAAGCAGATAATGAAGAATCCGCTTACACCCATGTTCAGAAATCCCCTATTCACACTCGCAATCACAATCCCTCTTGCACTTCTCATAGTAATGGGTTCCCTGTTCCTGAATGCCAACAGAGTAGGCAACCTTGCGATGATGGTGGAGTTCATAGACGACAAGATAGTATTTGCAATCCTGCTTGTCATAATACCACTTTCAGCCTTCTATGAGATCAAGCAGAGAAGAAAAAAGAAGCTCGAAAGCAGTTTCCCTGATTTCCTGAAGAAGCTGGCAAGTACCAATGAAACCGGTATGACACTCAGGGATTCCATAAGACTTATGTCAAGGTCAGACACCGATTCTCTCAGCTCGGAGATCAGGAAGATCTGGCATGATGTTTTCTGGGGACTTGAGATCAATGATGCCCTGATAAGATTTGCAAACAGGTTGAGGACCCAGGTAGTGACTCGCTCTCTGTCCCTTATCACAAAGGCAAATGAGTCCAGTGGTGATATTGGTGAAGTTCTTATGGTCGCTGCAAGGGATGCAGCTTCAGAGCAGGGAATGAAAAGGGAGCGTACAATGAGCATGATGATCTATATCGTTATCATCTATATCTCTTTCCTTGTCTTTGTCGGTGTCATCTATGTCATTTCTACAACTTTCCTGAGTGAGATGGCCGAAGCAGGAAAACAGATGGCGGATTCCGGATCCAGTGCAGGCGGTTTCCTCGGAAACTTCGATCTTGATGCATACACCCAGCTCTTTAAACACGCAGCCATCATCCAGGGACTCAGTTCCGGCCTCATGGCAGGCGCAATGGGTGAGGGAAGTGTGATGGCAGGCCTGAAGCACTCGACTATTATGATAATAATCGGCTACTCTATATTCACCCTGTTCATCTGATG
>DACO01000008.1:7381-8904 GCA_002508635.1 Methanolobus sp. UBA118 | reverse complement strand
GATCTTGATGCATACACCCAGCTTTTCAAACATGCAGCCATCATCCAGGGACTCAGTTCCGGCCTTATGGCAGGCGCAATGGGTGAGGGCAGTGTGATGGCAGGCCTCAAGCACTCAACTATTATGATTATAATTGGCTACTCCATATTCACCCTGTTCATCTGATGGTCAGTTTAAAGTAGACCCATGAACCCATAGATAATGATGAAAGTAGCTGGAATAGATGAGGCGGGCAAAGGGCCGGTGATCGGCCCAATGTGTATCGGAGGCGTGCTTGCCACAGATACACAGGTCAATTCTCTGAAAAATCTGGGAGTTGCTGATTCAAAGAAAATAGCTCCAAAAAAAAGAGAACTGCTAGCCCATCAGATCGAAAAGTATTCTGAAAAGGTCTTTGTCCTTGAGATAGCACCACAGCAGATCGATGAATTCCGCAAGCTCATGAGCATGAACGATATCATGGTACTTGCATTCTCAAAGGTCCTGGAAGAGCTGCATCCGGATGAAGCATATGTTGACGCTGCCGATGTCAATGAAGAGAGATTCGGAAAAAGGTTGCTGCAGGAATATACAAAGAATCATCCCGATAAAGCTGCAGATATTTCAATCATATCCAGACATCAGGCCGATGATATATACCCCATTGTATCTGCCGCATCCATTATCGCTAAGGTCCGCAGAGATGCACTAATAGAAGAGCTCAAGGAGAAGATCGGTGTTGATTTAGGAAGCGGGTACCCTTCTGACCCCAAAACCAGGCAATTCCTCAGAGAATGGTTCAATGAGTTCGGAGAACTTCCTGATATTGTAAGATATTCCTGGAAAACCGCCGAGAATATCTTGGCAGAGAAAAAAGAACAACAATAGTACTGCTTTTTTTGTAAAAATGAACTAAATAAAATATACAGGAAAGTTAAGAATTACTTTCCTTTCCTGTAGATAAGGTATGCACCTATAAGCACTACCGATAACCCACCAAGTATTACAAATACAAACGTGGAACTTTCACTGCTTGTTGTCTTAACCTGAATAGGCTCCCCATCTGAAATAACGCTGTCATCACTCACGGATTGCAGTATAGCTTCATCGGTAAGTTCCTCACTTTCGGCTTCCGAGCTTATGGCAAATGGTGAGAATGCCGGAGTCTGACTTTCAAAGTACACATACTCATCGTCTTCTTCAGTAACTTCAGTATCAAGTGCTGTCCAGGATTCGTTTGAATCCCTGTATAGTTTTACTGTGTCACTTTCAATGTTATTCTCTTCCAGCCATGTCTTTTCCACCATGAAACCTATTCCAAGATTCTCAACATTCTCAGGATCGACAAAACCAGACTTACCTACCCAGATGTTCATCTGCTGATAGACATTTCCGGGAGCATCTGTCTTTGCAAAAGTAGACCTGTCCTTCAATACTTCAACAATTGTTGATATTGTGCCTGCATTTCTCAGAGCATCGAACTGTACAGAGGTAATGGCATTTCCATCTTTGGTGAACTCGTAACTGATGCGTGAGTCCTTGGT
>DACO01000008.1:0-7371 GCA_002508635.1 Methanolobus sp. UBA118 | reverse complement strand
GGATCGACAAAACCAGACTTACCCACCCAGATATTCATCTGTTGGTAGACATTTCCGGGAGCATCTGCTTTTGCAAAGGTAGACCTGTCCTTGAGTACTTCAACAATTGTTGATATTGTACCTGCGTTCCTCAGAGCATCAAACTGCACGGAGGTAATGGCATTTCCATCTTTTGTGAACTCATAACTGATGCGTGAGTCCTTGGTGACATAGATGCTTTCCACTTCCTTTACAAGGATGTTCTCATACTTTTCACCGGTAGAACCGCCGCCACCGCCACTACCAGAGGAACTGCTTCCACTGCTTCTGGAGGTAGTAGCTGATGGTTTCGGACCTATCCAGAAATTGGTAGTAAGCCTTTTTTCATTACCCGTGTTATCAGTTACGGATATAGATGCAGCATGAGCGCCTGCGTCCAGGCCTGAGGCATTGTATGAAGCTGAAGATGCATTTATCGTTGCATTATTTGTTACATCAATATTGTCAACTATCATTCCTACAGAACTTTCATTTATGCCTGTCCTGGCGTCACTGTAATCGAAACTGATGTCCACAGCAGTTGTACCTTCAGCAAATACCTTGCCGTCTGCGGGTGAATAATTTTCAATCACAGGTGCGGTCTTGTCGACATTGACTGTTATAGCCGAACTTGCATCCTTGACGTTCTTTGCAGTGTCCGTTGCAACAGCTGTAACATTATAGATTCCATCAGGGACTGAAGACAGATCGAACTCACCAACCCAGGTGCCATCACCCTCGTGATCAGCGTCGATGGTTTTTATCTGACTTCCGGAATCCGACAATAGATTGATGCTGACATCTTTTACATCTTCGTCAGATCCGGATATGGTAACAGTCAAATCCGAACTGGCATAAACTACATCTTCATGCGTAATTACACCAGTGATATCATCTATAACAATAACAGGAGGTGTATGGTCAACATTCAGAATCATTCCCTCTGAGATAGAATCACCGGATGAGTCAGTACCTAACAAGTTAAGTTTATACGCTCCACTCTGGAGTTGTTCACCCTGCGAGTCAGTTGCATTCCATTCAAACGAATAAATACCGGAGTCCAGCTCATCAGTTATATCCATTGTAAGAATAACAGCATCATTGCTATCTGTTATTGAAAATTCCAGTGATGTAATATTGGTGTCATTAACATCGACCACTATATTTACGGGGTTGTTAGCACTTATAGCCTTCTCGGAACTTACCTGTAGGTATTCAGTGTCGCCCATAATTTTTATTATCGCAGTTGATTCCTTAGATTTTTTATAGTGATCCCTTACCCAAAAGGTGATAGTATGAGTTCCTACAGACAGAGATGATGTGGAAAAATTAGGCTCTTCACTCAAGAAACTATCAATATCTGATTCCCAACTATATTCATGAATAATCGAACCATTGACCACCCCATCATCATCGGTGCCTGATCCAATGAATGTAACTTCCTCACCTTTCAGCGCAGAATCTGGACTAATGTCTTTAATAATAGCTATTGGAGGAGTATTTTCCCGAACCTCAAGATCAGCAATAGCTCTCTCCGACCATTCATCTTCACTGTCCATAGCTTCGAAATATATTGTGTGATTACCGGCAAGGAATGCAGTTGTTAATGTCATCTGAGGACATCTAAATCCATCTTCATCACTCCATTTTTGTTCAATGATTGCACTATCATTATAGATTATTTCACCATGGAAACTAACTGGTTCCCTTTCAATTGGATCGCTTGGAGAAACAGAAGAAATTCGAACTATAGGACGAGTACCTAATACTTTAATTGTATTTTTCGCGGAATCGGACCCATTTGTATTGCTTACCGTCAGGCTCACATTATACTCACCAGGTTCAGTATAAACATGCGATGCATTCTGTGAATCTGAGGTTTCACCGTCACCAAAATCCCACTCCCATGAAGTCGGTTCTCCGCTTGAAGTATCAGTGAACTGGACTCCCAGAGGCACTTTCCCTTCTGTGACATCTGCAGAGAATGAAGCAACCGGTGTTTCGGTTGTGTTATCTGCAGCATTTACAATACCCATACATAAAAATGATAAAATTAACATTGTAGTAACTAGTTTAATTTTGACTATAATACCACCACTCAATAAATAGAAGGACGTTAGTTAGATAAAAATGTTTCTAAATAATCCTACAAAAATGAAAAATATATTCTGGAAAAGAAAAGGATTTTCAATACAATAAGTTTTACTGAACTAATATGACTATTACAAATATAAATTGCAAGTGACTTAAAACAAAGGAAAGTAAATAGAGTACAGGAATTACCAAAAAGTAATTCTTGCTACCCGTGAATTAGAAATAAAAATATTCAACGGCCGGAGATATACTCCGCCATTGACTTAAAAATCCTCAACCCGTCAGCAGAACCGAGTATATCCTCGGATGCCCTCTCGGGATGTGGCATCATACCAAGCACATTCTTCTGAGTACTGACGATTCCGGCAATGTTCTCCTGTGAACCATTGGGATTTACTTCATCAGTCACTTTACCGTTCTTATCCACATACCTGAAGGCCACCTGTCTGTTATCTTCCATTCTTGCAAGAGTTGGCTCATCCGCATAGAAATTTCCTTCCATGTGAGCTATTGGGATACTCAGGATATCACCTTTTCTGAAGGCTGAAGTAAATGGCGTATCTGTGGTCTCGACTCTGAGGAATGTGGATTCGCACCTGAACTTCGGATAGTTATTTGTGGTCAGTGCACCATCGAGCAGGCCGGATTCCGTGAGTACCTGGAAACCATTGCAGATGCCGATCACGGGTTTGCCAGCTTCGGCCTGCTTTTTCACCGAGTTCATAATGGGAGTACGTGCGGCTATTGCACCGGCTCTGAGATAGTCACCATAGGAGAAACCACCGGGTATCACGATTCCGTCAAACCGGTCGAGATTCTCTTCCTTATACCATATAAGCTCGGCATCAACACCCACGACATCCTTGAGAACATGAAGGACATCAAGGTCGCAGTTGCTGCCACCAAACTGGACAATGGCAATGCTCATTCTGTTTCCCTCAGGGATATCGCATAGTTATGGATGATCGGGTTGGCTATCAGCTTCTGGCACATCTCTTCTACGTTTTCCCTTGCATCGTGTATACTTTCCGCTTCAAGGGTAATGGTGTATTTCTTTGCTGTCCTGACACTGTCGGTTTCATAACCGAGGTGTTCAAGAGCTCTTTTTATCGTTGTGCCTTCCGGGTCAAGCATACCTGCCTTAAGTTCAATGGTTACATCAGCTTGATACTGCATCTTTGCATCCTCAGCTCTCTTTGAATAAGAATTATTAGTAGATATCAGGCTTAAATAGACGCTCTATATTATAATCTTTGCCTATGCCCGGGGTTATGCAAGTGATTTCCTGGCATGTATCAGACGCTGTACAACAGTCACATGGGTGATGATGACTATAATAAAAAGTGCTATTCCAAGCATCCCTGTTAGCGCACCGCCCATCAGCACAAGCATCCTTTCAGGCCTCTCGGCAATCCCGACATCCATTTCACTGGCACCCATGGCTTCAGCTCTTGAACGGGTATAGCTGACAAGATATGACCCTATTATCGCCATAACGGTCCAGAACCAGAGAGGCATTGACAATATATTAACCTGAGGAATGCTGCCTGTTATAAGACCATAGATGATGCCTGCAAACACCACTGCATCGGCATACCTGTCACATACCGAATCAAAGACTGCACCAAAGGCTGTCGTGCAGCCGTTGGCCCTGGCCACAGCACCATCAAAGACATCAAAGAGCCCACTTATCAGTATCAGTAGAGCGCCGATTATAAGAAAACCCCTTGCAAACTGGACTGCGGCATAAACGCTTACAAGAAGGCCTATTAAAGTCAATGAGTTAGGAGACAGGGGTATTTTTTTTGCCATCGGCAGGATCGATGCCCTGATATTAGATTTTAGTTCGCCAAACATTTCTTTCCATCCGCAGGTATTCTCAGAATTTTATTATATTTTATAGTGTTTTTAGTATTTTAGTTATCTGCTAATTGGATTTTCATGTCCTGGCACCTATATGATAATGATGATGGTGATTATATTCTAAAGTATAGACAATTTTATATATGAATTTGAGAAAGCTGAAATTGTACTATGTCAAAGCACAAAGATCCTGTGATCAGATAGTTGCAAGGAGTACTGTCATTTAATCAGATTTAAACAGAGGCAAGGAAATGAAGCCCGAACGTAAGATCATTGTATCAGAAAACGGCAAGCTGGTTCTGAAGAAGGTATTACTCTCAGGTAAGGATGAAAATGGGAAGCATTTCTACCTGTTTGATCAGGACAAGAAGAAAGAAAAAAAAGAGAGCTACTACGAATGTGTAGAAAAAAATTTCCTGCTTATCGGTCTGCTCAAAAGGATCGACATGTCCAGGCTGACTGAGGAAGAAGTTAACCGCCTGATGCACAAAAAACATGAGAAGGAAGAGAAGTTCTTAAAAGCGGGCCAGAGACGGGGTTTTAATCTCGGGGTTGACATGGACCCGGAAGAGATCCTCAGGTTCTATATATCGCTCACACCCGAAGAAAGGGTAGCCCTCAGCTGCAAGCCGTAGTCCTACAATACACAAACCTGAGCTTAATAGATTCAAAAATCAGATTCCCGGCAAACTCAAAAAGCCGGTAATCCATTCTTTTCCAATAGCTTTTTTTTTACAGTTTCCCGCTATTCTATTCAAAACTTTTATCTGGCAGTATACTTTTAGTAATCCGGAAATCTAATCAAAATAACAACATCTTAAAACCGGGAAAATGTGCGGAATTACAGGTTTTTTTAATAATGAGAATGCATTCGAACTGACCCAGCGCTCCCTCGAGATCATGAAGGACCGTGGGCTTGACTGTATGGGAATATGCGGACATGACTGGCTCGGTTTCTCAAAGGATGCAGATGAGCTGAGTGTGCCTGAAAGTGAAGACATAGATAATATACTCGGGCATTGCCTGCATTCAATGGTTGATTTTGTCAGACAGCCCATAGCCCTTAAAGGAAAGATCAGCACCAACTGCGAGATATACAACTGGAAAGAGCTCGCAGAAAAGTACGGCATCACAGCAAGGAACGATTCCGAGCTGCTTATAGAACTGATAGAGTTGAAATTGCAGAACTTAAACGGTACCTCTGATGAAACTATACTTCAGGCAATGGACGATCTGCTTGCCGAGATCATAGGAGTGTATGCCTTTGCTTACTGGAAAGATAATAAGGTCTACATAGCAAGGGACATAATCGGCATCAAGCCACTCTGGTATACAATATCCGATGGCTTTGCATTTGCATCGGAAAAGAAAGCTCTTGCAAGAACAGGCTTTTCAGACATTAAAGAACTAAACCCTAGAGAGATTCTCGTCTATGACCTCAGTGACAGTTCCCTGCAGCGTTTTAACAGGAAGTTCTTTTCTATAGTCCCGGAGGACAGCAGACCCTTTGAGACTATAAAGGAAGATTTTCTTGAATTGCTGGAGAATGCGGTATCCATACGGATTCCTGATGAAAAGTTCGGCATTCTCTTTTCCGGGGGTCTTGACTCAACGGTTATCGCATACCTGTGCAAAATGCTCGGTAAAGAGCCGGGGATTGATTTTACCTGCTATACTGCCGGCCTTGAGGATGTTAATCTGCCGCCGGATATAGAGCATTCCCTAAGACTTGCTGAGGATCTTGGCCTTGATCTTAATGTCAGGAAGATAAGCCTTGAGGGTGTTGAGAAATATCTGAAAGCGGTTGTTCCACTGGTGGAAGATACGAACGTTCCCAAGGTGGGAGTTGCCATGACCATGTATGCTGCATGTGTTGCTGCCAGGGAAGATGGTATCAGGGTCATGTTCTCAGGATCGGGAGCAGATGAGCTGCTGGCAGGATATGACCGCCATAAGCGCTCCACTGATATCAGCAGGGATTGCTATGCTGATATACTGAAGATATACGAGAAGAACACCTACAGGGACGATGTCGTCGCCATGAACAATAACATAGAGCTGCGTGTGCCCTATCTTGACAGACGCTTTGTCGACTATTGTCTCAAAATACCCCCACAGTACAAGATAAATACCGAACAGGACCAGAACAAACTGATCCTGAGGGAGGTCGCCAGGGACATCGGGCTCCCGGATGAAGTTGCCATGCGTAGAAAGCAGGCTGCTCAGTATGGAAGCAGGTTTGACAAGGCCATCGGCAAACTCACCAAAAAAGCAGGCTACAGGACAAAGACCGAATACCTGAAACAGCTCTACGGGCAGCCCATTATGAAACTCGGAGTTCTTTTCAGCTCTGGCAAGGACAGCAATTATGCCATGCATATCATGCAGCAGCAGAACTATGCCGTTGAATGCCTCATCACAATCAAGAGCCAGAACCCTGACTCTTACATGTTCCATACCCCGAATATCGAGCTTGCACAGCTTCAGGCAGAAGCCATGGGTATTCCTCTGATAGAGGAGATCACTCCCGGCGAAAAAGAGATCGAACTCGAGGACATGAAGAATGCGATCCAGAGAGCAAAAGATGAGTTCGGTATCGAGGGTATAGTCACCGGAGCACTGTATTCCAATTACCAGCGGGAAAGGATAGAAAGGGTCTGTGACGAAATTGGTCTCAAAACTTTCTCACCACTCTGGCATATCGACCAGGAAAAAGAGATGAGACAGTTACTATCAATTGGTTTTGAGTTCATTTTCAGCAGCATTGCAGCTTACGGTCTTGACAAGAGCTGGGTCGGACGCACAATAGATGAGAAGGATATTGAGAGACTTGTCAGGCTCAACGAAAAGATCGGTCTAAATGTTGCAGGTGAAGGTGGAGAGTTTGAAAGCTTCGTGCTTGACGGACCGATGTATAATAAAAAGATAGAAATCCGGGAACTGGAAGTTGTCGAGCTTGACGAGTACACGGCAAAAGTAATGATAAAAGATGCTGTGCTGGTCGATAAGGACTGAGGACTCAGCTATTCCAAGAATATAAATATTGTCTCCTCATTAGTGTTACCAGTAGTTACAGGAGTGGTATATTGGAACTTACAATGGTAATACCCAGTTACTGGGGCCGGGAAAGGGCTACCGGATGGCAGGAAGGAGATGCTATATACGATCATCCCATTCCCCTGAATGAAGAAGGCACGCTTGGCAGAGCGATCAAGAGCATGGGCACCCTTGAGGATAAGGATTTCAGACTTGTAATATTAGCAGTACCGACTTCCCAGGACATCGATATTGAAGTTGAGAAAAAGGTATCTCAAATCGTTTCTGAAAATGCATCCGGTACAGGAGTAAAGACAACTGTTTTCGGGCCTTCTGATCTGAAAGGGATTCATAAAATAC
>DACO01000077.1 GCA_002508635.1 Methanolobus sp. UBA118 | reverse complement strand
GACAGGGATGTCTGTGTTGTTGCAGTTGTCGGTGCGGGCATGGACGGTATCCCGGGAGTTGCAGGTAAGGTATTTTATGCCCTTGGAAATGGCAATATAAATGTAATTATGATCAGTCAGGGTTCCTCACAGCATAACATCTCCTTTGTCGTGAGCTCAGAGGATGCCATTGAAGCTGTACAGATATTGCACAGGGAATTCGAACTGGACAAATAGTCGTGATCATATGAAAGACAAACATCTCACCTATGCGGAATCCGGAGTTGACATCGAAAAAGAGGAGACGACCATCCAGGCTCTGACAAAGGGCATGACCTACAGGCGTGAAGGTCTGGGGGCACCTTTGACGGGTATAGGACATTATGCAGGTCTCATCGATTTCGGAGAATATGCCCTTGCACTTGCAACAGATGGTGTGGGTTCCAAGGTTCTGATCGCAAATGAGATGAAGCGCTGGAATACGGTCGGTATTGACTGTATCGCAATGAACGTCAACGATCTGCTGGCAATAGGTGCCGAACCTGTATCCTTTGTTGATTACCTGGCACTTGAGAAGCATGATGAGGAATTCGCCGCTCAGATCGGCGAGGGTCTGAAGAAAGGGGCCGAGATCTCCCGCATGTCCATTGTAGGCGGCGAGACAGCGACACTTCCGGATATCATAAAAGGTTTTGATCTTGCAGGCACATGTCTTGGAATGGTCAGAAAAGAGGACATCATCACGGGTGAGAATGTACGGCTCGGAGATGCCATTGTCGGAATACCGGCAGCAGGTGTCCATAGTAATGGCTACACTCTTGTGCGAAATATCATCGAACAATCATCATATTCATATCAGGATGCTTTCCCGCTGGACACTTCTACTACCATAGGAGACGAACTCCTGATACCCACACGTATCTACATGGAAGTTCTGGACGTTATCAGGGAATGTGATGTTCACGGACTTGCCCATATTACGGGTAGCGGTCTTCTGAAACTCAAACGTGTTACAGAACTCGGGTTTGACTTCCACGATCCCATCAAGCCAAATGCAATCTTTAAGTTCCTTCAGGAGGAAGGTAATGTGGATGATCTGGAAATGTACCGGACATTCAACATGGGCATGGGTTTTGTGATCATCTTACCACCGGAGCAGGCCGAAAAGGCTGCTGAGATGACAGGTGGCAAGGTTGTCGGAAGGATAGTGGAAAGTGGTATAAAGGTATCTAACCTTGTTATTGTTTAATAGGAAGGAAATCCAAACATGGCATGTATAAGTGATCTTCCCTTTGAGATACTCCTGAAAGGAGGTACACCCGCCCAGTGTGAGGCACTGATCAGAGAAAAGTCCGATGAAGTATATCGTGTACCGGGTGGCTATACCATACGCGGCGTTCTTCTTCAGGGCGATTCTATTCCGGTAGGTGTGAAGGGGGATGAGCTGTTCTTCCAGTATATCAAGCCATGTTTCGGACTTTTTGTCCTCAGGTTGCCAAATGCTGCCGATGAGGTCGAAAAGCTGCGTTCGAAATTCAAGAAAAAATGAATGTCTTTTAGTATTTGAGGATTTATTCTTATGGAAAAAAGTGATCAGGACACACCCGATTTCGGGACTTATCTTCTCTGGGGCCTGATGGGCGGTATTATACTTGGTGTCATTATTGAGGATTACGGACTTGGCATATCCCTTGGATTGCTTGCAGGAAGCTTGTTCTACTATCAGAAATTAAGGGATAGTGGTCATGAGATCAGTTCAAAGAAACTTTACAGAAGTTCTGATAACCGTATGATAGCAGGAGTATGTGGCGGTATAGCCAGGTATTTTGATGTCAAATCCTCTCTTGTAAGGATAGTTTTTGTGATTTTCACCCTGGTTACAGGTATCTTCGTAGGAGGATTACTGTACCTGCTTCTGGCCCTCCTTGTGCCGGAAGAGACTTCCGGGGACAATGCTTACTGACCGGGCAGATTCATATCTTCGTAGTTTTTGCATTTTCAACTATCCATTTAAGGAATTCTCCTGAAGGGAATTCGTGTATTGTGGTTGCAATGATCATTCCCTCCCCATACTTTTTTACTACCATGAGGGCATTTCCGTCCTCATCCCTGAATATGACATCTCCCTCTGTATCCGTGAAATAGCCGTCAAACTCCACTTCCATCTTGGGATCTTCCACAAGGCACCGGGCAATATGTTCTTTTGTAATACAGATATTTGCTGACATCTGTTTCTGCACATACCTCAGCTTCATCGGGAGCCAGGGATATTCATATTCACTTATCATAGGTCCGAATATGACGAGGGTACCTCCCTTTTCCACAAATGTTTCAAGCTTTTTTTTGCTGCGCTCGATGCCATTGAGTACTTTTGTATAATCGGTATTGGCAAAACCTGTGGGGATCATCAGGCATTTGCTTGGTGGAAGAAAAGGTGTTCCAAGATTCTCAGGGGCTATTCTCTGGCACTTAATATCATGTTCGAGGAACAGTTTCTCGAATAGGAGGGCATTGTCCCATAAAAGCATCACGTCGGTCATGCAGTGAGATATATTCTACTGATTTAATTGTTTTTCCGGGAATCCGGAAATAATATTTGATTATAATTTTGAATAATATATTTATCATTATAGATTTTGGGATGCTGAAAAATATTCTTATAATATGGAGTAATTGTATCTTTGCAATACAAAAGCACAGATTTGTGTTGTACCCTATAAGCTGGTTGGGGAGTGGGTTTACCCATCCGGCTTTGATTTTTTTCATTTTGTATCTATACAAAGAAGAAAATTCTACATGATTGTAACGCTTAAGTATATCATTATGTACCTCATTTTGTTATTTGGTGCTGTGATCGATTTTAAAGATCTAAACGACTACATACAAAAGGAGATGTGACCTATGCCTGTACTTACTTTCATTGCCTGCAGGATATTCGAGGACGAGATCGTCCACATAATTGAGAATGATAATACAATACAGAATTTATTGATTGTAGATAATGAGGATGCCCGCATGCTTGTGGATAAACTGGAGGATGCAGGTTGCAACTATACTCTGGTATCAGAAGATGAGCTTCCGGATTGTCAGGAAGATGATGGCTTAACTCTTGTTGTGGAGATACTTGAACTTGCCCTGCATGCCACCCCTGATGATCTTAAAGAAACTGTATATTCAAAAGCCAGGGAGAAGTCAGAGTATTCGGATGGAATTTTATTACTCTATGGCCTTTGTGGAAATGTGCTGGACAAAGTGGATAAAGATCTTGCTGACCTTCCATGCCCGGTCCATATATTAAAAGAGGAAAACGGAGACATAATAGACGATTGTATCGGTGCGGTGCTCGGAAGCAGAGCCGCATATCTTGAAAAACTGAAAAGTTTCAATGGTGTCGGTACTTTCTTCATGACTCCTATGTGGGCTGCCCACTGGCGTGAAATGGTGAAAGCGGCAGGTCTTACAAACAATCCGGATGATATAAAGATGTCAAAGTTCGTGTTTGATTATGCAGGCTATAAGACCGTAGCCAAAATGGATACCGGCCTGCATTATGAGAAGAGTTTCGATCCCATGGTTGAAGAATTCGCAAGGCTCTTTGAGTTTGATATCATAGACATGAAAGCAAGTCCCAGGCTGCTGGTCAATTGTTACGAACGCATAAAAGGTGAAGTCCTTTAAGTATTTTCATCCGTTCTGTTGGTTTAGGGCTGCTATCGCACAGTCATATGCAAGTATCCATACATACTTCAGGTATCTGGGCATCACTGGCCTGAAGTAATCAGGTGAACCTGAAAGTAAAGTGCAGATCGCTGAAATCTAAGTAAAATAAGTCTGGAAAAGTCAGGTTTTCTCAAAAAAGACAATCACAGATGCCGGAGTACAGATACATTCTAAAAACTGTTAATATAGTTACTTATACATAGGTAAATAAGCTTATTTTAGCCGACAAGTATCATATACAAAATGAAAATGATTTTCTTGAATTTGCTTTGTTAACTTAAAAAGGTGCAAATCATGCCTCATATAATGGAATTAGTAGGAAAAACAAGAGTAGTCATAAAGGATGGAGAAGTTGTTGAAGTCGGCGAACCTGAGATCAAGTGGTGTCCTATCTTTGCCAAGCTGCGCGGAATAGAAGAGATAACGCCCGAAGATGTCAGGAAGAACATGGAATTCCGGATTAGCGATTTCGGAATGTTCACCGACAAGCGCCGTCTGGAACTCGAGGACTTTGTAGGATTTGGAGCAAGCGAGATCATGATGACGGGCCTGAGCCGTGGTTTGCTTGANNTTGAATTTGCTTTGTTAACTTAAAAAGGTGCAAATCATGCCTCATATAATGGAATTAGTAGGAAAAACAAGAGTAGTCGTAAAGGATGGAGAAGTTGTTGAAGTCGGTGAGCCTGAGGTAAAGTGGTGTCCTATATTTGCCAAGCTGCGTGGAATCGAGGAGATAACCCCGGAAGATGTCAGGAAGAACATGGAGTTCAGGATCAGCGATTTCGGGATGTTCACCGACAGGCGCCGTCTGGAACTTGAGGACTTCGTAGGATTCGGGGCAAGCGAGATCATGATGACAGGCCTGAGCCGTGGTTTGCTTGATACGACAGTAACAGCCTGTGACGGAGCAGGAACTGTAATTTCAAGCAATCCGACCCTTGTCCAGGGTATGGGTGGCAGAATGTCCGGTCTTGTGGAAACAGAGCCAATTGAAGGTATCATCAAAGGTATCACCGAGCGTGGAGGGACCGTGCTTGATCCATCAACTGCAAGAATGGATCCGGTTGCAGGTGTGAAAAAGGCAGCTGAGCTTGGCAGCAAGAAAATTGCAGTAACTGCGGCCTTCCCTGATGTGGCGGAAGAGCTGAGAGAACTTGAAGCGGAAATGAATCTTGATCTGGTGATAATTGGAGTGCATGTGACGGGTCTGAAAAGGGAAGATATCCAGAAGCTTATCGATAACGCGGATATTACAACCAGTTGTGCATCAAAACATATGAGGGACCTCGTAAAACCACTTGCCCAGGTGGGAACCGCAGTGCCACTCTTCGCCCTGACCCAGAAAGGAAAAGAACTTGTTGTCGAGCGGGCAAAGGATGTTAAAAGCCCTGTTCTTATCAACACCATGCCTCTGCCTGAACTACCTGAAAAGAAACAGCCCAGAGAACTCAAATAAAAGTAAAATGTTCAGGTGGGTATTCTAAAAAGGAGTTCTGTAATCATGCAATTCAGTCTTGGGATCGATGCAGGGGGTACGTATACGGATGCAATTCTGGTCAGGGATTCCGATGGTTCTGTTGTAAGTTCGGGTAAAGCACTTACAACCTATCCTGACCTGATAACAGGTATCAGGAATGCTATTGACAACCTCGAACAAGAACATCTTGAAAAGGTAAGCCTTGTATCGGTT
Organism: Methanolobus sp. UBA118; assembly: GCA_002508635.1. Taxonomy (GTDB): domain Archaea; phylum Halobacteriota; class Methanosarcinia; order Methanosarcinales; family Methanosarcinaceae; genus Methanolobus. The sequence goes on along the minus strand of DACO01000077.1, from coordinate 539 downwards.
TCAACGACTCTGGCCACTAATACGGTACTTGAAGATACTGGCAGTCCTGTGGCACTGATTCTTGTGGGTGAACATTCAATGAAAGGTGATTTTCCAGCCAGGCACATTACCCGCGTAGAAGGTGGTCACACTTTCAATGGTGAAGAAAATGTTTCCCTGGAAATAGAAAAGGTAAAGGAATTTGCTGGAAAAGTCAAAGATGACGTCGCAGCCTTTGCAGTCTCTTCCTTTTTTAGCATCCGCAACCCGGAACATGAAAACATGATACGTGATGTGGTTCATGAACTTACGGGGATGCCTGTGGTCTGCGGCCATGAGCTTTCCCAGGATCTTGGTGCATATGAGAGAGCTGTGACCGCCTCCCTGAATGCACAGTTGTTGCCGATTTCGGACCAGTTCATCAAGTCGGTGCTCAAAGAGATAGAACGCAGGAATATTGATGCTAAACTATTGATGTTAAAGTGTGACGGTACGGTTGTCGGACTCAGGGATGCCCTGGAAAAGCCGGTAGAATCCATCTTCTCGGGTCCTGCTGCAAG
>DACO01000058.1 GCA_002508635.1 Methanolobus sp. UBA118 | reverse complement strand
GCACTCCAGTATGTGGAACCGGGAGCCGAGTATTCGACACTTGTAAAAGGAGATGAGCTGGTGGACCAGTATTACCTTGAATACCGGAACATGAATGACGGAAATTACTCCAGGACAGAGGTGTTCGTCGAACCGGANNGAAGACCCATACAACGGATACTACCTCCTGTCACGTGGCGGAGAGTTGTATAATGTTGTCGGTACACCCATGCTTCTCGGACCAAGGGATGCCCTTGAAGATGTAATCGATGTCGCATCCGGAAGCAACGAGAGTTCAGGCGATTTCAACACAGCACTCCAGTATGTGGAACCGGGGGCCGAATACTCGACACTTGTAAAAGGTGATGAGCTGGTGGACCAATACTACCTTGAATACAGGAACATGAATGACGGAAATTATTCCAGAACAGAGGTGTTCGTCGAACCGGACCAGAGCATCCTCAGCAATATTACCGCCATGGAAACGAACAGTACGGAGAGGGATCTGTACTATAACACCACCACCTATGAAGATGGCAACATCACAAAGGTCGTAATAACTACCAATGCTTCGAATATATACGGACTTATTACGGAGCAGTTCAGGTGAGATCTTTCTCACCTTTTCTTTTTGCCACAAGCTTTATACATTAAAAGATTGTTTGTGGAAACGATCGCCGTTTTCCGAAAGGTATATATCTGAATGCAGCGATTGGTAGCCATTACTTTGGCGTAATTACATTGTCAGTTATTGATTATCAATTAGTAACAATCCTATATTGGCCAAATTAGTTCAGGCTCAGGCCTGATCTGCAATGAATAATGAAAAACCATGTAAGTAACATGGTTTCGAAGGAGATAATAAAATGGCAGCAAAATTTGACGTTCCAGAAGAATTAGCTAACAAAGCGCTTGAGAGTGTAGAACTTGCAAGAGACACAGGCAAACTTAAAAAAGGTACTAACGAAGTCACAAAAGCAGTCGAGAGAGGTATTACAAAGCTTGCCGTGATCGCAGAGGATGTCAGCCCTGCAGAGGTTGTCGCACACATCGGACCACTCTGTGAAGAGAAGAACACTCCATACATCTATGTAAAAGAGCAGAAGGAACTTGGTGCAGCCTGTGGCATAGGTGTTGCCTGTGCAGCTGTGGCAATCGTGGATTCCGGAAAGGGAAGCTCACTCATAGATGATATTGCAGAGAAAGTAAGCGCACTGAAATAATACTTAACGTGAGGTATCGATATGGCAGATGAAGATACAGGCTATGCGGCTGAAGTCATTGATGTCATCGGAAATACCGGCATGCATGGCGAAGCCAGCCAGATACAGTGCCGTGTACTCGAAGGACGTGACAAGGGTCGTATAATCACCCGTAACTGTGTCGGTCCGATCAGAGTCGGTGACATACTGATGTTAGTAGAAACATCAAGAGAAGCAAAGAAACTGACCACAAGGTGATCATGATGGAACAGAGAAAATGTTCTTTTTGCGGTAGCTTCCTTGAAGCCGGAACCGGCAAGATATTTATCAAAAAGGATGGGTCATCGTTCCTATTCTGTTCTTCAAAGTGCGAGAAGAATTTCGATCTTGGAAGACTGCCAAGACGTACTGTCTGGACAGAACAGGGAAGAGTTTACCTGAAGAAAGCATAATGTGGTGTCGGACATGGAACAGACATACATTATGATAAAGCCTGATGCAGTACAGAGAGGACTCATCGGAGAGATCGTAGCAAGGATCGAGAAACGCGGTCTGAAGATATCGGCTATGAAAATGGGCTTTATGGAAGAGGATAAAGCAAAGGAGCACTACAAAGAACATGTCGAAAGGCCGTTCTTCGGTGCACTTATGGAATATGTGACATCCGGCCCTTGCGTATCTATGGTAGTCGAAGGGAAAGATGCAATTTCCATCATGCGTAAAATGAACGGCGCAACAAATCCTGTTGATGCTCTCCCCGGTACAATAAGAGGGGATTTTGCGATAGAAACAGGAAGAAATGTCGTACACGCATCGGATTCTCCTGAAGCGGCAAAGCGCGAAATAGCTATACACTTCAGCGAGTCAGAGATCGTGGATTACGCTAAGATCGACGAGGTTTGCCTCTACGAGTGATCAGAAAGCTTTCCGGGAACTTTGATCCAAGATCCAATTGATCCCGGAAAATCTTTACATTGATAGCTTATTAGAGTAACTTATTTTCGAAGGGGTTGCAATGGCAGTTAAACAGGATTTACGTACACCAATAGTTTCCGTGATGGGGCATGTGGACCATGGGAAAACCACACTGCTTGACAGGATAAGAGGTAGTACCGTAGCAGAGGGTGAAGCAGGAGCTATTACCCAGCATATAGGTGCCACCGAGGTTCCCATAGATGTCATCGTAAACAAATGTGGCAACCCTGACCTGAGGAACAAGTTCATTGTACCAGGTCTTCTTTTTATTGATACGCCAGGACACCATGCCTTCACCTCATTGAGAAGTCGTGGAGGATCACTTGCGGATCTGGCTATTGTTATCATTGACATCAATGAGGGTTTCATGCCACAGACCATCGAGAGTCTGCAGATACTTAAAAGGTTCAAGACTCCTTTTGTGGTTGTTGCCAACAAGATAGACAGGATACATGGCTGGGAAACACAGAAGAACGCTCCGTTCATTGTTTCTTATAACAAGCAGGCTGATAGCGTAAAAGCCGAACTTGACAGGAAATTCTATGAGATCGTGGGAGAACTTTACGAAGCAGGTTTTAACTCTGAAAGACATGACAGGGTAAGTGATTTCCAGCGCAATATAGGAATAATACCAATAAGTGCCATGACAGGGGAAGGTATTCCCGATGTGCTTATGGTACTTCTGGGCCTTGCACAGAGGTTCCTTGAGGGTAATCTGCATTATAATGCGAACGGACCCGGAGTAGGAACTGTCCTGGAAGTAAAAGAAGAAAAGGGTCTGGGAACCACAATAGATGTCATTCTCTATGACGGAACCCTGAAAAAGGGCGATATGATAGTTGTCGGCAGTCTTGGCAAACCAATACAGACCAAGGTCCGTGCTCTTTTAAAACCCCGGCCTCTTTCGGAGATAAAGGCCGAGGAGAAGTTCAAGCAGGTACAGTCCGTGACAGCGGCAATCGGTGTGAAAATATCGGCACCGAATCTGGACAGTGCTCTTGCAGGATCCCCTGTGAGGGTAGTTACACCTGAAAACATTGATGCGATCTCGGATGAGATCCAAAATGAGATAGAGGACGTCCAGATAGATACCGATGCCATGGGAATAACCATCAAGGCCGATACGATAGGCTCTCTGGAAGCTCTTGTAAACGAGCTCAAGAAAGAGGATATCCCGATCAGGAAAGCAAGTGTAGGAGATGTTTCCCAGCGTGACATCGTGGAGATTGCAGCAATTGAGGATCCATTCTACAAAGTGATCATAGGCTTCAATGTAAAGGTGCTTCCGGATGCTAAGGAAAAGCTGCAGGATAGCGATATCAGATCCTTTATGAGTGATATCATCTACAGACTTATTGATGATTACGAGGATTGGGCAAAGGAGCAGAAGGAGCTTGCCGAGAAAGAGATGACAGAACATATCGTAAAACCCGGAAGGTTCCAGATACTTCCAAACTGCACTTTCAGGCAGAGCAAGCCTGCAGTTGTAGGTGTTAAGATCATCGGTGGTGTGCTAAAAACAAATGTCGATGTCACTACAGAAGATGGAACCGTTGTAGGCAAGGTCAAAGGCCTTCAATTAAGCGGAGAGAATATCTCCAAAGCCAGGGTAGGTATGGAAGTTGCACTTGCACTAGAAGGTCCGACTGTTGGCAGGCAAATAAAAGAGGAAGATTTCCTCTTTGTGAATATCCCGGAAAGACATGCCAAAACCCTTGAAAATGAAATTTACGACACATTGACGGCAGACGAATTAGAAACACTGGATGCATTTCTTGAGATCAAAAGGAGAGGAAATCCTTTCTGGGCAAAGTGAGATCAGGAAATCAGACCTCATGAATATCATTAGAATACAAAGGAAAAATAGATTAAAGGAGAATTAATATGGCAGATTTCAAAGTTGTGGTATCAGACCCTAAAACAAAAGCATATCAATTCGACGTAACCGGAGCAGAAGCTAACAAGTTTATCGGTAAAGCCATCGGTCAGACAGTAGACGGTGGAACTGTCGGATTACAGGGATATACATTGAAGATAACAGGCGGCAGTGACAAGAGCGGAATGGTCATGAGACCTGACGTACCGGGCCCCAAGAGACAGAAAGTACTTGTTGCAGGTGGCGTTGGCTACACACCCGTCTCAAAGGGAGTACGTCGCAGGAAAATGATGCGTGGAAGGGAAATCGCACCTGACATCGTACAAATCAATGCTGTTGTTGTCGAATACGGTGACAAGACCATAGAGAAGATCCTCGGTGGCGAAGAAGAGCCAGCTGAGGAAGTTGAAGCAGCAGAAGAGTGAATTTTTCACTCTTTTTCGTTCTTTTTTTTATTTAACTAAGTTTTATTCCGTATTTCCGGCATTAAAATCCAGACTTTGTGTAGCTGGAAGTACCAAATCCAATACTGATTATCTTCTTTCTGTCTACAAGTTCCCGAAGGAATCTCTCCGCACCTTTCACATTCAATCCCGTCTTTTCTGCGATATCCTGTGCATCAAAATATTTGTTCTCTTCCATAAAATCCTGCAAACCATCTTCCAGAGACATTACTTCCCTGTCGGAGCTATGCCACGTATACAGGTTTCTGCCGGCATCAACTGATTCGTTGAAGATCAGATCACCGGTATCCAGTTCATAAAGGAAGATGACCAGGCGCGGATGCATGAACCCTTTAGCCCAGTCCTTTATTTCATTGTTCCAGACTGAAGCTACAAGGCAGAGACTGCGGAACTGTCCGCCCGGAACAGCGTTTGCCCGGGACTGGACAAACTGTATCATTTCCCTCACGTCATCCAGGGGATGCCAGTATGTCTCAAAATACAAAAGTTCCCTGAAGACACCATCTTTGACCAACCCTGTGATACGTCTGTCAGAGACATCAAAACTCCATTTTTTGTCACCGATGTAATTACCATCATGGGAGACTTCCGGATGGTTGTGAGAATACTTGTGTTCAAGAAGATTGAAGTAATTGTAGATCCCGGAAAGGGTTTCCGTATCAGGTTCATCTGAAAAGGAAATGATTTCAGTTTCCGTTCTTTGTTTTTCATTGCTGATGCCGGGGTTTTCAGAGGATTTTATTCCAAAAGGACCTGGGAGCTTCTCTGAAGGAATTGGTTTTTCAGAGCTGACTCCCATAAAGCTTCCTGTTCCCTGAGTTTCTTTTTCCACCGAGGTGACATCCGATTCCATGTTATAGTTTAATAAGCCGGCTTCCGTCTCTTTTTCTTTGAGTTCAGCAAGTACATTTTGGTCGATAAGGGTTCTCTCGTTTAGGCTTTTCTCAAACTGGCCAAGTTGAGTTTCCAGCAGGAAAATATCCACAGGATCCTGTGACAGAATCGAATTATTGACAGCTTCCAGGAATGATGTTGAAGTATTGATGAATCTGTCCTCTGCATTGTAGAAATCCTCCAGATTGCCTTCTTTTCCGTCAAAATTTCCAAGTCCCTTTGTTCCCATTTCAGAGATGATTCTCGAAACGTCGGTCCGTATATTACGAAGACCGGAGTTTGCATCCATATCGTCATCCATATACGTTTTCTGTACAAGTTTCTCGATCAGGCCATAAGCATCTTTAAGATTCTTTATTGCAGTCTGGCGATTATGCTCTTGTAAAATCTGGATGTCTGTGGGAGTTTTAGACATGGTGATCCTCTTGATCTACTTTTTATCCTTTACAATAGTTGTCATTTAAATTATTGCGATGTAAGATCCGGTAAATTGTTCAAATGATATTGTGAGTTCCAAGATAGATCGGTTCTCTATGACCTTCAATGCCGTTTACCTCAAAAGAGATATTCATGTTTCCAAGATCGACCTTCCCGCCTGTTTTTGGCCTGACGGACAGGGATACGTAACGTGATGAATTAGGCCGGACTTCAGGAATGGATACTTCAGGTGACTCACATTGGATCTGCGAGGAAAAACAGCTTGTGAACCTGAGCTTTGAAAGGGGCACATCTGAGTGGTTATCAACCGTAATCCCGATGGTGGCAGGAACTTCCCTGTGGAAATTATCCGGGATGTTCAGCCTGACATCAAAGTCTGGTATTCCGATATCGCGTTTTCCGAGATCCACAGGTCCTACATAGCATTCGTTCCCGTTCAAGTGAAATCTTACATTGAAATAACCAATACTTGTTTCACGGTCGATCTTCGGGACTATATCAAAGGCTAAAGACCTGGCAGAATCCGGAACAATCTCATCCATTGTGAAAACAGAGGAATCTGATTCGATTCCCTTTGACAGGAAAAACCTGACAGCAGGTCCTATCAGTGATATCTTATAATCGTTTCTCAATGAGACCTGTATGGAAGCAGGGTGCCCGAATTTCAGATTTTCGGGAACATCCGTACTGATAGCAAGATATGAGCAGCTAACCTCATGGGTTCCCATGGAAAAGGGGTCTTTCCTGAACTCTTTTCCTTTCATTTCAAAATAAAAATCAACAAGCCCCATATCAGCCTTTCCGGCGCAAAGAGGAACGAACGAGATAGATACGGATTTGGATGCTCCCGGTTTTAGAGAACCGGCTGAGACCTCAGGGGAATCACATCGTATGCATTCGGGAAAAACTGCCCTGATCCAGATATTCTCTATCTGTGACTTTGTGGGGTTGCTTATCTGGAAAGCTACCGAACTGCTAATCCCAAGTTCCATTTTGGGAGGGAGACTGAAATCAGCTCTGACGGATTCATATGCTTTTAGCTCTTTCTGGCTTCTTTTCCTGGCTCCCAGAGTCCTGTCATATATCCAGAATAAATAAACCGGCAGGTAAGGAAGCACTATGCCTGCCAGGACAGGCAGGACGTATGCAGGTAGCCCGGTGTATGATAAACTTCTGATATAGGCAAGTTCCGGTATAATAGCTGTATTTCCCGAGATAAAGATAGCAGCCCATAATATCCATGCAAAAAGGTAAAGCTGAAACAATATTCCTGCCAATCCACCCGCCCGGTTCAAAAGGACATAGGGGAATGATTTTACTGTACCGGCCAGAAGTTCGAAAATTCTCATTGTATCACACTTGATCAACTAGAAGTAGCCATTAATATATGGATTAAAATATATAAAATAATTTGTTTTCCCTGCTTCAGTCCTTAAAACAAAAAGTGTGGAGAACGCCATAGAAACCTGTACTGTCATCCGCCGAATATCTCACCGAACACCTCTTCCTCACCTGTTTTCTGTATAGCTTTCCTGGCTCCGATATACCAGCTTGTAATGGAAGGTTTGCGCTTCCCTATCACAGTAGCAAAGTCCTGCATACCTATTTTGCGAATCTCCCCACCCCGAAGAGCTTCACCAAGGGGGATATCTGCCGCTTCCCTGCATATGGAAGCTATGTCAGCACCCGAATAGGAGTCGGTCATTCCTGCCAGAGCCATGACATCGACTTCATCATCGATAGGGCGATCCTTAAGCTGAATATCGAATATGGCCGCCCTGGCCTCAATATCCGGGTCCGGTATG
>DACO01000171.1:1134-6935 GCA_002508635.1 Methanolobus sp. UBA118 | reverse complement strand
GAGAACATTGAATATGAACCTGAACAGTTCCCCGGACTTGTCTACCGTATCGATGATCCAAAGGTCGTAGTACTTATTTTCAGTTCAGGTAAACTTGTGGTTACAGGCGGTAAATCTCCCGAGAACTGTGAGCAGGGTGTCGAGGTTGTAAGGCAGCAGCTCGACAGCATGGGCTTACTGTAAAACGGACAAGTGTGAGTTCTTTGTCAAACGAAGATGTTTGTGTCCTGATACCTGCGTTAAACGAAGAAGCCACCATCGGGCAGCTAATAGAGGATTTTCATTCCGAGGGCTTTGATAACATCCTAGTTATGGATGGTCATAGTAGTGACCGCACCCGTGAGATCGCTGAAAAGAAAGGTGCAAAGGTCGTTGTCCAGAGTGGCAGGGGCAAGGGTCAGGCCATCCAGGAAGCCTTTGAACTGATGGACAGTGATTATACTGTCATGGTTGACGGTGACGGCACGTACCTGGCCAGTGATATACACACGATACTCAAACCGCTGCGTGACGGAAGTGCGGATCAGGTCATAGGTAACAGGTTTGCGGATTATGAAGCCGGTGCCTTTACACGTTTAAACCGCATGGGTAATCGTGTGCTCAACAAACTGTTCGGTTTTGCATACGGTGAATGGCTTGAAGACATACTTACGGGTTACAGGGGTTATACACTCAGGGCTATCAAATCCTTTGACCTGAGGGAGACCGGTTTTGAGATCGAGTCCGAGATGACAATAGACAGTATCAAGAAGGACCACAGGATAGAGGTTGTCCCGATCACCTATTTGAAAAGACACTCAAAAGCTGCTACCAAACTCAACCCGCTGAAGGATGGTTTCAGGATAGGACGGACTATCTATAAAATGGCAAAACTGCATAACCCCATGTTCTATTTCGGACTGATAGGTGGCTTTTTCATTGTGGCGGGTATGATCGCGGGAATTTATGTGGTTTCCGAATGGCTGCAGGGTGTTACCCGTGTTCCTCTCACCGTTTTAACGGCCCTTCTTATTATTGCCGGTTTTCAGATGTTCGTTTTCGGTATGTTGAGTGATCTGATCGTTTCTCTCCATCGGGAGAATATGCGCACCCTGCGTAAGATGCATGAACATAAAAAGGACTGATTTCTCTTTTCTTCTATTTTTTCCGGCAAAGATTCGGTACAATTCAAGTTTCTCTTACTATTTGTAAATACAACTTTATTTGTGTTAATTATTGAGGATGTATGGTTATTTTATTAATCTTTCTTAAAAAATAGCTCTTGCTAATCTTTTAGAATTTTATATTATCTGTTTGACTTGATTTCTCTTTTCAGAATATGCAATACTAAAATAAACTTGACTTTATCTAAAGTTTGATTTTTGACAAGCCTTATATACAATTTGATTCTTCTAAGGTACATCAAAGACTGAGGTATAACAATGACAATCGTAACAGATGCAAAGAACGGTAAAATCACAGAAGAGATGAAGATCGTTGCCGAATCCGAAGGTAAGGATCCAGAATTCATCAGACGTGGAATCGCTGCAGGCAGAATTGTAATCCCCATGACTCCATACAGGGACATCAAGCTCTGTGGTATGGGTGAAGGCCTGAGGACAAAGGTCAACGCATCCATTGGTGCATCATCAGACATCGTTGATGAGGAAATGGAAGTTGCAAAGGCAAAGGCAGCAGAAGCTGCAGGCGCAGACACACTCATGGAGCTTGGTACCGGCGGAGACTTCCTTGGTATCAGGAAAAAGGTATGTGACGCGATCTCCCTTCCGGTAGGTTCAGTTCCACTCTACCAGGCATTCATCACAGCAGCAAAGAGGGACGGTTCAATTGTCCACATGACAGAGGACGATCTCTGGCACGCAACCGAGGAGCAGGCAAAGCTCGGTACGAACTTCATGGCCATCCACACAGGTATCAACAACATTGTCCTTGACAGGTTGAAGGGACATGGCAGATACGGTGGTCTCTGTTCCCGTGGCGGTGCATTCATGAGCACATGGATGCTGCACAACGAGAAGGAAAACCCGCTTTACGCAGACTTCGATTATCTTTGTGAGATCCTCAAGGAACACGAAGTTACCCTGTCCACTGGTAACGGAATGCGTGCAGGAGCAGTCCACGACGCAACCGACAGGGCACAGGTACAGGAGCTCATCATCAACTCCGAATGCGCACAGAAAGCACACGACGAATATGACCTTCAGGTTATCGTAGAAGGACCAGGTCACGTACCACTTGACCAGGTAGAGATGAACGTTAAGCTCATGAAGGCAATGAGTGGTGGAAAACCATTCTACATGCTCGGTCCACTCGTATCAGACATCGGTGCAGGTCGCGACCATATCGTAACAGCTATCGGTGCATCGGCTTCCGCAGCAGCAGGCTGTGACTTCCTCTGTTACGTAACACCTGCAGAACACCTCGCACTTCCAAACCTTGAAGATGTTGTTGAAGGTGTCAAGACCTCAAAGATCGCTGCTCACGTCGGTGACATGGTCAAGTACCCGGAAACAGCCCGTGACGTGGATCTCGCAATGGGTAGGGCACGCGCAAAACTTGACTGGGAGGAACAGTACAAGCATGCACTCGACCCAGAGCTGGCAAGAAGCATCAGGGACAGCAGAGCTCCAGGCGACGAAGACGCATGTACCATGTGCGGTGACTTCTGCGCTCTTAAGATCGTCAACGCAAACTACGATCTCTGCAAGTAATGCCATCAGGCATTATCTTCTTTCATTTTCTTCCCTTTTTTAGTTCTCTACTCAACTGTTTTCAACTTCTTTGATCCGATTCCATAGAGGAATTGCTAAATCCGTACCTGCTTTATACTATTCTGCCCAATTTTCTGTTATGTCAATAGTCACTCTAACCACGGATTTTGGTTCACTTTATCCCGCAGCCCTCAAGGCAGTTATACTCGGGATAGAGCCCGGAGCACAGATCGTGGATATCACCCACTCGATAGCCCATGCGGACATCCGGGGAGGAGCATTTGCGATGTATACTGTAGTGGATTATTTTCCCGAAGGCACCGTGCATGTGGCTGTGGTGGACCCGGGGGTGGGAACAGAAAGAAATTCCATTATCATCTCCTCCGGTGGTCAGTTCTTTGTGGGCCCGGATAATGGTCTCATGATTCCCGCTGCTTTGAAGCTCGGAGATATCCAGGTCTACAAAATAACAAATACAGAGTTACTGGGAGATGTTTCATCTACTTTTCATGGAAGGGATATATTTGCCCGGGTAGGTGCCTACCTCCTGGGGGATATGACGCCTGATGATGTGGGAGAAAAAATAGAGGATTACGTGCATCTGGATTTCGGAAATGTGGATGCTAAAAATAACTTGGTTTCGGGTGAAGTGATCTATGTGGATGATTTTGGTAATATTATCACCAATATACCCGGGAAGGTGGTACTGGATCGTGTCAGTTTCGGGGAAAAGCTGAATGTGTCAGGGACAAAACTTCTGTTCATGCAGACCTATGGTCTAATGGAAGAAGGGCAATTGCTGGCACTTATAGGAAGTCACGGTTTTTTTGAGATCGCTGTGAACCTGGGAAGCGCGGCATCGGAACTTGGAATCAAAAATGGAGATAGGATTGATATTCTTCTTCCTTGAATCAAGCTACATCCATTCGTAGTGCTGCATAACCTCGAGGTTGAAATCATACATGAGACTGTTTTCCACATATCCGAAGAAAAGACACTTCTGACACTTATCTGAGATTGCTTTCCTCTTCTCTCTAGTGGCTTCCCAGACGTTCTCAATACCATCACGCATGTGTCCGATGGGTTCCCTGTGGACCCGGCAGTTCTCGATACTGCCGTCTGCAGCCACATCAAGTATGATGTCATTGGCGTGACAGCTAAAGTTTGTTTTGAGTTCCCTTATCATTTTCAGATAGGTGAGGGAATTGATGATCGGATATCTCTCCTTCTTCATCTCAATGATCCGGTCAACGACCCTGCGGTACTTTTCCATATCTCTTATTCCAAGTTCGCTCCAGGTATCATCTCCGATACCTCCGAACTCATACATTGGTTCGAATGAGATCTTCACATCAAGTTCCTTTGCCATTGTAATGAGTTCTTCAATGTCATCAAGATTTTTGCCGCTGATCACACAGTTCAAAAGCAGGGGATTCTCCATATTCTCCTTCGCTTTTATTATTCCCGGCAGTATCCTGTCAAATTCTATTCCTCTTATCTCTTTATAACTTGAGATACCGTCCACTGAAACTGAGAGATAATCCAGATTGTCAAGCTCATCTGCCCTTTTTTCCAGAAGCAGCCCGTTGGTAATAAGTGATGTTATCATGCCAAGGGACTTTGCATGGGCAAGTATCTCAGGCAGGTCTTCTCTGAGTAGGGGTTCGACGGTCCAGGCATTATAGGCGAGTATGCCAAAATCCCTTGCATCGTCAAGCAGCCTGAAGACTTCCTCAAGTTCCATCTGCGAACCACTCTCTTTCCAGTATTCGCAGAATCCGCATCTCATATTACATCTGCTGTTGATGGCATGGGAAAGTACAAAGGGTCTTTTTCTGATCCGCATCTGCCAGAGGGCCTTTGCGGCGATCACAGGTGAGAATGTCGTCATTTTCCTACTCTTAGGTTCTTTCGGCTTTTTAAGACTTGCCCGCTTAAAGAATATTCTATACAATTCAAGTAATACGAAAGATTAAGCTGATGTTCCAAAAGGTATATATTTCATTATTCCTGTATGCACAAGTATTACAAATGAGAATATTTTTCATATCGTCTCATGATTCACAGGTTAAAGAGGAACTAAAATGCATATACCGGATTCATTTATGCCTCTAAGTCAGGCAATTATCTATTGGGTGATCGCCCTGCCCTTTATACTGATGTCAGTCAGATGGGCGCGAAACGAACTTGACGAAACCAAGGTACCAATACTCGCAGCACTTGCTGCAGGTATATTTGCCATACAGGCCCTAAATATCCCGATAGGTATGGGTACCAGCGGACATATGGTGGGAGCGGCCCTTGTTGCAATAATCCTGGGTAGCCCGCTGGCAGGTGTACTTGTACTGACGCTTGTCCTTCTTGTACAGGGATTTGTGTTTGCTGACGGAGGCATCACTGTGATGGGTGCCAATATTCTCAATATGGGAGTAATATCCGGTTTTGTTGGCTACTATACCTTCGTCGCTCTGAGAAAGAGCAGGCTCAGTATCACGGCCTCCGCTTTTGCGGGTGCATGGATCGGTCTGGTGGTATCCGCTCTTGCCACTGCCGTTGAGCTATACATTGCAGGAACCTTCCCGCTGATTCCCGGACTCACAGCAATGGGTCTTTATCATCTGATCATAGGATTCGTGGGTGAAGGTATTATCACTGCAGTGGTGATCACAGCAATACAGAAGTCAAGGCCGGATCTAATCGACAACTCCTTTCTGAGTTCTGAGGCAAAGGGGGCGGCGGCATGAGTGATACAATGTCAGGCAATAAGAATATGAAGTTCCTCTATGCGGGTATAGCCATTGCGCTGCTAATATCCGTACTTGCACCATTCCTTGCATCACCTGATCCTGATGGTCTTGAGAGTGCTGCAATGGATATAGTAGATGAGGCGAAGCTGACCGCCATGGAAGAAATAGCACCTGCCGTTGAATCTCCGATGCCTGATTATGCAATTGAAGGTATGGGTAAGTCCGGAGAGGTCGCAGCTATTGTTGCAGGTACTCTTATTGTACTTGTAATCGGCTTTGCTTTTGGTAAGCTGGCCAAAAAATAATCTCTCTTTTTCCAGGATAAGGCCAGTTTCTTATCCTG
>DACO01000171.1:0-826 GCA_002508635.1 Methanolobus sp. UBA118 | reverse complement strand
CATCCGTTAACCTGAGTTTGTTCTTGTGGATGTATACGTTGTCCGTATCGTTACCGTAACCCCTGCACAGCATGCTTATGTAAGTTCTCTCCCCCTGCTCGTAGGATCGCAGGAACAGTGAACTGATGGTGTAGCCCACCTGCTCCAGTATCCATCTGCGGGGTACGTTCTTGTTCCATATATCAAAGAGTCTGGTCTTCTGTGCTGTCCTGATACGCTTGAGCATGATCCAGAACACAAAGAGATACCTGACCATCATGGTCAGAAGAAGCGTGAACTCCTTTGGTATCCCCAGGCGCCTTGCGGACACCACCATGTCGTTCATTTTCATTGTTGAGGATAGAAGCACGATGGCGGTTACGCAAACTATATACTTTGCAAGCAGTGAAAGACCGAAGTACAGGCCTTCATATGTCATTGTGATTCCCAGCGGAAATTCAGCGATAACTGTAAATGTGTCGATAAATGGCTGTCTTACAAACGGCTGTATCACGACCATTGCCAGGCCGAAGGGCAGAACTGCCAGAAATCTGATCAATACATAGAACAGGTTCAGTCTTGCCAGCAGTATAAGCGATAAAAGGTAAACTTCAATTGCTGCAAGTCGGATGAAATTACTGTCATCAATACGTGGAAGGCTTACAGCAAAGACTATTATTGCAATGGTTGCAAGTATTTTGACCCTGCCGTCCAGCCTGTGCACAGGACTGTCCTTGTAGGATTCTCTCTCAATATCAGTAAGCGTGATTTGCATTTTCCTGCCTTTGTTCTTCAGCCTGTAATCCCAGAAGGCGCAGTATCTCATCCCTTGCATCGTCAAGCAGCC
>DACO01000146.1 GCA_002508635.1 Methanolobus sp. UBA118 | reverse complement strand
ATGTAGTCAGTTCTTGCCAATGGATTTATCTCTTGTTAAAAGGTGAAATTATGAAAAATACATGGGAAAAGGTATTCGAGTATGCGTCATCCCCTCTTCACGGTACTCTCTCAAGGAAACTCAGAGAAGGGGTCAGCATACAGGTAAATGAAGGGAAAGTTTACTCAAAGGCCGTACTCTTTCTGGGTGAGGAGTTCGTACGTATAACCGAGGATGAGGATGATCAGAAAGTAAATACATATTACAACTGGGAAATGATCACATCCATCAGAACATGCAGTAAAAACGACTAAAAGCTAATCAGAACAGGCTTATCAATAGTCTGCCACTTTCTATCTCCATTTTTATTTTTTTCATCAGGCCGTCAGTCAGTATCTCACAAGGAGCTTTTAATATCTATTATCTCAGGATCGAAGATTTTTGATAATTCTAGTTCTGATACTTCTTAATGAATGCATCGAAGCTGAGGTTTCGATCTCATACAACTCAGGTTCCATGCCGCCGAGACCAGCATTTTCCGTGACTTTCATCCCATTTGAGCTGGCAAGAAAGCACAAAACTCTTATCTTAAAAAAATCTACATGTATTTGATGGATGCAGATGTTGAATTTGTCTTGTATATGCTAATGATGTTAGCCATCGGACTTGGTCTGGCAGGTCTACTTGTGGTCCTGCTTTACTTCATCTGAATTTATTTGCTCCAGGATCTAGCTTTTCAGCAGGTTCTTTCTGAACATGCCGTACTCATCAAATCCACGATGCATCAATATCATCAGGCCCATGAGCACATTGATGACCGTAGTTACATATATCGCAACCATGATGGCTATCTGATACTCTATGGCTGTAAGCGGGCTCGAACCACCCAGGATCTGTCCTGTCATCATACCCGGCAGAAAGACTATGCCTATTGTAGCCATGTTCGCAATTGTCGGCTTGAGCGCGTTCCTTAGACTCTTTCGCATATAAGGCATAAGTGCTTCGTGCTTTTCAGCTCCAAGGGATAACTTTGAAAGGTACCTGTTCTCGTTTCTCTGTATCTGGTCACAAAAATCATTGATTCCTACTATATTTGCCCTGAGGGAGTTACCAAGCACCATACCACCTATAGGAATGAAATACCTGGCATCGAATACGTTTGTAAGATCTATTATAAAGGAGTTGAAGTACAGCAGCATTCCCATGTTCGTTAATGCAAAGGATATGATCAGTGGGGCTATCAGTGATCGTATTTTAAGTTCCGCATTCTTCAGGACATTATGCGATGCCACTATTACCATAACCATTACCCAGATTATGTTTATGATCGCGCTGTTAAGATCAAAGACAAATGTCAGGAAGATACCCACAAGTGCCAGTTGTATTGCCATTCTGAAGGCGCTTTCAAGTGTTGGGCCTATCAGTTGCAGTTTAAAGTAATAGCTTACTGCAATTGGAATTAGCAGGAGAATAAAACAAAGCATCAGTCCCAGAATAGATATGTCGTTTGCAGGCATTCATTTCACCTTGTTCACGGAATCCTCGTTTGAGACAATGTTTTCAAAATCTATTATCCTTACACCTTCACGCTCCCATTCAGGGTCATGGGATATGGCAAGGACAGTCCATTCAGAATTTGCCATAAAATAATCAACAACCTTTGTCTTAAGGGCAGCATCCAGGTCGGACGTGATCTCATCAAGCAGAAAAATATCCTTTTTTGTCATCAGGGAAATTATGATGGAAATACGTTGCTTCTCCCCGCCCGAAAGGTTCTCGAACTTCTTATTGAGAACTTCTCTTTTCAGTGAGAACTCCGTGAGCAGCATATCCAGTGTATCGTGGTCAAATTTTCCATGGTTGGCATTATAGGAGAAGACCTCTTCGAACAGGGCCATCACTGGTCCTTCACCTATATCGCTGTCCTGTGAGATGTGGGTTGCCCTTTTTCTGATATCCCAGAACAGTTCTGCATCGGCAGGCTTTCCCTGGAAGTATATTCTACCTGAAGAGGGTCTGGTAAAACCAAGAATGAGTCTGAATACGGTAGTCTTTCCAATTCCTGATCTGCCCTTGATCAGAATCTTCTCACCTTTGTTTACTGACATGTCCAGACCGGAGAAGATCAATTTGTTACGCAAGCCGTCATTAATGCTTACAGAGACATCCTCCATCCTGATTATTTCCATTCGTTTTCCACCTTTGTATAAACCGGGAGAATAAAGTACCTGCCATCTAATTAAGCTTACCTTTATTTTGGCCAATTTCAATATATTGTGAGCTATATAGCAATATAAAAAGCAAGTTTATATATTATAAGATTATTCTATATATCGGGTTGGTCCCACATGAATTAAACTTACAACTCTGCCCCCGATTCTAATGCATACCAACCCATCATCTTTTTTTTACATGAAGTTCTATCCGTTTCAGGTGATCATTATGGATACGCTAATAGAAGAGGGTCAGAAAGCACCTGCTTTCTGTCTTCCCGATCAGGACGAGAATAAGGTTTGCCTTAAAGACTATAGCGGACAGTGGCTTGTCCTCTATTTCTATCCCCGCGACAACACTTCCGGCTGCACAAGGGAGGCCCAGGATTTCACGGCTCTAAAAAATGATTTTGAATCAGAGGGTGCCCGGATACTTGGAGTCAGCAAGGACAGTGTCAAATCACACCAGCGTTTCATCGAAAAGAAGGAGCTTGGAATTACCTTGCTGTCGGACGAGAGTACTGAAGTACACCAGCTCTATGGTGTATGGAGACTGAAGAAGAATTATGGCAGAGAGTATATGGGAACGGTAAGGAGTACCTATCTGATCGATCCTGAAGGCATAGTCGCTGCCACATGGAACAACGTCAGGACTAAAGGACATGCTGAGAAGGTGCTTGATAAATTAAAAAACCTGAAACAGGTCTGAAATGATTCTGTATCGGGGTAAAACAGTTAAAATGGTAATA
>DACO01000034.1:3732-4191 GCA_002508635.1 Methanolobus sp. UBA118 | reverse complement strand
TGGACTTATGTGGATTTCGTGCTCACGGTCCTTGTAGTGAGGCCACTTATCACTATATGGTGGACACGGTTTTATCTCAACAGGAACGACAGAAAACTCTATTCATTTGATGAATACACGCTGGATAACTGACTCGATTCACTTTGACCTGCCCAGCAATTTGCAAGCCTGACATATCTCTGCCGTACATGCCTGGCCACATATGCTGCACTCAGAGAGTCCCTCCTGCGGGAACTCCCTGCCGAGTATGCCTGATATCTTATCAAAGCCGCTGAGCAGCGCATATTTTGTGCCGGGGTGTTTTACTTCAAAATCGTTAAGTAGAACCCTTATTTCCTTACGCATGGCTTCATGTGAATACGGACATCCTCCAAACCCAAGCGGCAAGTCATGAAGGTATGCATACAGTGCAACCTCCTTCTCAGGAATCTGTCTCAAGGGTTTCATGCGCAGGACAAG
>DACO01000034.1:0-3381 GCA_002508635.1 Methanolobus sp. UBA118 | reverse complement strand
GCGGTTTTGTTAAGCAATGATTTTCTGAGTACACCGCAGTAGCTACACGCTCCCTTTTCACGCTTCATGGGTGCTATCTCATCCATTGTCCTGTCGTATTCTTCCTTAAAAGAACGAACTATCAATTCAATGCCCAGCTCATCGGTCAACTGCTTTGCCGACTCGATGGTCTGTGGCCTGTAACCTTCAATACCCTCATCTATGGAAATGCCCACAAGCCTGATGTCCGGTCTCATGCCGAATATCTTATGCAGGATGTACAGTGTGGTACTGCTGTCCTTGCCACCACTCAGTCCAACCGCAATGGTTTCGTTTCTTTTGATGCTGTAATGTTTTCTGATGGTAAGTTTGATCTTACGTTCGACATCATCGATGAAATGTTTCCTGCACAGGTGCATACCCGAATATTTCTGATAGATAATGGCGTCCTTATTGCATTTGTCACATTTGAGCGTCATAGGTTCTGTCCATGCAATGGGATATTGATATAAAAAGCTGTCCTGTATTCCAGTTCTTCTTTCTGCGGGAACAAAAAGAAAAAATTAAATAACTGGTGAATATTCTTTCTTCAAAACCAAGGAATATTAAAATGATCCTGTTCGGTGAGATATCTTTTGCAATCTTCATTCTTTCAGTACTTGCAGGCTATTCCCTTGGAGTGTTCTCGGGGCTTGTCCCGGGCATACATACCAATAACTTTGCTCTTGTACTGCTTGCCCTCTCGCCTGTCATGTCGGATTATGGAATGCCTGTATTCTATATTGCAGTCATGATACTTGCAAACTCCGTGTCTCACAGCTTTCATGATATCATACCTGCAATCTTTCTTGGCGCTCCAAGTGATGATATGGCACTGGCGGTGCTTCCCGGACACACTCTCCTGCTCGAGGGAAGGGGAGCCGAAGCCATCAGACTATCTGCGCTTGGCAGTGCAGGCTCTGTTGCCTTTGCAGCAGTTCTGGCACTGCCACTCTCGATGTTGTTCAAAAGCGCTTACGGCATGATACAATCGTACCTTGCCTGGATTCTGATAATTGTAGTGATTGTAATGATACTGACAGAAAAAGGGGAATCTGTACCCGGCCAGGGCTCACTGTCCCGATGGAAATTCAGGTTCTATGCATTGCTGGTGTTTTTTCTGAGCGGCTCTCTGGGTGTGATCGCCTTCAACACGGAATACCTGATGAGGCCCGTTGTTAATCTGGGTGAGCCTTCGATATTGCTTCCATTGCTAAGTGGTCTTTTCGGGTCATCACAACTGATCATAAGCCTGATGTCAGCTCCCGTAATTCCCGCCCAGTTAGGCTATCGCATTGATCTTGAAAGAAAACGTATATTCAGGGGCATATTCATTGGCGGACTTTCCGGCTCCCTTGTGGCATGGCTACCCGGTATATCATCTTCTGTGGCAACGGTCTTTGCCAGGCTTTTCATACGACAGGAACCCGGAGAAGAATGGGAAGGCTATAGCAAATTCGAGGACCCGGTTTCCATGCTCGATCCGGCAAAAGAGTTCATAGTCTCAGTATCCGGTGTGAATACCTGCAACGCGATATTTGCACTGGTCGCCCTTGCGGTTATCGGTAAATCAAGGAACGGGGCAATGGTTGTGGTGGATGGTTTGCTTGGAGGCATCGAACCGGGTACATCGGTTATGATACTATTTCTGTGTGCGGTATCACTGACTGCACTTCTCTCATACTTTTCCACGATCTATATAGGCGATAGGGTCCACAACAGGCTCTCCGATATGAACTATCCTGTTTTGTGTTACACTGTCCTGGCAGTTCTTTCGGTTATTGTAGTTCTTTTCACAGGTGCCTATGGGATTGTTATATTTGCGATTTCAACTTCAGTGGGCATGCTTGCGCCATTTCTGAAAGTACGCAAGAGTAATGCCATGGGTGTGATTCTCCTACCGGTGATACTTTACTTTGTATAATTCCTAGTCCAGCCCCATATAGAAAATAATTTGCCACACTGCGAGTGAAATAGTCGATGCCGCCAGACCAATCTGTGTCTTTAGTGATGCAAAGTAACCTATTGTCACTCCTATGAATGATAAGATGATCCAGTAAACACTTGATCGAATAAATCTGCTTGTATCGGATGTAGGCGTATCTCCTGAGATTAAAAGTATATACAAATAGATAGTCATGTGGGATAACACTGCAGTTGCGGGTGCTTCAACCTTGTCATCTGAAAACCATCCGTATATGAGTATGAATAATGGCAAAAAAATGAATGCTGTTTGAAAAAAGGTAGTGCCTATTACTATTATCAGGGACAAAAACAGAGGAACCTTATATCTATCAAAAAACTGCTCTTCATAAATTCCCTGTAATATAATTTATGACCTGTCTGACAATTCCGTATCATCATGCGAGTACGGCGGAGAGCAACAACAAAGTATCTTCAGAGCTACGTCCCCGATGTTCCTGATACTATGGACCTCTCCGGGAAGAATGCATATTGTATCGCCAGTCTTTATCTCGAAGCTCTGTCCTTCGATGGTCATGCTCCCGCTGCCTTCTGTGATATAGTATATTTCCTCAGATCTGTTATGCCTGTGGGGTATGGTCGAGCTGCCTATTGGAACAGTGGCTTCGGCAAGGCTCTGGGCACGATTTCCATGCACCTCCGGATGCATCAGCTCCCTGATGGAAGAGCCATCCTTTGTTGTATATGGCTCTATATCCTCTTGTATACTCTCAATTGGCATCCTGACAATCCGGATCAGGTTTCTTTCTCAAAGTCCCGGATCATAGCAAGCATATTATCCTTGATTATCGTAACCGAGTCAACCCATGGTCCTCCGACATCTATGGGTGCAAGGCCTTTGAAATCGGCTTCAACAAGTTCAGTGTCATAGGGTATTTCACCGAGTACCGGGATTCCTAGCTTTTCCAGGTGAGGCTTGATGTTGGCAGAAGTTCCCTTATTGATGACGGCAGCAAGGTTCCTGATATCTATACCTTCGGAGAGTTCTTTGATGCGCTGGGCCGTTTCAATGGACCTCATGCCGGGCTCGACTACGATTATCATAAGATCGATACCTCTGGTGGTACCCCTTCCCAGATGTTCGATACCTGCCTCCATATCGAGTATGACCGCACTTGTGTCTTTCAGGACCACATGACGCAGGAACGCACGCAGAAATGCCGATGCAGGACACATGCAACCGCTTCCACCTTTCTCAACTGTACCCATGACCAGCATTTTAACATCATCCGGGCCCACGACCCCGAACTTGTCTACAATATCATCGACCTTTGGATTGAACTTGAACATGCCTCCGGTCTCTCCGGCTCTCTCTTCAATAAGGTCTTTAAAATCTGTAAGGGGCTGGGGTGGGTTTTTCACACCAAGAGATGATGCCAG
>DACO01000180.1 GCA_002508635.1 Methanolobus sp. UBA118 | reverse complement strand
TACAGGCTTTCAGGTCAGTTCAGCAAAGACCTTATAGACATGGCCAGATGGTGGTGGACTGCAGTACTCGATGAAGGTCCGGAAAGTCTGTAACGAATCCGACCGATATCTTAATATGTGACTATTGCAATGTAGGAGTGCTTTCAGAGAAGCCCGGTAGTGTAGTGGTCAATCATGCAGGACTCTGGATCCCGCAACTTCGGTTCGAATCCGTGCCGGGCTACTAAACTTTTTTAATTAACAATTATTTGTTTTTCCCGATGCATATCCATCCTTCTCTCCAGGAGATTCGAAGCATTACAAGTGTAAGTACCATGTAGCTTAGCATCCAGGCATATCCAAAGCCAACGACTCCATATTCTCCAAGCAGTATATAAGAAAGCCCCAGCAATAGTGAAAAACGGATGAAATTTACTTTCATGAGCTCTTTTACCTTCATCTGTATATTCAATACAGGAACGAAAAAATTATGCAGTACTACAAAGAAGCTTGACAGCACAAGAATGTGAAGCAAAGATAGAGCCTCTACATAATCCTCTCCGAATATCTGCAAAATGAAATTGCCAAAAAAGTACACTATTAATATACTTGGTATAAGCAGAATAAAAACCACAACCCCTGATCTTATCAGGTTCCTCTTGATCCCTTCCCCGTAGCTACCCTCCACAAAAAGCGAGGTGCTTATTGCCATGGGTGCTATCCATATCAGGTTACTTACCGAATATGCAATGTAATACAGAGCCGCTTCCTCTTCTCCGAGAAGGCTCAGTATTATTGTAGGCATCATTAGTGCGGGACTTTCATACAGCAGGTTCGAAACGTAGTTTCCAGAAGAGAAAGTGAATGATTCTTTCAGGTATTCTTTGTCAATTTTAGGGATTATATTGGCTCTTTTAAGCAATAGATGTAAACTAAAAACAGTTGAAATCATGTAAGTCACACCTATTGCTCCGAATATCCCAAAGTTTCCCATGAAGACAAATGGAAGGAGTAGCGGGACTCTGATAGCAAGAGCAAGGTTCTGCAGGAAGAAATCCCTTGTATCCCTCAGAGCCTTAAAAGCCTCTCCACTCATAAAAAAGACAGAATTTACTACCACTGTTATAAAAAAGAACAGGGCGTATCCTGTTTTCTGGAGAATGGATATACTGTGTAATACGTTATTGACGATCACCAGATATGCTATCGCTACAATAGCAGCTGCTACAGTAGTAATTATAATAGAAGTGCTCAGCACATTCTCTTTAACATTTATATTAATATACCGAATAAGAGAGAAATTGAATCCCAGACTGGAAATAAAAACTATCAATCCAAGGGATGTGATCAGCGCAGTTGCAATACCAACCTCCCCTGTAGGATAGAGCCTGGCGGCTATCAACCAGAACAGAAATCCCATTCCGACATTCAGTAACCTTCCAAGCAGAAGAAAGAGGGAATTTCTATAAAGTGGGTCCTTAAGACTCAAAAATAGTCGATCAATGCTTATTTTAGATTTATCCTTCACGAAGCCCGGAATAAACGATTCTTTCATATATGCATCACACAGTAGATAGACCCAATCCCCAATATCTGACAAATCGTTTTTACATACTAACCGGTTCTACGATTTACTTACAATCCACCACTATTTACCAACCCGATATTTACATTATATAGAATGTAACTTTACAATAATAAATGCTATTGTTAATGATCCATATTCTGGAATTTATTTAAAAGCAATAGATATTTATTCGTTCATTCCAGATTGGAATTACATGAAGCATAAATTACTTTATCGTGCATCAACACTGGTTTTAGGTTTGAGTTTGGGAGTCATAGGTGTTCACGGTTTGCTCACACAGGGTTTTAGCATCAGTTTAGCATTATTTGCTCTTGCTGGTGTGGGTTATCTGCTTCACGCCGGTTATTTCACATTGCATTCTGATGCATCCGAAGTAAAAACAGAGAGTTTATGGGTCATTGTCATTGCCGCTGTGCTGGGACTTTCAGGAGTGATATTGCTCCTTCTTGAGCTTTGATGCTCTTTTACATTTAACTCTCATATTGAAGGTGAAAAGTGAGGATTAAAATCAGCAGGTTTATATTGAAGAGTACTACTAACTAAAATGGGGAGATATATTTGACATCAGTTAAAGGTGTAAAGTTCTGCGAGTCTGCAGTGGATGTGAATAGGTGGATTAGTGAAAATCCTGATAAAAAGGTGATAGACGTAAAATTTTCCAGTGCGTATGATTCCCGCTATGAGGAAATACGTTACTCCTGCCTGATCCTGTACAAGGATAAATAATTCACTACTTACCTTCTTTATTATGGAAATGATATCGATATGAAACACTCCAGTTGCTTCTTTTTTTCCATATTCCTGATTGTAATCATTTCACTTGTAACTTTAATGGGTTCCGGGTGTCTTGGTTCACAGGATCAAACGGAACTTCCTGAAGCCAGTAATCTCTCATCAGGTTCCGGCAACAGTAGCGAACAGCCTGTTGCCGTAGTGGTGGCTGAAGATCTGGAAGTTCCGTGGAGTCTTGATTTCTTACCTGATGGCAGTATTATTTTCACCGAAAGACCCGGAAATGTTCGCCTGATAGATGCCGAGCAAGGTCTACTTGACCAGGCTCTGCTGCGCATAGATGAAGTTAGTTCCACAGGAGAAGGAGGACTGCTAGGGGTAGCTGCACATCCCGATTATGAAAATAACAGCTTCATCTATCTGTATTATACATACACTGAAGAAGGGGCTCTGTCCAATAAAGTGGTCAGGTATACGCATCAGGGCAGCGAGCTCATAGAAGATCAGCTTATTATTGATAACATACCTGCAAGCGGAATACACAACGGAGGCAGAATCAAGTTCGGTCCTGATGGTATGCTCTACATCACAACTGGAGATGCCGGACAGTCCTCCCTTGCTCAGGACCCGGATTCCCTTGCCGGAAAGATATTGAGACTGAATGATAATGGAGATGTACCGGAAGATAATCCCTTCGAGAATTCTCCTGTCTATACCCTTGGACATCGAAATCCCCAGGGACTTGCATGGGATGAGCAAGGAAGACTATGGGCCACAGAACATGGTTCCAGTGCTCATGACGAACTGAACCTGATAGAAGCCGGGAATAACTACGGATGGCCGAAGATTATAGGA
This sequence comes from Methanolobus sp. UBA118, assembly GCA_002508635.1. Lineage (GTDB taxonomy): Archaea > Halobacteriota > Methanosarcinia > Methanosarcinales > Methanosarcinaceae > Methanolobus. The sequence goes on along the minus strand of DACO01000180.1, from coordinate 5,650 downwards.
GATGAGACTGCAGAAGGTATGATTTCACCTGTGATCCACAGTGGTGAGAATACATGGGCACCCTCTGGTGCTGCCTATCTCAATAGTTCTGTCTTTTTTGCAGGTCTCCGGGGAGAGAGTCTGTATGAGGCTTCCATTGAGCCGGATGCAGAGACCGTATCTGTCAGTCTGCAGAGCCATTTTACCGGAGAATTCGGCAGGTTAAGAGATGTCGTGTCAGGACCTGACGGAAACCTCTATCTGCTTACAAGCAACCGTGACGGAAGAGGAGATCCTGTCAGTACTGATGATAGAATAATACGGATCAATGTCAGTAAATTGTAAAATCGATTGTGTTTCCTGTCAATTCAGTTAGAATGGTTCTGGCTTCACCGATCACTGGAACCACCAGTACTTCTGCCGGATGATCGACCGCCGGTTGAATCCCTCTCATAGTGACCCGGGAAAAAGGCTTCAGGAGCTTTGATACCATGCTCTGAGAAGGCTTTCCAGCTTCGTCGGGTTATGTCAGATCTGAACTTGAACTCGTATCTGAGATCGTTTACATATGCCTTGACACGTACCCTGAGATGAGACGGGAACTCGTTCAACAGTACTGTAATCCTGTGATCCTCATCAAGTAAAATATACTTGGATGTAAAGGCAGCTTCTTCTGCTATCCTCATGGCAAGGTATGCATCGGACTTAGGGTCCATGAACATGTCAGTAACGATCATCATCTCGGCACTTCCGTAGTTGCCACTGGCCACACTTTCCGTAAATATGAGACTATTGGGGGCGGAAACCGTATTGTCGTCAGGTGTCCGGAGTACGGTTGACCTGAGACCAATATCAACCACTTCTCCGTAATAATCTCCCATCTCAATCTGGTCGCCTACATGATAGGGGTGTTCCAGTATGATCACTATGCCTCCCACAAGATCCGAGAACAGGTCCTTAAGTCCAAAACCGATGATCGCACCGGCAACAGCACTAAAAGCCACCAGCTGACTGGTTGAAATAGCCAGTATAGAAGAAGCTATGAGGTACAGAACAAGTACATATACTGTAATCTTGATGATCGGTGAGATCATACGTATCTGTACCCTGTATTTATCAAATCTTTCAGACAGGCGCAGGATAAAGAAGATCAGTATCCTTACAAACACATAAGAGAACACCAACAGAAAAATGATCTGCAGAATGACCTCGATGTTGAATAGAGAAAGCAGTGTTTCAGCAGCATTGGATGAAGGGTTTGCCATCAGAGCAACCTCCTGTTTCTGGCCAGAGATTCGATGTGGTGCATTGCTTCCGGTCTTATGGAGCAAATCCCGTCTTTGATCCTTATTATTTTGTGCTCAAGCAGTAATGATAATGATCTCGTAATGTCTATTTCATCGCCTATAGTGGATTCGAGTCTTTTTTTGGATATATTACCCATTGAAAGTATCAAAAATCCAATAAACAAGGTATCATATTCGAGCTTTACCTCATAAGAAGGAGAATATATATCAGTTACTCTGATAGTGGAACCCTGCAGGCTCTTCTCCCATATTATTTTCGACAGCAGTATGTTCCCTGAGGAGTTCTCCTTTATTTTAGTAAATGCCACTTCATCCGGTGTTGCCTTCTTTTTAAAACTGAGTTTCTCTTTTAACAGATTATAATGAAAATTCGGATAAGGTATATTGATATTCTTATCCATCCGCTTTAAATTCAGGGTATAGCTCTTAAATTCAAGAACATGTTCTATGCCGTTTTTCTCTCCTGACTCAAACAAAATGTCTCCTGATATGTATGGAGCCAGAAGGACAGATCTTATTTGTTCCACTCCAAATTCCGGAAGTTCTATCCGGCAGGGAAAGTGTTTTTCGATATGATGTGTCTTATTCAGGTAGTTCCATGAGAATATGTTCCAGCTCGTGATGAAGATCTTTTCAGTACTTTCCCCGATGAAATCCAGAAGGCCTTTAAGTTCTTCAAAACCGTCCACTTTTCTGTCATATAACAGGTGACAATCATCAATGAAAATAATGCTCTCCCGGATGTCCTTTAAATGCTGCTTGAGGTAGCTGATATCATCAGAATGTGAAATACTGATTCTTGCACCCCTGCCCCTGAATATGGCATATATGTGATTTAAGAAAGTTGTTTTACCTGCGAAGGGCTCGGAAAATATAGCTATATTAACCGGCTCGATGCCAGATTTACGGATAGCATCCACTACTTTTTCAGTCTCTTCAGTATACCCCGCTACGAAGTCCCCGGGCATTTTGTATACACCTATCCCACTTAACCCTTGTACTTTATTGGTGAATGAACATAAGTAATCATCTGTCACATGTATTCATTAGTAACATTTCCTGCTGAAAAGTGAGATTTTTTCTGAAATAAATATTGAATTAGTGTCTACAATCACAAAATGAATTTCAATATCTGCAAAATAAATCTCTGGCTAATAGATTCAATTAGAATTAGATTAAGTAGTGTAACACCATAGTATGACTGGATTTAGGGGGTAAGTGTTCGTGAGGATTATTTTACGAACCCTTAGCAGAGAGATATCACAGCTGATTATACTTACAAGTATCCGGATCTTTGAATAATCGTCCGGGACTGAAACGTGGTTTTGTATATGCCTGTAATTTCCATAGTTATGCCTTCAATGAATGAAGAAAAAACTATCAGGACCTGTATAGAAAAATCAAAGAAAATATTTGGTCACTACGGAGTCGAGGGTGAGGTTATAGTTGTTGACAACTCAAGTGATTCCACCGCAGAAATTGCCCGGTCAATGGGCTCAAGGGTCATTGAATCGGTGACAGGTTACGGTAATGCCTACATAACCGGCCTTGCGAATGCACAGGGGGACTATATAGCAATAGCTGATGCAGATAACACATATGACCTTGAGGAGTTGCCACGCTTTCTGGATTACCTGATGAAAGGCGAAGCCGATTTTGTTATCGGCACAAGGCTTAAAGGCGATATTCAGGAAGGATCTATGCCCTGGCTCCATCAGTATATAGGTAATCCGTTTCTTACCTGGATGCTGGACAGGCTCTTTACTATGAATATATCGGATGCACATTGCGGGATGCGAGCCTTCACAAGAGACGCACTTGACAGGCTTGCCCTCAAGGCCAGGGGCATGGAATTTGCTTCGGAGATGGTCATCGAAGCAGCCTATAAGGGACTGAGAATAAAAGAGGTTCCAATCACATATTACAGAAGGGATGCACCCTCAAAACTGAGATCTTTTCATGATGGCTGGCGACACGTTCGTTTCATGATGCTCTACCGTCCCGTTCCTTTCCTTTTTGTACCGGGTGCCATTGTCATGCTGATCGGTACGCTGATGACAACCGCACTGCTGCTCAGGGGTTCGGTTATCAGCCTTGGTCTGCACTCATTCATACTGGGCAGTATGCTGCTGATCATAGGAGCGCAGATACTTTCCACGGGCAGTTATGTGAAGACATACGGGTCCATTCACGGCCTGTATGAAAAAAAGAATGATAATAACAAACTCCTGTCGTATCGTTCATTGGAGAGGGAGTTGCTGCTTGGTTCCGTTATTCTCGTGGCAGGTATATCTTTCGGGCTGTATATCGTATACCAGTGGATATCTGCAGGTTATGGCACTATTTCCGAGATACAGTATGCTATTATCTCAATGGTATTCGTTGCTGTAGGCATCCAGGTGATCTTCGGTGCTATTTTCACAAGTATGATGCTGCTTGACACGGATACTGACGAGTAATTGATGGAGAGAATATCGGGAATAACAGGTGGTAATGAATGAAGATCGCCTTTGTCTATGATGCCGTGTACCCCTGGGTGAAGGGTGGTGCTGAAAAACGGATCTATGAGCTTGGCAGGCGTCTGGTCCTTGAAGGTGATGAGGTCCATCTCTTCGGTATCAAGTGGTGGAAGGGAGAGGATGTGATCGAAAACGAAGGTATGGTAGTGCATGGTGTCTGTGAGGCAAGGGATCTTTATAACGGTGACAAGAGATCCATCCGGGAAGCGCTTGTATTTGCAGTGAGTCTGTATCCGCATCTGAAAAGTGAGAGTTTTGATCTTATCGATGTAAGTGTTTTCCCGTATTTTTCATGCTTTACTGTAAAACTTGTATCAGGACTCAGGCAAACCCCCGTACGCTATACATGGCATGAGGTATGGGATGATTACTGGTATGATTATATGGGAAGCGCTGGCCTTTTCGGCAAAGTGGTTGAGAGAGCCGTTTCAAAAATAGCAGATAACAATATTGCGGTTTCAAAACTTACAGAAAAGAGACTTAAATGCCTGGGTGTACCGGAGACAGATGTTCGTGTCATACCGAATGGTATCGACATAAGCAGTATTACAGAACCAGATAAAAGGGCAGAACTTACTCCACATGACCCTGAAAAAAAAAGATACGACATTATATTTGCAGGCAGACTTATCCGTGAGAAAAATGTGGATATGCTTATCAGGGCGGCATCCCTGCTTAAAAAGGACATTCCGGATATCAGATGCTGTATAATAGGCGAAGGTCCCCGAAAGGAGGAGCTTACGGATCTGGCAGTTAGACTGGATCTAAGTGACAATGTAGACTTCACGGATTTTCTTGATTATGGTTCTTTGGTAGAAAAACTGAGAGTTTCAAAGATATTCATTCTTCCTTCAAGCCGGGAAGGTTTTGGCATAAGTGTTATAGAAGCCCATGCATGCGGACTTCCGGTAATCACTGTGAAAGCAGAGTATAATGCCTCTCAGTATCTTGTAAGCGACGGAATTGACGGCTTTGTAGTAAACCCGGATGAGAAGGAAATGGCTGAAAAGACTAAAACACTGCTTATCGGGGATAACTACAGAAATTATTCAGATGCAGCAAGAAAAAAGGCTGAAAACTATGATTGGGATATAGTGCTCCGGCAATTCAGGGAAAATATAACTTCCCGAGCATGAGAAAATATGAATAAGTTAGATCTTATGAAAAAAGATGTGGCAGGTAGAACCTTGTTCTGTTGTTTTCCGACACTGTTTTGAATCTGTGATGTATCAGGTCAAGGAAAAAATGAAACAGTATCCCCAGACCCAGCCACCTGTAGCGGGTAAATCCAATGGCCAGGGAGATAATGGAAAGCGCTAACCAATTCCGATGGATTATATGCGTCCCGAAGGAGTTTCTGGACGGATCGTTTACAGGAAAGGTCAGCAGGTGATCAAGATCTATCAGGTTTGCGTAGACAAAGAAACGTGTATCCCTGATTCCAAGGTTTTTAAGAATACTGATGGACATGGATAGAAATATATGATGCAAAAGATCCAAGCATTTCACCAATGAACTATTGGATTCTGCCGGCATAAATATTTCATGATATTGATGGAGATTTAATGACAAAATTCCTGTGAAGATTATTTTATAAATTCTGATTTCACACCAATTCCCTGTAAACCTTGCAGGTTTTATCGACCATATTCTCTATGGAGAAGACTTCTTTTACTGATTTTCTTCCCTGCATACCCATTCTGCTTCTGAGTTCATGGTCCTTGAGTGAAATTATACGCTCTGCAAGCTCGCTGGCATTTTCCGGGGTAATGACAAAACCTGTCTGCCCGTCCTCGATCACTTCAGGGATGCCTCCTGCATTACAACCGATGACAGGTTTTCCCC
>DACO01000148.1 GCA_002508635.1 Methanolobus sp. UBA118 | reverse complement strand
GAAAAGACGGACATGCCGCTTACGACCATCAAGTACAACATCGATGCGCTTGTGGAAGCTGACCTTATAAAGGTCAAAAAGACAAAATGGAGCAAAAAGGGCAGGGAGATCAAGATATACGAACCCGTCCAGAAGATAATCGTTGTTGCTCCGGGAAGTATGAAAGGGGATAAGTCCTCGATCCTGGGCATGCTCAAGAAGTATCTCATTATGGTGGGAGGGGCCATCTTTGCAGCCACAGGACTGGAGGCTCTCACGAACTATCTCAATCTCGGGATGGGTACGTCACCTATGGCCAGCTCCGTCAGGTCAAGCGAATACCAGGACACTATGGCACCATTGCTGAACGAGGATCTTCCGCCAGAAGCTGCGGATGAAGCTTTCGTTCCTAAAGCGCCCATGGAAGAGAAAGCAGTACCCGAGAGCGAAGATATGTCTGCCTATGACGTCACCGAAGAAGGGGCGCAGGAAGCTGAAACTTTTGAAGAACCTTTCACTGACCAGGCTGTTGACGGCCAGGATTACGAGATTACAGAAAGTCCGTCATCTGATGAAATGCTGGTTCCGGAGGACGTTGATGCGGAAAACGTAAGTTCTGTTATCCCAAACGATAGCCTTGACAATGGAGTAAACGTCCTCAATGAGAATATTGGCCAGGCAAATCAGGTTCCTGCAGCCGGAGAGTCCGGCATGGCCGCAGAAAACGTATCACAGGTGTCGCACCAGCTTACAGGCATCATTCCGGATGACCTGCTCTCACATGCAAGTGTATGGTTTTTATTTGGATGTCTTTTTGTAATTGCCCTCCTGTTCATAAGAGAAATATATTATAGAAATAAAGAGATATGATTCTCCGTGAATGGGCATGAGAGTAGCACTTAAGATTGCATATGTCGGAACAGGGTATCACGGTTCGCAGATCCAGCCTGATGTCGGTACCATTGAAGGTGAAATTTTCAGGGCACTCACCGAGCTTGAGATTATCGGTGACCCTAAAGATGCCAGATACATAAGTGCCGGAAGGACAGATACGGGCGTGCATGCAAGAGAAATGATAATAGCTTTTGATACGGATAAGCCAAACCTTGCAATCCCTAGGGTCATAAATTCAAAGCTTCCCAAAGCGATATGGGCATGGGCGCATGCCGGAGTACCGGATGACTTTGATCCCAGAAGAGGCGCCATATCCAGAAGATACCGCTATGTCATGAGCGGTGAGAAATATGATATCTCCAGCATCAGATCAGCCTCAAAGATACTGGTTGGTAAGCACGATTTCGCTAATTTCTGCAGCAAAGAGGGAGATAAGAACACAATCCGTACCATTGAAAAGATCGATGTCAGGGTCAGCGGGACCCTTACAAAGATCGATATCCAGGCAAACAGTTTCCTGTGGAATATGGTACGTAAAATGGTGACAGCACTTACCATGGTGGGAAGCGGTGTCAGGGACGAAGAGTGGCTGCAGCAGATGCTTGAGCCTGAATTCTATGAGGAGGGGGTCGAATGCGCACCACCCTACGGACTGACACTAATGGAAGTGAACTATCCCGAACCTATCGACTGGACAGAGGATGCTTACTCCATACGCAGGGCAAATGAAGTATTCCACGAGTACACTGTGCGCCATCGTGTGATGGCAGAGGTTATGGACCATCTTGTACCAAAGGAATAAAAAGACCTGTTTTTTAAACAGACCGACCGGACATAACGATGGAACATTCCATTAAAATAAAGGATGCAACGATCAGGTATCGTGTCATTCACACCAAGGTCAGCAACCCAAGACTTGAGTTCAGGGACGGTAAGTTTCAACTTTTCATCCCGGAAAACTATCCTGACCATGAAAGAATAATCAGGAAACACAAAAGATGGATATACAACAGGCATATCCGCATGCAACGTCTGCTCTCAGCCTCAAAGGATCTTGAGCTGGACCGTAGCAGGTCGGAGGAAGAACTTAAAGGTCTTGTCAGAACCTGCGTATTGGCCATGGGAAAAGAACTTGGTGTAGAGCCAAAAGCAGTACGTTTCCGGAAGATGAAGACAAAATGGGGAAGCTGCAGTTCAAGATCAAACCTGAACTTCAATATCTATATGCGATATCTGCCCCGGGAGCTGATAGAGTATATTGTGTACCACGAGATGGTGCATCTCATAGAACTCAATCACAGTCCTGATTTCTGGAAGCACATAGAAGTACGCTTTGGCAACCATAAACATTACGAAGAGCAACTTTCAAACCACTGGTTCCTGATACAGGAAGAAATAAATAAGCAGATACCTGCCAGAAACGGCAGAGCATCTATTCCTTGAGAAGAACGGTGAATGTCCTTGTAAGACTTCCGTGTATCTTCTGGCTGAATACATCCACCACTTCAAAACCGGCTTCTCTGGCAAAATCAGTCACCTGCATTTCGGATACCACAACAGCACGTTTGCCTTTTTTAAGCACCCTGTACATTTCAGAGAAAGAGCCAGAGTAGAGATGATGCAGGGATTCAGCCCTGATAGCTGCAGAGCGCCCATAGGGAGGATCGGTCACAATCGCATCTACCGTGGAATCCTTTACCGGAATACGGCAGGCATCACCTACCAGAAGTGAATAGTCCGATTCAAAGAGATCCATGTTCATTTTCGCACCATGGGCTATCTTCTGCCTTACCTCGATACCGATAACATGGGCAGAGAGCAGCCCGGCCTCCACAAGGATTCCGGCAGTTCCGCTAAACGGGTCAAGAAGTATCTCACCCGGCATGATGCCGCTGATATTCACAAGTGCCCTTGCGACCCTTGGCATGAGCACGCCGGGATAGAAAAAGGGTTTTTTATGGGGCGCCCTGTGCTCGTAAGCACCCCTGTTCACCGAGGCCACCACCGAGCCAAGTATTGCCCTGTCGGTCATGACCAGACGGAACACCACATCAGGAGATTTCATATCTGCCCTGAAACCCTTCCTGTAAATGCTGCCTCCGATGCGACCCTCTATTTTTTCCCTCTTGACGTTGCCTGAATGTTTTATCCTTTTAGCACGCACAACATAGGTCTGCCCGGGTGTAATGTGAGCTGATATGCCAATCTTTTCAGCTGTTGCTATTATTTCATCCTCATCCACATCAGATATGCCTGCCACCTTCAGGACATGGTGCGACATCGCAAGCCTTTCCGCCACACTGACAAGAACCCTGTCGATTTCCCTGTAATCTTCTGCTATGTCCACTACAAGACACTGATCGAAGTGTGCATATTCAGCGAACTCAAGGCCTGCGGCATGCAGACATGAGATAATCTCTCTGCGGGGAAGGACATCATGCTCCCCTGACAACTCAAAAGCATATAGCATGTAGCGCAATAGAAGCAGGAAGTAATATTAAAAGCCTTTCAATAATAAAAAAGTAATAGACAAAAACGGTCAGAACATCAGCTCAAGTGCTTCCCTGCCTGTCATTCCCACCTTTATACCAAGATTTATGGCTTCCTGAGTGGCACCCACCACAAGTGCCTCAAGTACGTCATCAAAGCTATTTACACCCTTGACCTTGACTGCCACATCACCTAGTGAAGCTGCAGCTTCCATATCAAGATAGCCACACATGACAAAACCCTTGTCTGCCTTTATCAGCAGGAGCGGAGCACTCTGCATCTGCATACTCAGACCAATGGCCGATCCGTTATCGAGTTCTATCTTTTCTACTAGCATTGCAATCATCTCTGTTTCATAAATTCAGCAGGATCATATCAACGAGTTTCCTCTTACGGTCTTTAGAAAATCATCCGTAAAGCCCGGAAATATCTCATCCACAAGTGAGCCAAAGGACCGAGTAGCCGGTTCTGCAGAAGATACCGGATTTGTTTCATTCTCCCCACCTTCCATCAGTAAAACAGTATCCGGTTCAAAATGGACTATAGCCTCACCTGTAAAGCCGAACTCTCCACTTACCTCCTGACCAAGATCATCCGAATCTATAGATACATTGTCTATTCCCTCTGTGGATTCCACCTTAATACTATCAGGCAGACTGATGGTCACGGCAGTACCCGGCTCACCCAGGAACCAGATCCTGTCACCCAGAGAGATTATGGGTTCTTCAAAAACATAGTGTACCTCATACATGTTGACTATGGTGTCTTCCTTTGTAACCGGACCCAAGCTCTCCATGGAGATGTCAGATTCCACACCTGTCACCACTATTGCGCCTGATGAATCGTTTATCTTAACATCCATATTCCCTTCAACCGTATCCATGAGCTGTGCCCTGTTTGTGGTATCCATTTTCAGAACTTCCCATGCAGAGACAAAACCGTCGTCATCACCAAGTTCGGAATCGATGAATGCCCTGTACAGAACAGATCTCTCATCAGAATACTTTTCTGTGTAGGTCCATGACATTCCGTCAAGTCCAACTGTTATATCGTTTTCCCAGCTATACGAGGCTTCTGCCTGTAATGTAAATATTGAAAAAAGTATTAGCAGAATGATCAAATGGGATGTTTTTCTGATAATTATCCCTTCCTGTTCATTTTGTTGTTATCTCGCACCCGTTGTCGGTAACAATTACCGTGTGCTCTGCCTGTGAGACCATGCCGCCTCCTATCTCCTTGAGCACAGGATACGAATGTATTACTCCCGCTTTTTCAAGTTGCAGCAGTGCAAAGTCAAGCTTTTCCATCTTAAACCATCTCTTTGCAAAGGGCAGTGTCCTGTATGGTTCAAGTTCCTTTAAGAGCTTTCTGGCAGCGGGCAATCTCACCGGTTTTTTTCTCACAACCTGGAATATCTCGGTAAGAGTACCGTCATATACCTTACCTGTTCCGTCAGTTGCAAAGGGTTCGATTGCAATGACATCACCGCTTCTCAGAACATTACCGTTCCCTATCCTCCTGTTCGGGATACTTGGAGGAGCATGCGGAATATATTTGTCCAGCCCGTGCCCTGTAAGGTTTCCGATGGGTTTGAATCCCATTGAAGTGATGGTATCCTCTATGACCTCACCGAGCTCTGCGGTATTGACACCGTCCTTCACAGTATCGATGGCAGCATTAAGTGCAGCCTCGGATGCCTTTACAAGCTCTCCATACTTACCTGTAAGATCCACGGTAATAGCAGAATCAGCAATATAGCCGTCAACCTGAACACCAAGATCGAGTTTGACAACATCTTCCCCGAAAACTGTTTCCTCACCTGCATAGGGAGTTGCATGTGCAGCTTCATCGTTCCTTGAAAGATTGCACGGGAAGGCGGAACCGTCTGCGCCCAGCTCGATCGCCCGGTTCTCCACGAACTCGGCAACCTCAAGCATGCTTGCACCTACTTTGATCCGGTCCTTTGCCTCGCCTCTTACCTGAGAGAGTATCCTTCCGGCCTCAAAGTATTTTTCCAGTATTTCCTCTTCCTGATCCTGTGTTACCTTCGCCATAACCTATCTCCTGTCCTTAAATAAGATAAACTTTTTCAAAGGATCATACAATAAACTCTTTTTCCATTTCCGTGAGATTCTCAAAACCGTCATCCGTTACAAGAATAAGGTCCTCAAGACGGATGCCTCCCACATCGGGATAGTAAAGACCAGGTTCTATGGTAATGATATTGCCGGCTTCCAGAACCGTGTCACGCTCACCCACAAATGGAGCTTCGTGTATCTCAAGACCGACACCATGACCCGTGGAGTGAATAAAACCGCTTTGCGAACCGTTTCTACTGGTATCGTATCCCCGCTCTTCGAACACATCACAAACCCTGCCATGTATATCACTGCATTTTACTCCAGGCTTTATCATCTCAATGGCAACTTCCTGGGCTACATGCACCGCCTCATACATATCTTTCAGCCTTTCTGATGCATCAACTTTGAGCACTGTACGGGTCATGTCGGCAAAATAGCGATTCTTCTTGCTGCGTGGAAATATATCAATTACAACGGGTTCATCCGCCCGGAGCACTCCCGTGCCTTCCCAGTGAGGATTTGCGGATCCCTTGCCACAGGCCACAATAGTGCCCTCTGACTCACATCCGTGTTCAAGAAGCGTGATATCGATCTGGTGACGCACTTTTTCCGCTGTCAGGTCAAAACCATTATAATTGAGTTTCCCGTCTACGATCTCGGACTTATGTATCATATCCACCGCTGCTTCCATGGCAAGATTGCAGGCATTCTGTACCGTCTTTACTTTTTCTATCTCCTGTTCACTCTTGCGGGAACGCAGCTGCTGGAATGGACTTTTGATAGCCTCGAAGGAAAAGCCTTCTTCTTTGAGAGTCTGTGCTATGTGATACGGGAAATCCCTTGGAACGGTTATCCTGCGAGCGCCATGATGTTGCAGTATCTCGGCCAGACAGTCACAGTATGCAAGGGAAGGATCTCCTCTTTCCTTTATTTTGTCCCGGTAATTACATTCCTGAAGTGTACGTATCTGTGATACCCTTGATTCATTCTCCGCACGTCCGCGTTCCATATCGGAGATAAGGAGGATCTCATCGGCCTCCTTTGTCTGGATATATGCAAAGGAATCCGAAGCAAAGAAACGGGTGGAATAGTACATATCGGCATTACCGGAATTACCCACGATCATGAAAGCATCTGATCTGTGATCCTTAAGAGTATCACTTATATCAAGAGGATTCTTTTCTTTTGTCATACGGAGTATTCTGTATTTAATAGTACAAAATTGTTCCCAGTGTGGGATTTCTGGCAGCAGCAAAGGCATGAATGTAACAGAAAGATATTATGTACAGAACGGACAGTTCTCTGAACATAAAATACCACCGAAGGTACATACCGGATATATACACCTCCATAAGAACCTTCTGATATGCAGAATACAAACAGTCATCAAACAAAGATCCTAGCTGACATGGCATTTTTTCTGCATGATATAAGGTACATCATCCTGTTCTACGTATTCGGTGATTTTTTAACAACCCGACATGCACTGGCATATGGCTTTGAGGAAAACATATTCCTGCGGGCAGTCATGACAGAGTACGGCGTATGGTCATTCCTGATACTGAAACTTGTTTTCCTGATAATAGTGTATTATAACTACAAACTGCTGAGACAGGAAAGTGCAGGATGGAGAAGGCTGTGGGAAATATCAAAGAAGTTTATAATAAGCGTGGGCATCTTTCTTGTATTCAACAACCTCATGGTTATCTTTCTGGAATGCAGCTTTCTGGAGATAATTAAGAGTATACCTCTTTAATGATGACCATGCTGATCTACAATATCAATATTCTGAAATGAAATTCTTACGGAAATGGCAGTATGAACACCGAGTTCACTTCAATACCAGTGATAACCGGACTCATCCTGTCAATATCCTCCTTTGAAAGGCTTGACATGTTAAAAGTCACTTCATCCTCCACATGAATATAAGATTCCACAGCTATGCTTTCATTGACATATACTCTCTGACTATCAGAGACCATTCTACTCTCGAATTCGTCTCTGAAGGCAGGTTCAACGGATTCCAAGAATATCTCTTTGCTACCCGGATTATACAGGGTCAGATTATATGAGTAGAGTTGTATATCCGTATCATTACCGTCTGCTGCGCCCATGGTCTGAGTACTTTCCTGAATGAGAAGAATATCTTCCTGTGATTGGTCAGAATTATCCCATGGCAATGAAATTCCAATCATTAACCCGAATAAAAACAGGATTATTCCGAATGTCAGTGTTTTGTCCATAATATAAACCTCAATCAGAATGATTATTATTAATTTTGTGATTCTATTGTAAGACTGCTGTTGTGGACCTGATTCCTGTCCAGGTCTTCGATCACCATATCCATCTCGTATACAGCTGATTCCTGCCTGGGAACCTCAAAAAATATAGGATTCTCAGCAGAAACATCTTCATACAGCCTGTTATCACCGGCAGATATTGTGTTATTGTTTTCTCTTATGTCGTAGTCAGCATAGTAGTCAGCAATCATATCAGGATTGCGTGGTATATATGTGAACATAAGACGATCTTCATAACCGTAGGTTCTGGCAATGAAATCATCATTTTCCAGCAATTCTCCGTCTATACTTGCAACCTGTTCACCACTCTCTTGAACATCGCTCACAGTGACATAGAAATTTCCGATAAAGACAAGTGCAAAGGCAAGTATAAGCAGAACAATGAATGATATAAGAATAGTTTTTAAAATTTTAGTCAAGCAGTGCTGCCTCCATAATATGTTCTAAGTGAAAAGATACACAAAGTTTTCTATAAATGTTGCGTAAACTGCGAACCGGTTCGAAGTTATTTTTTAAAGGAAGTTACAGGCACTGATCTTTTCCTGTAATACTCAAAGAGTTCCTGTCCCCATTCAAGAGCATTCTGTCCTTTGCATACAAGCTGTTTGCTGTCATATTCATGAGATTTTGTCAATAACCTCATAACAGAACAGTGATCGTTGATCGAAAAGGACACCAGATCCATCTTATCTTTGTATATGAATAGCTTCACGGAGTCTGTTGATAGTAATTCCCTGAAATCTTCAAAATATTCCTCCCTGATTTTCTCAAAGAGTTTTTCAGAAACAATTAACGATGCGTCTATGTCCCTGTCCATGAGGTCTAGGAAAATCTGGAGATGGTCCGGGTGAAGGAATGAAACAAAGGAATTAACGTACTCGGACTTCTTACTGGTTTCTATGAATTCCTCGTTGAGCTCAAAAATATTGTATATGTCTGGCTCTATTAAAGTGCATGGATCGAGCTCTTCCAGCCTTTTCAGGAGATATCCGGGGATGAAATCCAGATCATGACTACCCCAGTAATCGACGTTCTCTTCCAGAACGTTCACAGTACCAATTGCGGGGAGCATTCTGTCAAGGATAAGTTCTCCGATTGATGTTAGTTCATAGGACTGACCGTTCTTGGAGACAAGATGGGTTTCTTCCAGGACCTTTGCCTGCGGGAGCAAGGCCTGTCTGCTGGTATTAAGACCACAGAGAAGAGATTTCATATCTACAGGACCATCTTTCAGCATCAAAAGCATGTTTTTTCTTTTCTCGGATGCGAAAAGTACATCTAGCAACGCTTTATTTATAGTTTCACCAACCCGGACCCATTTGCCCGGTGCAAGATTAAACCTTACAGTATTAGAACTTTACCGGCTGTGAGGAAAAGATTAACTGATTGAATAAAAACAAGCAGATGTTACAAATCTAACTGCAAATTGTTCTAATAACCTTAACTTGCGCTTAGAGATTAGTTAATCCTGCAACCATTACCACTGCAAACATCAGTGTAAGATACAGAAATGTTAGTACCAGAACTTTGAGTACTCTTACATCGCCACAATCATTCATATCTACCATAAGAAATAATAGCAAACCTTTCTATAAATAGTTATGTTTGTGTATTAATTCCATATGGCAGGCTGAATAAAAACATCGCTTGAAATCCATATATGAATTTTCAGCACCAGTCGCGGATGGCTAGTATAAAGAACATCATAAAAACTCAAAACATGATTTCTGCTATTGAACATATGTCCTCAGTACAAAATATTAGCAAGTACCGGTGATGAATCGTCCATAATTGCAACATAACGAATAACTACTAATTTTCTGAATACAGGGCTTTTCTATCGCAGCATATCCAAATTGCCAATATGAGCATAAGTATGACACTATTTGAACAAATCAGTATGGAAAACTTTTTACTGGTTTTTTTGAGTTTATTTCGTTATTCATAGAGATCATTATAACAAATTTAATGGAAAGCCTTAAATAAAATACAAGTGTTGAAAATAAGTAGTTGGATGCTAAAATATCTGGCAGATGAGATAGCCAACCTGTGTTTTGATCAACACAAGCATCCTACCCTGAATTATTGACCACGCTATGATTTGTACCACCCCACCAAGCCCATACACTATAGATCTTTTTCTGTGGTCAATAATTTACAATCATTGCTAATTAAAAAATCCTTTTAAACTTTAGTGAAACCTGCAACCATTTCTAATTTATCATAGAGATGAAAGAAAACTTACCCTGTCAACCATAAGCGCCTACTTTGCAAGCCTTAGCACCTTCTTTGATTATCTGGAGTTTGAGGTGATCCTTCAGAAGAACGAGCTTGCAAAATTCCGTAAAAGATACCGGCGTCACTACAAGAAGAACCATACACCGGAAAAGAAACAGCTCATCAGCATAGAACAGATGAAAGAGTTCATCCTCTCCATAAAGTCACTGGAACATCAGACCTTAGTGCTCTTCCTAGCAAAGACAGGCAACAGGATCACAAGAAGCCCCATTTACCGGATAGTAACAGACTACACCGAAAAGTTCGGCATACACAACCCGAAAGGCCACTTACACGAAAAGTTTACTCCGCATTGCTTATGGGTATGGTTTACAACCTGGCTTAGAAGATCCGGAATGTCAAAGGACTTCATCAAGGAACTCAGAGGCGCCACCAGAGGCGAGGCCATGGATATATACGACCAGATCTCACCCGATGAGCTGAAGGTCGCTTACATGAAGCATATGCCAGTGTTGAGAATAGGTCCACAGTAAAGTTAATGAGCACTTTTTCATTAATTCTTGTTGAAACCACTTATAGAGGTTGATATAGTGATGTATATCGCCTAGGTTAAAATTCTATAGCACCCCACATCAATCTACTAAGGTAAGCAAAAAGAGTTATCAGAAAAGTGCATTTAAATTTTATTATATTCGGCTTTGTAGAAATCTTCATGCCATAATCTCAACTGTGGAAGATACAACCACGAGGACACAGAGTTCACGAAGGGATATTTGTTTTCATTCTCTGTGAATTCCGTGGTTTAAACTTAATGTGGAGGTTATCTACAGAGCCTGATATCCAATTACTCTAAAATTATGAATATTTCTACAGAACCGCAGTATCAACATGTTTCCATAAATAAGAAAAAACGTTCATATCTATAATTTTAAACTTGGAAGATGGCTGTATTAAAACAAAAGTAGGTCTGAGTTTTGTTTTATCAGATGAAAAAAAACTCAAATCCAAATTTGAATATATTAAATTTTCTGAGCTTGGTGGTCTCTTAATAATAAATGAGTTATCCCCCTCCACACTAGAAGAGACGGATTCATTGAACTTAGAAGAATTGTTATTCCAGTTCATTGGGGTCTCATAGTACTCTTTTAAAGTCTTTTTTGATAAAACATCTAATGCTTCTGGAAATATTTTTTCTATATACTCACCCATTGTTATGTCTGTACCGTAAATTTCTTCTAATACTTCTTTTTTGCCTTCATTCATTTCAAAAACATATGCTTCTTTCTTTTGAGTAATGGCAGGTACTATTTCAAAAGATATGGTTGTAGGCATCATTTCATTTTTGTTGTTTTGATGCACACCCGACGTAGGTTCGAAATTAGCAACCATGCCAATTTCTTCCAGTTCACTCTCAAGTTGCATAATCTTTTTAGTTTGCACTATAACTTCTTCGAAAGATGAATTTTCATCGGCTACAATTTTGTTGTATTCATCTACTAAATCCGAAAGGTGATTCTCTAATCTATTTCTCTCTTCTATGTTAATATTTTCATTTGCCAGTATGGTTTGTGTAAAGAAACACACAATCAACAACAAACCTAACATTAATTTATTCATATTTTAATTAAATTTATTTACTTTTTTAATAAATAAAGTTTATACCAATACAAAATATATAACATTATCTACAGAAGAAAAATTGTTTAAATTTGGAGTAGTTGTATATAACATAAGCTATCAAATGAAAGTACGACTACCGCTGTTAATTAAATCCAATCTAGAAATTCAATGGAGTTTTATAAAAAGTATAAAGTCAAAAATAAATGCTCAGAGCCGAGATCCAATATACAATAGCATAAAGTCATAGCAGTATATGAAATGCAGCTGGCTACAAAAACGAGCAAAATAAAACAATACCCGTTTTTACAAATCGATTATTGTTACAACTTGTAAATCTCTCAAACAAAACAAGAGCAAATAGCATCAACATATACAATAGACTGAGTATCAGAATTTTGAATGCATTTGAGTTGCCGCAATCATTCAAACGTACCATGTGAAAAACTACAGGAACATTGTATAAATAATTACTTAATTCCACTTATATTTTAATAATGTGGCAATAAAAACAACTCTATTTAAAGAAAAATAGCTAAGACTCTTTATTAGATGATAAAAAGATAAAAGAAGCCCGGATAAACCGGGAATTGGCTGAAAACGCCCGAACCGGGATTCGAACCCGGGTCGGAGCCTCGACAGGGCTCCATGATAGGCCTCTACACTATTCGGACATTCTGCGGTTTTCGCTTGTGAGCACCCCTTAATGGATGTTCTGGGATATAAAGCTTTTCATGATTTTGAAAGTCCCGCCTCCCAGACTCGAACCGGGGGCATCGCGGTGCCTGCGCGGAATTTGTGAACGTGTCACATGAACCATACTACAGCCGCGCACTCTACCAACTGAGTTAAGGCGGGTCCTACAAATCATGCATCAGCACGCCAATGCTATGCGATGCAACACACCAATACGCACAATAATACTTAGCTCTTTCGCCGTAGAGAAAAATAATTCCGGTAAATACCAGTAATACTAAAAGAACACTAAACAGAACAATAATAAGTAAAGTTAAAAATACGGGCAGACTTGTCGCCCGTATCTTAAAAAGATATCAGAAAGTTTCAAGCTCTCCTTTGACCACCATATCGGTAATTTTGGTAATATCAGAGAGCCAGTCATCGATAACTGATTCTGTTTCCGCTCTTATGGATGCGAAGTTTGCGCCATCCTCAGGGATCACATGTGCACTGGCCACAAGTGGCTGGTCAATAGGCATGCCGATCTGTGACAGAAGCCTTATGTGTACATCCTGTATCTGGGGCACTTCCTTTGCAATGTCCCTTGCCATCTGGGTTGAAAGCAGGTTGTAGATCTTGCCGATGTGGTTGATTGGATTCTTTCCACTTGTGGCTTCCATACTCATTGGTCTTCCTGGTGTTATGAGACCGTTGCAGCGGTTACCACGGCCAACTGAGCCGTCATCTCCCATCTCGGCGGATGTACCCGTAACGGTCAGGAAAACAGAGCCACACTGCGCATTGTCTGCTGCATTGATGAATGTGGATACGTTCCTGTCAGTGCGTTTTAGCGCAAGATCAGTAACATAGTCTGCCATCTCTTCCTTGATATTCATGTAATGATCCATGTCATCCACATGCCTGCCCACCATTCCGCAGCATATGGTAAGTGAAATATCATCGCCATCACGCAGGCCCATGACCTTGATATCAGTACCGATCCCCGGAATCTTCTTTTTAAGATCGGTTATGAGCTGCCTCTCGGATTCATAGACGATCTGCTCCAGTTCAGAGAACGGTGCATGTCCCACACCAAAAGAAGTATCGTTTGCTACCGGCACACGGTCCCTGTTGAATACATCCCTCAGGTCAGAGGAGCCGGTACCCAGCTTACAGTCCACTATCATGTCCCTTTCAAGATCAAGGTCGACTATCGTGTTCCTGAGATAATCCCTTGCAGCCTGAAGTGCGACGGCCTCTGCAGGAATCTCCACGCCTTCGAATTCTTTGGTGGCCCTGCCCACAAGAAGGGTATATATGGGCTGGATGACCTCTCCGCCCCCGAACTGCGGGTTTGACCTGCCTGCCACAATCTGTGTCTCATCGGTATTGTGGTGTAGAACCACACCGCATTTCTTGATGTATTCAGCGCATAGTGCCCGGCTGACCGCTTCTGCAAGACCGTCAGAGATACTGTCCGGGTGACCGACACCCTTTCTCTCCACAAGCTCGATCTGCTGTTTTTCTATTGGCGTTTCTACCAGGTGTTCGACTTTGATATTCCTTAACATTTTGCTATCCTCATGCAATATTATTGGCACACTACGAACAAGAATAATAGATAATCAGATACTAAATTAAGTATTCTTTTCTGTATCAACTAAGCATGTATTATTTAATATTATCTCTTTTAAGGTATAACCTGTAATCATATTTACAGCTTTCAAAATCCAGTACAGAAATATTCGTCAGCGTGAAATCTATATGTCATAAATGTCTTTGAAAGAACACTCAATTTATATAGCTGACTCTATTCAGAAGGATAATCCATGATACGCATTGCCATACCTAACAAAGGACGTTTGCATGACCCTACGGTCAGCCTGTTCAGGGAAGCAGGATTACCGGTACTTGAAGGTGGTACCAGGAAACTGTTCGCAAAGACCACCGACCCTGAGATCACATTTCTTTTCGCAAGAGCCGCCGATATTCCCGAGTACGTGCAGGACGGTGCTGCCGACGTCGGGGTAACCGGACTGGATCTGATACATGAGACAAAATCAGATGTTGAAGTGCTCCTGGATCTTAATTTCGGAGGGGCAAACCTGGTACTTGCAGTTCCAGAGGAATCAAAGATATCCTCTGCAAGCGAACTCAATGGTATGCGTGTTGCCACCGAGTTTCCGAATATCACAGAAGAATACTTCAGGGAGAAAGGAGTCGACATCGAAATCATAAAAGTGAGCGGTGCCTGTGAGATGACACCACATGTAGGAATTGCGGATGCCATCGTGGACATATCAAGCTCCGGGACAACCCTTGTGACCAACCACCTGAAGATGATAGATAAGGTATTCTCATCATCGGTCCAGCTTATCGCAAACAACAAAAGCATGCAGGAAGACGGTAAGATCGAACAGATCAAAACAGCCATGGAGAGCGTACTGCGTGCCAAGGGTAAACGCTATCTTATGATGAACGTACCTGAAGAGCATCT
>DACO01000154.1 GCA_002508635.1 Methanolobus sp. UBA118 | reverse complement strand
TAGAGAGGTCTTTTCAGGTTCTCTTTTAGAGGATTGTGCAACAGATTGTAGATGAACAGGCCGATTGGCACGATCACCGTAAGAATCACCGAATTACCGAACACGCTGAAAGCGAACAGGCCAATTGGCGGGACTCCGTTGATCGGGAGTTGGGTGCCGTTAATCACAATATCCGGGAATGTGGGGATGATCAGGGATATGACCATGAGCACCTTGGCATCGGCGCCTCCGAAGGCTCCGAGCTGAAAAAGAATGTATACGAATGTGAAAATGAAGGCGAAGGTCAATATATTCCTGATAAGATATGGCAGGCCGAGTGTAATCAGGTCATACATTATGAAAACAAAACCGACCCCGAACATCACAACCCATACCTCGTTGGCAACCCTGCGCGTCTTTATGTCCGCATAGCAGGCATATAGTAAAAAGGGCATGCAAGCAAGTACTTTTAATAATTCGATCATTCAGTGTTTCTCCCATTTTTTAAGTTTCATTACTTCTGATAGGGTTGCTCCCCTGCGGATCTCCTCGAAAAGTCGCTGCTCGGTCTTCTCTACTTCCTTTGCACGCCTTGCGATCTCATATGCACGCTCCTTTGGTATGACCACAACGCCGTTGTCATCCCCCACGATATAGTCACCGGGTTTTACCGTCTGATTACCGCAGACAATCTCCGCATTGATCTCACCGAAACCCTTGGGCTCCCCTGCATTGGGTACGTGACACGTGGCAAAGACCGGAAGATCCAATGTACGTATATCATCTATGTCCCTGACCGCTCCGTCTATTACCACGCCTGCAATACCCTTGTTCAGACAGCTCTGGGTTGCAAGGCCGCCCCAGGGAGCCACATGCCTGCTGCCGTTATAGATAACAATAACATCTCCCGGACCAGCCTTATCTATGGCTTCTACAGCCTTGGCCCAGTCTCCCCTGAAGGTCTGGACTGTAACCGCGGTGCCGATCATCCTCTTTCCGGCAAGCATGGGAAATATATCCTGCATGGCACCCTTGCGGTGCATTGCATCCGATATATTGGGAGTTGAAACTGATCCAAGGATAGAACGGATCTCTTCGTCAATCGATTTCCTGGAATAAGCTTTAACGGAAGGTGAGTCCACAGCCTCCCTTATTGCCTTCGCTGAAGCAGTGACGTCAGCGGAGCGCACTATATTGCCCCCGACCACAACTATATCCGCACCTTCCTGCACTGCCATGGCGCAGGAATCCGCATCGAGCCCTCCGGCAACAGCAACCTGTATGTTAACTTCCCTGACAACTTTCTTCATTATAGAAAGAGAATCCTGTCCGGTCATCTGCTGGTCGATGCCTGCATGAACATTGATGATATCAACACCAAGCTCTTCCAGTTCCTTTGAGCGTACGACCGGCTCGTTTACCGATATCAGGTCAGCCATGATTCTGGAACCGTACTTCTTTGCAGCCCTGACAGCCTCAAGCACGGTGGAGTCATCCGCACTTCCCAGTATCACTATAATATCAGCACCGGCCTTTGCAGCCATTTCCACTTCCATGGAACCGGTATCCGCTATTTTCATGTCAGCAACGATGATATTTCCGGAAAATGCTTCCCTGAGACTTCTGATGGCATCCATCCCTTCGCTTTTGATAAGGGGTGTACCTGCCTCTATCCAGTCGGCACCGCCTTCCAGGGCCTCCTGCCCGATGCGTATGGCACGGTCCGTTTCCAGCAAGTCCAGGGCAACCTGAATTATGGGTTTGATCTGATCACCTTCATTTATTTTCTTTATTACTAAATACTTTAGAGCCTATAAATTTAATCTGGATAAAATCTTAATACTATATAGCTCAACTCTAATAAGAGGGAAATGGCTGAAGAGTGTGAGATTACAGACCGTGAGAGGAACCGTTTACTTAACAGTCTTCACCGGCGGCTTTTCTGGGTAGGGGAACAGATTCCCAGCAAAGTAAAACTTGACGGAAAAGAAGTCAACCTGCATGAAGTAGTCTGGGAAATAGTCAACAAGAGAAAATACAGTTCAGAAGACCTTGAGAATATACAGACTTTCCTTGACATGCTCAATGAGAAAGAGAAGGAATGCGAAAGATACCTGGAGGAAGGAGATATTACCTACAGGGAAGCGAAGGAGATCTTCAATGAAACCGCCGGCCTGATGCGTGCTATTATGGACCTCCAGGAACTTACCGTGCCTTCTAAAAGGAAAGCAAGAGCTCAGACAAAACATACCTGTGACGTTAAAACAGAAGAGTGGGACCGGCTTATTAAGATACTCGATTCAAAAAAGTAACAATTTTAATTCTGGACAGATTATATCAGTAAACATATATCTGATGGAATTCCTTTAGTTGTCGATGATATTCAAGGACCACCATATCATTTCAATGACATCTTTCTCAAAGGATATGATCGATCATATACTTGAGACCGCTGAGAAGATGGAACCGATAGCACTTGGAAAACAAAAATCCGACCTTCTCAGTGGCAAGGTCCTGGCAGTCCTTTTTTTTGAACCAAGCACCCGAACACGCATGTCATTTGAAACCGCAATGTACCGACTCGGAGGTGACGTGCTCAATCTTGGTTCTGTTGATGCCAGCTCAATCGCAAAGGGAGAAACACTTGCAGATACCATCAGGGTTGTTGACAGTTATGCTGATGCCATTGTACTCAGACACCCGAGAGAAGGGGCGGCATTCCTCGCATCGGAGTTTTCCACGGTACCCATACTAAATGCAGGAGACGGTGCGGGACACCACCCGACCCAGACCCTCCTTGACCTGTATACAATCAAAAGACAAAGCCATCTTGACGGTCTGAAGATAGCGCTTGCAGGTGACCTTAAATACGGAAGGACAGTGCACTCACTCTGTTACGCACTCTCGCTTTACGGAGCACAGATAACCATGATATCGCCTCCGGAACTCAGGATGCCCGAGGAGATAATAAACGATCTTGAGAACAGGGGCGCAAAGGTTACGGAGGTTGAGTCAATAGAAGAAGCCATCGGTGATGTTGATGTGCTCTACATGACCCGTATACAGAAAGAAAGGTTCCCCGATCCTGCGGAATATCAGAAGGTGGCCAACAGGCTGAAGATCACAACCGACCTGTTAAAAGATGCAAAGCAGGAGCTGCGGATAATGCATCCGCTCCCGAGGGTCAATGAGATACACCCGGATGTTGATGATACGGTACATGCATGTTACTTCAAACAGGCATTCTATGGCGTGCCGGTACGTATGGCACTTGTTGCACTTGTACTGGGGGCGATTGAATAATGGGAGAGGAAAAAGAGCTCAGGGTACGCAGGATCAAGAACGGTACGGTCATAGACCATATTACGGCAGGTCAGGCCCTGAATGTCATCAAGATACTCGGACTACCTGATGCAAGCGAAGGAGTTGTGAGCATCCTCCTGAATTCACCAGGAGAACACGGGAAAAAGGATGTTGTAAAGATAGAGAACCGGGAGCTGAAGGTCACCGAAGTTGACAGGATAGCACTTATTGCGCCCAATGCGACAATAAATATCATACGCAATTTTAACGTTTCCCAGAAAAAGAAAGTTCACATACCCGAATTTATGGAAGGTGTGATCAGGTGTATCAATCCCAACTGTATTTCGAACAGTAACGAACCCATAACATCCAAATTCAATGTCACAGTGGATGATGACAGGCCAAAACTTCGCTGCACTTATTGCGGAAGAGTCATTTCAGAGAATATCGCTAAGCATTTGCTCTGAGCCGTTAAAAATAAAAAGAAAAAAGAAAGGTTTTGGAGGTATAGACGACATAGCAACCCGGTGAAATTTCTGTTGCTATAATATACAATATATACAGACAAATATATAATATACCCGGCTATAAATAAGCCAAAATCTCCCGAATCTGTGAACGTAGATAGAAATATCTGCGCCACATTTGTTCACAAAACAAGCAAATTGTGCAAATTTTGAGTTCAAAATTAGAAAAGAATGGGATTTATAATCCCAGGATATCAGCCATTGTATAAACACCTGGCTTTGCTTTTGCAATCCATATCGCGGCTTTGACCGCACCGCCTGCAAAAGCCTGTCTAGAGTGAGCCTGGTGCTTGATCTCGATTCTCTCACCATCACCTGCAAAGAGCACTGTATGGTCACCGACTATGTCCCCTCCGCGTACGGCATGGATTCCAATCTCCTTGCCTCTGGGAGCCAGTCCCTGACGACCATGAACATAGTCCTTGCCGCCGAGGGCTTCACTGATAACATCCGCAGCCCTGAGAGCGGTACCGCTTGGAGCATCCTTTTTCTGGTTATGATGAGCTTCGATAACTTCTATATCCGCATCTCCGAGATACTTCGCAGCTTCCTTCAGTATTCCGAAAAATACGTTCACACCCACTGCATAATTGGGTGATATGATTCCTGCGACATTGTTCTGCCTGATGGAATCTTCAATCGTGGCTTTCTGCTCATCCGTCAGACCGGTAGTACCGATCACCAGATTCACTCCGCTTGATGCCACACGCGGGGCGTTGACAGCAGTTGCGTCCGCAATGGTAAAATCGATAAGTACATCGGTCTTAGAGGATTTGAGTACCGATTCCATATCCTCAACGGATGAGATTGCCACACCAAGATTTCCAAGTTGTGCAACTTCTCCGGCGTCACTGCCGACATTCATTAGATCGAATGCCGCAGATAACTGAGTTTCCTCGGACCTGAGAACATTGGAGATTATAAGCCGTCCCATCCTTCCGGATGCACCGGTTACAGCTACATTGACCATTTATATGCACCCCAGTTCACGAAGAGCATCCTGGAGGACCTTATCGTTCTCATCACTCAGTGGTGCGAGCGGAAGTCTGAGATTGCCGTTCACAAGTCCCATTAGTTCCATGGCACGCTTAACAGGTATCGGATTTGTCTCTGAGAAAAGAGCCCTCATAAGAGGTGCCATTTTGAAGTGTAACTTTCTTGCAGTTTCCAGATCTCCCTTCTTTGTGGCTTCCACAAGGTTTACCATCATCTCAGGAACGATGTTAGCAACAACCGACACAACACCGCTTCCTCCAAGGGCAACGGCAGGGAATGTCAAGGCGTCTTCTCCCGAAAGTACCCCGAAGTCCTCATCGGCAGTCATCTCAAGTATACGGGATATCTTTTCCACGCTACCGCTTGCTTCCTTGACAGCAACTATGTTATCCACAGTTGCAAGTTCTGCGATCACTTCAACTGATAGGTCCTGTCCTGTACGTGATGGCACATTGTATAGTATGATAGGAATATCCGCTTCTTCTGCTATGGTCTTAAAGTGAGCCAGCAGACCTGCGTCATTGGATTTATTGTAATATGGAGATATGACCAGAGCCCCGTCTGCACCCACATCGGCTGCGTGTTTGGTAAGTTCTACTGCCTCTACAGTATTGTTGGACCCTGTACCTGCCACCACCGGAACGCTGGAGCAGTCCATGGCAATGTCGATCAGTTCCTTGTGCTCGGCCATTGAAAGTGTAGCCGATTCGCCGGTCGTACCGCAGGCGACTATACCTGAAACTCCACCTTCTTCCACTAAAGAGACAATATTCCTGAAATTCTCGGAATCAATGGTATTATTCTTAGAAAAAGGGGTTACAAGCGCTGGTAGAACTCCTTCGAACATGGGATCGTCCCCCTCAAAGGTTACTCTTTAGGCTTGTGAGTCATCTTTCTTGTAACATAGCCTGCAACACGGTTTCTGATAACCTTGCTCTCGATTGTGGTGTACTTTGTTACAAGATGCTTGTTTGTGTCAAAATCTGTTGTAAAAGTGTTACCGTAGTTGTCAACTAAGCGTAATGCAATGTTCTTGATGTTGGTCTGTCTAATATTTCCCATGTAAATTCTCCATTAGTATATGATGAAACTGTAAACTGGACTGTTAATTATATGATACTAAGTAAGTACGTATCGCCTAATAATAAATACCCTTACATTTATACCTTTTGGATTGCAGCCGGGTGAAAGTTATGTACTTCAGATATCGGTCTTACCCAGCAGGCGGTCGACAGTACCTGCTTCATTAAAGACCTTCTCCCTGATACCCTTACGGTTTAAGAAAAGTCCGATGAATACAACAAGAAGCCCGAATTCAGGATTCCTTGGAGTGATCAGAACCCCGAGAAGTACTACTGTGGATGCGATTATTCCTCTCTGTGCGCCCTTGCGATAAGAAACAATACCCGTACGCCGAAATATTCGGATATCACGCAACGTCAGGAAGAGGATGACAAAATAAGCCAGCAGCGCAATATAAACATACATTTCTACACCTGAACCTTAGATTCTAGGATACCATATTATTTCAGTATTCCCTTAGATCAGAGAATATAATACATTTGAGACAGTAGCCCATAATTTAGATAAAGAACTTATTATATAAAACAACTGGAATGAGTAATCCAGTCAGGAACAGGATCACACTTCACGTAGATATGGACAGCTTCTATTCATCTGTAGAGGTCAGGGAAAAAACCGAACTCAAGGGTCTTCCCGTGGTAGTTGGCTCGGATCCCAAGGAAGGGAAAGGGAGAGGCGTTGTCAGTACATGTTCCTACGAGGCCAGAGAATTCGGGATACATTCGGCAATGCCCATATCCAGAGCATACAAGCTATGCCCGGATGCAGTCTACCTCCCAGTGAATATGAAGCTCTACAAGGAAGTTTCAGAGAACATAATGGACCTGATCCGTATCTTCGCAGACAGGTTCCAGCAGGTGAGTGTTGACGAGGCATACCTTGATGTGGGCAGCGGCATAGACGACTACGAGTCCGCAACCCTGCTTGCACGCAAGATCAAAGACGAGGTCCTACGGAAACAGGGACTGACCTGCTCCATCGGCGTGGCACCCAACAAGATCCTGGCCAAGATAGCCTCGGACTTTGACAAACCCGACGGACTCACAGTCATAAGGCCGGGAGACGTAGAGAGCTTCCTCTTCCCGCTGCCGGTCTCAAAGATTCCCGGAATCGGTAAAAAGACACGCCCGATCCTTGAAGAAATGGGTATAGAGACAGTGGGTGATCTCGCCAGCATGGACGTACAGCTACTAGTTGCACGTTTTGGCAAATCGGGGGTCGTGATGCACCAGCTTGCAAACGGCATAGACCTGCGTGAGGTCAGGGAAAGGGAAGAGGTCAAATCCATAAGTACTGAAGATACCTTTGAAGAGGACATCTTCGACCCGGCTGCAATACGCAATGTTTTTCTCGAGCTTACGGACAAAGTACATGAATCACTTTCCAGGAAGAGATTCCGCTTCAGGACCGTGACAATAAAGGTCCGCTTCGAGGACTTCAGGACATACACCAGGGCAAAGACCCTGCAGGCAGCAAGCACTGACAAGCAGGCTATTATCAGAACTGCACTGGGACTGATGGACGAGTTTATCGGGAAGGGCAGGTTCAGGTTACTCGGAGTGGGCGTCACCAAACTTGAGAAGATAGATGAAAGGCAGACTTTGCTCAATGACTTTTTTTGATAATAGAATTTTTGATAATAGAATTTTTCATAATTATGAAATGTCACTGCGAAGCAAATAATTTTAATGTGTTATTACATAGTAAACTAAATTGTATTTTAAATCACAAATGTAATGAGTTATTGAAAATAGATAATGACTATAGGCAAAAATAGTTCCTAAAAAAGGAAAAAGTCTGAAACGTGTAATTATATGAGCATCATAATGATAATTACAGGATCGGTTTATTCGAAAAGTATAACAAAAAAGAAAAAAGATTCTTAAGCAAGATAATTCTGAAACATACCTGCTTTGTCGGGCTAGATTTCAGAATAAAAAATTGGTGGTTGATACACAAATGATAAAACAAACAATACTATTGTTAGCCTTAGCTATATTCCTTACAGGAACTGCAAGTGCATCCGATGTTGGCACGGTACCTCCCACCGACAACGAGATAACGGAGATATTCATTGCTGCCGCATCATCGGAAAGCACAGTAGACAACGGTGACGGAACTTATACCTATACTCAGATAGTGGATGAGGACAGTACACCGCCCCATTATGTACAGCCCTCCGCAGGAGGATTTGAAATATACAGCTGGTGGAACGAAGATTATGGGTGGAATCACACCTTTGACATGTGCAATGACCCGAACATAAGCATAAATTCCGTACAGCTCGAAATACGTGCATGGGACGTAGACTCCGAACCATCACACGGATGGGAGGGAGAGTATGATCACATCACTGCTGATGGAGTCGATCTGAATCCAGTATATCTTCAGGGACACAATGATGAATGGTCCGTGACAACCTTCGATGTTGATCCTGCACTTCTGACAGATGACTGCACATTGAATGTATTCATGGATATTGACATTCACACTGAAGACGACTGGGCAACAGAACTGGACAAAAGCAAACTTATTGTTAATTACACACTTGATGGTACCAGTTCAAACAATGCCCCTCATGAACCCACATTAGAAATAACGCCCAACGAGTGCGTAAACATTAATGATGATCTTGTAGCCAGTGTAACAGGACCAAATCCGGCAGATCCAGATGGAGATTCAGTAACATATCAGTACAGATGGTTCGTGGACATTGGTACCGGCGGATTCCTAGATGATGAGTTTGCACTGGGAATAGATCATACTGGTAATACTGTACCTGCAGCCGATACATCGATCAATGAGACCTGGATGGTCAGGGTAATTCCAATAGATGAACATGGCGTAAGAGGACCATTTACAGAGGTCACCTTCAGTCAGATAGTGGAAGAATGTCCGACAGGTGGTAACAACGGAGAGGAAAATGGTACTGAGATCCCAGAGTTCCCAACAGTGGTCCTTCCAGTGGCTGCAGTAATCGGACTTGCAATGATATTCCAGAACCGCAAAAAAGAGTAAGCTAAGACTTACTCCCTTTTTTTCTAATTTATTTATTATAATATTCTAGAGTTGAATTCTTTTTTTATCAAGACTTATTAGAGGCATCCCGATGCCACTGATTAAATTTATGTAGATATTTTTAAAGGTTTCTTTTAAATATTATCTAAATATACTTGCCATTTATTGCATAACCAATATAAAGTGGGAATTGAATGGAACTCAAAAAAAGTATCGGAGACAGACTTGAAGATATCGAGGAAGTAGATGTTGTCGTGGGAATACTCACCAAGAATGTAGAACCCACCATCCTGCACGTGATGAATGTGGTACGTGAGGGAGTACTGCAATACCTTTCCCCCTATAATACACTGATAGTCGTATCGGACGGTTTCTCAACAGACAGGACTGCAGAGATAGCGGATATGTTCGACATATCCCCGGTAAAGAAGATAGTTGTAGAACAGATGGGAGTACCCGGAAAAGGTGACGGTATAAGGACCGTGATGGAGATCGCCCATAAACTGAACTCAAAGGCAGTAGCCTTTGTAGATGGTGACCTGCTCTCAATCAAGGCAGAATGGATACAGGAAATGGTCAGGCCGGTACTGTACGGAAGAACGGACCTTGTAGTACCGTTTTATGTGAGGGACAAGTTCGACGGCGTAATCACGAATAACCTTGCCTACCCGTTCACAAGAGCCTACTACGGCAGTGATATCAGACAACCCATAGGCGGAGAGTTCTGTATATCCAAAAAACTCATGGAGATATTAAGAGATCATCCGCTTTTCCCATCGGATTTCGGAATAGACATATTTATAACAACAGTGGCATCCGCCGAAAGGCTGAGGATAAGGGAAGCAATGCTTGGTCTGAAACTGCATGAATCAACTACAAAGTACGCAGATCCCGAATCATCCCTGATACCCATGTTCAGGCAGGTGGTAAAAACCATGTTTGACCTTGCCGTATATTATGAGGATAAGAACAGCAAACCCATCATAACCGATGGTGTTGAAGTGTCGGAATACTACGGTCCGATACCACTTCCGGTAAATGTGAACAAGGACAAGATGCTCGAGACAGTCTCCAAACGTTATGAAGAATACTCGGACATTTACACTACCCTCCTGCCAGCAGATGTGATGCACCATCTCCAGGGATTCCTTGAAGGAAAGGAGCAACTGGATGCGGAACTGTGGTCACGTATCGTCTGGTATATCTATGAGGAATACTCAAAAACATATGATATTTCCCTTATCGATGCACTGAGAGTTATGTGGCTTGCAAGGTTCGTGACATTCTACAATGAGTGCAAGGAAATGGATTTCTCGGAAGCTGAAGCAAAGATCCGTGAGAATGCCATTATTTTTGAAAGTTTACAGCAGGATGTTTTAACGGATAAGTGAACATAGATTAGATAAAGGTCAATTAAGGGAGTGGGGATTAATGGAAAATACCAGAACAGTCAGCAGAATAATTAAAAGCGTAGCTGTAACCGAAGGTGCAGGCGTACATCTGAGAAGAGCTTTCAGCCATCATCAGGCAGGGGAAACCGATCCTTTTCTGATGCTTGATGAATTCCATTCGGACAACCCGGAGGAATATAAAGCAGGCTTCCCGTACCACCCGCACAGAGGAATCGATACGATCACCTATATGCTGGCCGGGAAGGTCACACACAGTGACAATCAGGGAAATGAGGGAGTGATCGGTCCCGGCGATGTGCAGTGGATGACCGCAGGCAGCGGAATAGTACACCAGGAGATGCCGGAGGGGGATGAGAACGGAGAGCTCTGGGGATTGCAGCTATGGGTTAACCTGCCT
>DACO01000157.1:17319-18749 GCA_002508635.1 Methanolobus sp. UBA118 | reverse complement strand
ATTTGTCTAAGATACAAAGTGTTCCGTAGTCATGGAATGGGAAGGTTCAAAAAAAGAAAGTTCAGAGAATGCACGTATCGTACTATACGCAAAGCCATCCCCTGTCAATAGATCTAACTGTTCAGATAATCAGAGCACACGACCACGCTTACACCGGATCGTGTAACGATCTTACACAGATCCTCGATAGCCTCTGAGTATTGCTCGCTATCAACCGGAATATTCTTGCATATGGTTTCCTGCAGCAGATCGTCATCCACGTAGATGCAATGTGTGCCATGCATGGAAAGATGGTCATACCTTTCCTGAGCTTCCTGCATTTTATCTCCCGGATACCGGATGACCTTTGCAGTGACATCTTTGCAGGCCTTATCAGGAGATACCTGGCTGTATCTTGTGATCATACCCGCAGCAGCGGTACGATTGGTGAGAGGATCGATTACTATGAAAGAGCCTGTGTTCCTGTTCTCTGAATAGATATCGGCAAATATCGGCTTCTTCAATTCAAGCCTGACCTTTCCTATTTCGTTCAGACTCAGGAAGTCCGAATCTTTCATGCTGATATCATCAGGATCGAACTCGTGCAGTACTTCCTCGAAGTTTCCTTTTACCGTACTTGTCGTATGCTTGATCAGATAATCTTTCCTGATATTCATGGGTTCGCTATCCATCCATACAACATTTGCCTCCAGGCTGCCGGAGATTGCCGGAAGGTCATCGGCCCTTGCGATCATATCACCGCGACTGAGATCTATATCATCCTCCAGGCAGAGGGTAACTGCCATGGGAGCAAAGGCATAATCCAGGTCTGCGTCGTATGTGACTATCCTTGAGATCTGGCTTGTTTTCCCTGATGGGAGCACTCTTACACTATCACCTTTGTGAACCACACCTGAGGCTACCGTACCACAGTAACCCCTGAAATCACCCCCTCCCCAGTTAACATACTGTACAGGGAACCTGAAATCATTAAGGTTGAGTCTACCGGATACGTTTACGTTCTCCAGATAATCGAGCAGCGTTGATCCCTTATACCAGGGCATATTCTCGCTTCTTTCGATGATATTGTCACCTTTGAGAGCACTTATAGGTATGTAATAAATGGATTCTCCCGATAATTTCCCAGCAAATGAATTGAAATCATTTACGATATCCTCGAACACATCTTCTGAATAGTCTACCAGGTCCATCTTGTTGACAGCAACCACAAAGTTGCGGATACCCAGCAGGGACGAGATGAACGAATGCCTCTTTGTCTGTATCAAGACACCGTTTCTGGCATCAATGAGGATCAGGGCAAGGGATGCATTGGATGCACCTGTTGCCATGTTCCTTGTATACTGCTCATGTCCGGGAGTATCCGCAATTATAAAGCGTCTCTTGGGAGTTGAGAAGAACCTGTAAGCTACATCGATTGTGATTCCCTGCTC
>DACO01000157.1:0-17029 GCA_002508635.1 Methanolobus sp. UBA118 | reverse complement strand
CTGTGGCTTTTCGAGAAGGTCCTGATGGAATTCAGCTGATCCTCGAATATCGATTTTGAATCGTAGAGTAATCTACCAATAAGGGTAGATTTGCCGTCATCCACGCTTCCTGCGGTGGCAAATCTTAACAGGTCGATATTCTGGTTCTGCTCTATTAAAGAATCAGGGCCTTTCAGAAGTATCCCTCCCTTTTCTTTTGTTCCATGGAACTGTCCTGGTCGTGATCGATAACCCTTGTTATACGCTCGGAATGTCTGGCTACCATCATCTCCTCGATGATCTTTGGCAGGGTGTCTGCCTCCGAACGTACCGCACCTGTACAATAGTGGCATCCGAGGGTCCTGAAGCGGCTCATAACCTCTTTTGTCTCTTCCTCATGCTCATCCGTATAAACTGGGATCAGTTGGCCGTTCTTCTCTATGACAGGTCTTTTCTTTGCAAAATAGAGAGGCACGATCTCGATGCTCTCATGGTAGATATACGACCAGACATCAAGTTCCGTCCAGTTCGAAAGCGGGAACACCCTGATGGATTCCCCGGGATCGATCTTTGAATTGAAAAGGTTCCACAGCTCAGGCTTCTGGTCCTTTGGATTCCACTGTCCGTGCCTGTCACGGAACGAGAAGATCCTCTCCTTTGCCCTCGACTTCTCCTCATCTCTGCGTGCACCTCCGAAAGCCGCATCATAGCCGCCTTCCTCCAGAGCATCAAGCAGTGCCTTTGTCTTAAGCTCGGCACAGCATTTGACCGTTCCCACTGACAGAGGATTGACTCCTCTTTTGAGAGCATCCTCGTTCCTGTGAACCTTCAGGTCAAGATTGTGCTTTTTTGTATAGTAATCCCTGAACTCATACATTTCAGGGAACTTATATCCGGTATCAACATGCAAAAGAGGGAAAGGCACTTTTTTCGGATAGAATGCCTTGATCGCAAGATGTGCCATCACAGAAGAATCCTTTCCTACGGAATAAAGCATGACCGGATTATCGAACTCCGCAGCAACTTCCCTGATTATCCCTATGCTCTCGGCTTCAAGTGTCTTTAAGTTCGAAAGTCTGTAGGATTCTTCCTTACCAGCCATTTAATCCCTCCTGCAGTTTTTCTTGAAATTGATAACATTTAATTTGTCCTTGATTTCTAATTTTGAATTTCTAATATTCAGAATTCCGATCTGGCATTTCCCGAATGCAGACCACATTCCTTCTTGGTCGCTTCTTCCCACCACCAGCGTCCTTCACGCTCGTGCTGTCCAGGCAATACGGGTCTGGTACATGGCTCACATCCGATACTTACATATCCTTTTTCATGGAGCTCATTGTACGGAACATCGTTATCCCTGATGTAGTCCCAAACCTGTTTCGAGGTCCAGTTTGCCAGCGGATTGAACTTTATAAGGCTGCCGTCACCGAAAGAGGGATCTATCTCTATTACGGGAATTGTTGCACGTGTATTGGGACTCTGGTCCTTACGCTGACCTGTAATCCATGCAGCCCTTGTACTGAGTGCACGTCTCAGGGGATCGATCTTTCTGACACCACAGCATTCCTGGTGTCCGTCCCTGTAGAAGGAGAACATACCTTTTTTACGTACAAGCTCCTCGGTCCTGTCCCTGTTGGCAAAGAAGACTTCCAGGTTAACACTATAATGGTCCCGCACTACGTCGAAGAATCTATAGGTTTCCGGATGCAGTCTACCTGTATCCAGGGAGAAGACACTGATATCAGGCCTGATCTTTTTTGCCATATCAATCAGTACGACATCCTCGGCACCACTGAAAGCAATGGTTACTTCCTCTCCAAATCTGTTGAGGGCATATTCAAGTATCTCCTGTGGAGATCTGTCCTTATACTCCTCAGCTAACTTTTCCGTTTCTTGAATTAGTTTCTGATTCTTTTCTGGCATAGTAATGACCTGGTTATCGGTAAACTCGACCGTATGAAATAAAAAATAAGTGCCCGGAAGACATAAAGCTCCGGGTGATTGTTACTGATCTGTTTACCCGGTAACTTTAATTATTCCATCACAAAGGTCTTGAAATTATCAAAACCCAGGCGCTGGATAGTATCTCCAAAGCGCTCTCCGGAGCTTGCTTCTGTCCTGAAGAACTCCAGAGACTTATCAATTATCTTAAACAGTGTGGCTTCATCCACAAGTTCGGTAAGTTTGACACCGAATCTCGGGTGCTTACCTACCTTGCCACCGACATAGATAGTATAACCTTCACGTGCCTTTGTCCAGGCATCTGTCGGGCATATTTCGGTACACTGACCACAGAGATTACACTTATCCCTGTCAAAGTACAGTTCTTTGTCCTCGACCTTAATGGCCTCCACGGGACAGACTGTCTCACAGAGACCACAATGGATACACTTATCCTCTTCCCATGCGGGTTCAAGTCCTCCCATCACACCAAGGTCATTCTCCTGTACTTTCATACATGATGACGGACAGCCTGTGACAGCGAATTTGAACTTGCCTGGAAGTTCCATGGCAAAGTAATTTTTATCGATTTTCTGTGCAATATCTTCCGCATCGATCAGGCCACGCGGGCAGACAAGGTTTCCCTGACATGCTACTACCCCACGGACCCTCGGACCACATGTACCCTGATGGACATCACTTTTTTCCAGTTCATCAAGCAATTCTTCGGTTTGCTCAAAGGGGATATACGAGATCTCCAGGCCCTGTCGTGAGGTTATGTGGACCTCGCCCCTGCCGTACTTTTCAGAAGCATCGGCAAGTGCACGAAGCTGATCGGCAGTAAGCTGGCCTCCTACAACGCGAAGACGCATTGAGAATAGGTCCTCTTTTTGTCTCTGCCGGAGGAAACCTCCCTGTTTGAGTCTGTCATAGTTTATCGTCTTTTCACCCATTATTATCATCCAGAGTTCAGCAGTTTAAGATATATAAGTAAACAAGAAGGCAAATGTTGCAACTTTTTCATTGGTAAATTTAGCCTCATCCTCCACCACTATATAACTAATCCGCTTTCAAGTGTCATATAATTCTCGCCTGAACTAAAGAACAATATCTGATAAAGGAAACAGCAACGATGATCATAACACTGGCTGCAATCGCATCCGCAGTATTCATGGGAATAAACATCGGCGGAAACAATGCCGCAGCCTCCATGGGAGCAGCTTACGGTGCGAAGGCCCGTACTAAAGAGCAGGCAGTGATCCTGATAGCTGTGTTCTCGTTCCTTGGTGCTGTGCTCAGCGGCGGGGATGTGATCGATACACTGGGTGAAGGAATAATCCCGGGTAATGTATTAACACTTTCAGCAGCTATCATTGCAATAAGTTCGGCTGCTCTGAGTCTTTTTATTGGAAATGTGCTCAGGGTTCCCATATCAGCCAGCCAGTCGGCAGTCGGAGCGATTGTAGGTATCGGTATTTTCTACGGAGTGCTGGACACAGATCTGCTTACACAGATTGCAGGCTGGTGGATAACTACCCCGATAATTGCCTTCATACTCGCTTACCTTTCCGGCAAGTATATTCATCCCAGACTTGTAGTATGGCTCGTGGAACATGAGTCAGAGGCCCAGATAAGAAGTACGATCGGAAAACTTCTGACGGTCACAGGCTGTTATGTAGCCTTTTCCGCAGGTGCCAACAATGCAGCCAATGCAGTTGGACCTCTGGTAGGAACAGGGTTCATAGATACAACAACCGGATCTATTGTCGGAGGACTGACACTCGGACTTGGTGCAATACTTATCGGAGGAAGAATACTCCAGACAGTTGGAACGGAGATCGTGGAACTATGTACTATCCGTGCTGTCTTCATCGAAGCCATCGCTGCGATCATTGTCCATGGTGCTTCCATATCAGGCATACCGGTGGCACTGGGCCAGATCATACCAGCAGCGGTCATCGGTATCGGCTGTGCCGAGAACGGATCTGCTACGATGAAGAACAAAACCGTGCGACGCATTGTAATTATGTGGATAGTGTCTCCACTTCTGGCAGGTGCAATTGCGTACGCTGCCATGACTGTTGCCTGATAAGAGTCCGGCATTATCCTGAAAGGGAAGTATAGAGATAAGAAAGGTTTTCAGAAACAAGGGAATCAGGATAATACCTGGTTCCGGCTTTTACAGACTTTCTCAGAGAGTCAGGCACAGGAGTATTGCCGTGTCTTCCTCAGCCTGGAGTGAATGAGGTGCGTCCGCAGGCATGAATATGAACATTCCGGGCTTCATCTCAATGTCACGGTCAAACAGTTTAAAGGTGCCCTTTCCCTGGAGTACCTGGACAACTCCGTTCTTTGCAGATGTATGGGTGTCTATATCGGTTCCCTTTGCAAGGCACATCAGAGTATAGTTATAGGTATCGGACTTTGCGAGTACGGTACTGAATATTCCCTCTGAAGGGAATTGCATGACCTCATTAAGGTCCTTTGAGAATCCTTTATCTTTTAGCATTTCGATTTTGTCCATGTTTTAACATGGATTCTTATCCGGTTTAAATCAATCGTTTTTATAATTCAGATATATTCAGAACCGTAAAAATTGAAGGTACGGATTAGCGGGAATGTTGTTTTTTCAGCGCATTCTCGGCCCTGTTCATCGTCTCTTCATTGTCCCTGTAGATCTTCTGTATATTGTCCATTGCACGGTTGAGACGTTTTTTCAGCACTAGCAGATCCCTGTCAGAAAGATCGTATTCTGGAACGTTATCTATCCATAGCTGCTGTACTTCAACAAGTGCATCTATTGCTGACTTTGTCCTGTTAATGGTTGTTTCATCCATGTTCTGCCGTATGGGTAGAGATTTTAATAAGGTAATCAGGCAGGCAATAATTGTCGTGATACCACTAGTTATTTATATGGCAATCAATTAGCAGGCGATGACACTCATAGAACTATATTATTCGGATATTTGCATGAACTGCCACTATGTCAGGAAACAGATCATGGAAGCTATTTCTGACGGCATTGTGCTCAAAGAGATCAATGTATCAGGTCCGGAAGGTGCTGTGAGGGCAAAAGAGCTAGGTATCGGAGAAGTACCTGCAATTGCCATAGACGGCGAACTTGCGTTTATCGGAAGAGTAGAAAGAAATGAAATACGCGAGGAACTCAGGACTTACTCCGGACTGGATAAAACGTATGAAAGCAGTGTAATTCAGGAGGGGTTCTTAACTGAACCTTGATATATACAGAAACCTGAGCCGAGGCACTGAAAGTACCTACATAAATCTCAATCCCATCCAGCGCGGTGGGGTGCTTACGGCTGAGGCCAGAAAAGCAGCCCTGGAGTTTGCTGACGGTTACTCAGTCTGTGATTATTGTTTTGAGTCAAGGGTGGACCTTGTACAGAACCCGCCGATCAATAACCTTACAGCAGACATTGCTGAATTCCTGAACATGGATGATATAAGGTTCACTGCCGGCTGCCGGCATGCAAAATGGGCGGCAATGCACATGGTCACCAATCCCGGTGACACAGTCGTACTGGACTCGCTTGCACATTATACTTCATACCTGGCAGCAGAGGCAAACCGGGTCAAGGTCGTAGAGGTACCGCATAGCGGCTACCCTGAATTTGTAATCGACCCGGACGGATATGCAAGAAAGTTCGAGGAAGTAGAACGTGAGACAGGTTCGCCTCCTGCACTTGCACTTCTTACACATGTGGACTACCGTTACGGAAATGTTGCGGATGCAGCAGCCGTGGGGAAGATCTGTAAAGAATACGGTGTTCCCTTCCTGCTGAATACCGCCTACTCCTCAGGAGTGATGCCTGTTGACGGTAAGAAGCTGGGTGTAGACTTCCTGTGTGCCTCCGGACATAAGAGCTGGGCTGCATCGGCTCCTCTGGGAATGCTTGCGACGACATATGAATGGAACCAGCAGGTATTCGACAAATCGACTATCAGAGGCGACTGGAGCGGACGTGGATTTACCAAGAAAGAGGTCGCCCTTTTCGGATGCTCGCCTGTATTCGGAGCTCCTGTGATGTCACTGATGGCCTCGTTCCCGGCAGTTGTGGAACGAGTGGAGCACTGGGACGAAGAGGTAGAGAATGCAAGATACCTTGCTGCAGAGCTTGAACGTATCGAAGGTTTTCACCAGATGGGTGTAAGACCTACTGAGCACACGCTTGTTGCCTTTGAGTCACTGCCGTTCTTTGAAGTTGCTGCCAACAACAAGAAAAGAGGATACTTCCTATACCACGAGCTGAAGAAAAGAAAGATTATAGGGATACATCCCGGCATGAGCAAGAACTTCAAACTGAACACCTTCGGTCTTAGCAGAGATCAGGTGGAATACGTTGCCGATGCTTTCATCGAGATAGCAAAAAAATATGAAATACCGGTGGAGGACTGAAAATGAAATATACGGAACTTACAAAACAGTTCAGGCAATTCTTCGAACTGCCGCTCACACCAGTGGCCGTGAAGTTCAACAGTGACAGAGAACCTGACATGCCACATCCCATGCGATACTGTGAGCTTGTCAGGAAGGCTGCTGCCTTTGGTAATTCCTATACCTTCACCATCGATGACATGTCCTGTGCAAGTGCGGAACTTGCACTGGGTTTCACCGAACCGCTCTACGGGGAAGTCTACCCTAGGATAAAACCTGCGGATACTGAAAAAATAACAGTTTCGCCCCTTGACAGCTCGGAGTTCGAGCCTGATGTTGTCGTGATCACCGGATCTGCCGGCAAGCTCATGAAAGTAGCCACAACGCTTGCAAAGGTCAGAGATGATATGGTAAACTCCAGTTTCAAGGGTGAGTTTGCAGTCTGTGGCGAATGTACGGCCATTCCGCTCATGGAAAATCACGTTAACCTGTCACTCTTATGTGCAGGAGCACGTATGTTCAGCGATTACCGAAACGAGGAGATAGTGTTTGGTTTCCCCATGGAGACCTTTGTCGAACTCACACAATCCCTGAAAGAGGACAGTATTACGAATGCACTCTGTGGCTGTCTTATGGACGATCTTCCTTCAGGCCTTGTTAATTCGCTCCTTGATCTTGGCTTTACCAAGGGTACGGACCATTTCACAGGACGTTTCAAAGATGAGATAATCAGGTTGTATATTCCGAAGGATGACAGGGGAAAGAGTTCATCAATTACCCTTCAAGTTCCGGTAAAGTTCAGGGATGCGGAGCTGGCAGAGGCTTCAGCTGAAATTGCATCCGACCTCCTTGAGCATCCCATGAACTGGCGTCTGAGGGGTAACTGGGTCGATATCGTATTGCTTGTAGAGCTTAATGAGCCTCTCAGACGTGCAGCTATGAAAGGCGAGAAGTTCAATGCTCTTGTCAATAACGGTATTGATGTATTACTGGACCATGTTACCAGATTCAGGCGTAAAGCAACAAAGTAATATCAAAAAAATATGATTCGCTGGAATTTCAGCGAATCTTCCTGGTTTTTTAGATCATGTTTTCCTTCGGTTTATGAAAATACGTAGCAAAGTTTTTAGAAGAAGGGTAGTAAAAAGTAGCACAGCAAAGAATATTCAAATTTTTACCAGTTTTTATCTCAAGCCTTTCTGATCCGAACCTTCCATATATTGTCTTCTTGTACTATACCAAGTACTGCATGACCTTCGTTCTTAACACTTTTTGGGACATTTGACACTGCCGGAGCATGATCGAAGATGACTGTCAGGTGCTCACCACTTTCCAGCTCTTCGAGTTGTAGTTTGGTCTTTACGAAAGTATAGGGACAGACTTCCCCTCTTAGATCCAATTCAACTGATTTTTCTGTCATGATTTAACCTTTGATCTTTATTATAGGAACAAAAGCATCTCTACCCATGGACATATAAGAACAGAGATACAGGCAAATAAGGGCGGAATATCCAACACATTTATATATAATAATATCGTGTTCACAATTGTGATTTCACAATCGTGAATTCGCATATACCTGTCAGGTATAACTATAAATAATCTACTAAAAGGAGAAATGAAAATGAGGGATCGTTTTTGTTGGCGCTTATAGCAAAGAATCAGAAACAACTGAAAACAGTACGGAATTGACAGACGAAAATTTCAGAAAAGTAATCGAAGGACTGCCACCTTCAGCCAAGCTTGTTTTTAAAGTTCTCGAGTACGGCGGTCTTCTTACACAGAAGGAAATTGCCGAAGAGAGTTATCTTCCTCCACGAACCATCCGATATGCACTTGGTAGACTAAAGGATGAGGGTTTTCTGCAGGAGAGATTTTACTTCAAGGATGCCAGGCAGAGCCTCTATGGACTGCAAAACATACCTGAGATCAGTATTGGCGACAACAGGATGAATGAGAGAAGCGACCTGCATGCCAATGTAATAAGGGTCTCAAAGCCTGAGTATGAAATGACGGTAGCCTGAGAACATATACTGAAAAACTGAATCAGAGGCATTCAAATGAAAACGAAGACCATAATCAGGATTAACGGTATGACATGCAAGCACTGTCAGAAAACGGTTGCCGAGGCAATTTCAAATCTTGAAGGAGTTGAGGATGTCGAAGTAAGTCTTGAGAATAAGAGTGCTGCAATCACTTTCGATGCAGGACTTATAGATTCTGAAAAGATAGAAAAGGCTATAGAAGCCTCCGGTTATGGAGTGGTTGATGAAGATATAACCGTTCAGCCGGACGCACATTCAGAGGAAGTTCAGGATTATATCTCGCATATTGAAGATGAGAAAAAAGAGCATCTCAACTGCTGCGAAGGTGAGGAGAAAATGCGGGAGCATAAAACAAACCACATAGAGCATCACAATCACACAATGAAGGAAGAGACCGCTAATAAAACAGAACACAATCACCATGGCGATCACAACGAACATCATTCTCATGATGACCATGGCAGTCACCACGGAGGATGCTGCGGAGGAGAACAACCCGGGAATAAAAACGGACACGGTTCACATGGCAGCCACGGAAGTCATGCAGGTCATGGCGGACATCACGGAGGATGTTGTGGCGGTAGTCTTGGTAAAGTCGGGATGGCCATGTGGATTCTTATCGCAATTGCAATTGGTTTATCGTGGTATTTCACACCTTGAATTCGATAATGGCTCAGAACCTGGATTCCTCAAGGCAGTGAATTGATCCATGTTTGATCCACTGCATAAGTGGTAACATATTTTACCTCTTTACCCACCTTTTTTTAAAATAATTTCGTCCCCCTTTTTGTCAGTCAAATCATATACAAATTAAAGGATTGTTCAAATATGCCAATAGACCCCATATGCAAATCAAGGGTATTACCTGACAGTCAGTACAGCACAGAGTACGGCGGTGAAACATACTATTTCTGCTGTCCCCACTGTAAGAGCAAGTTCGAAGAACTCGAAAAGGGAACCATCAGACTAAAAAGAAGTCTTGCTGATCACGAGCGTATATCCTTCGGAAAATTAAGAAAAGAGATCATCAAACCCGGGATCTGCACCCTCTGTGGTGCCTGTGCATCAACATGTGAATCAATAACCATAGATAACAATCAGCCAAAACTCATCGGAAAATGTACTGCCTGCGGAGTCTGCTATAACCAGTGTCCCAGGACCATTACAACAGAAGAAGGACTGATCGGGAAAATAAGGTATGCCTACGGTGCCAGTACACAGATCAAGGACCTTAAAGGTCAGGACGGTGCGGTTGTCACCTCAATGCTTGCCTATGCACTTGAGGAAGGCCTTATAGACTGTGCCATCGTGACGGTAAAATCGGAAGAGGAACCATGGAAACCCCTGCCCATGGTTGCAACTACATATGATGAACTGGTACAGTCCGCCGGTAGTATCTACAGCCACAGTATGACCATGGAAGCTCTTATGAGTGCCATTAAGCAGGGTATGAGGAGTATAGCCTTTGTCGGACCAAGCTGTAATATCGATGCTGTCACGAAAATGCAGAAAAGTCCCTATGGTTTTCTCCATCTGTTCATGAGAGCCAATATCCTGAAGCTGGGATTGTTCTGCATGGACACATTCTACTATGAGGGCATCAGGGAATTTGTCAACAGCAAGGACATGAGACTGGAAGAAATAGATTTCATGAAGATACGCAAGGGAAAGTTCGAGTTCTACATTGATGATGAAATACGTTCATTCGATCTCAGTGAGTTCGATGAGTACCGAAGTACTTCCTGCAGTTATTGTACCGACATGGCTGCTGAAAATGCAGATATCTCGTTTGGCGGTGTCGGCACACCTGAGGACTGGACTACGGTTCTGGCACGCTCGGGAATGGGATATGAGATTTTCAACGAGGCTGTGGACAGTGGTTACATCAAATCCAGGGATCTGAATAAGAATGAAATGGACAGAGTCCTTAACCTCTCAAGAATGAAAAAGGTCCAGATGTACGGACTGAACAAAAGGAAAGTGGCTTAACAGCTCTGACAGATTCTATTTTTCATTCACTTTTTTATTTTTTGAAAAAATAAGATTTTTGGTGGCTCATCCGCCACAAAATCCTATCAGGATAAATATCCTGTCTCCGTCCTGTAGGACATAATCAAGAAGATCTGGCGGATTTTTTGAGTTCACCTGGAAGATGCATGCATGCGTGCCATCAGGTTTGAGAAACTTAAGACATTTCGGGCATGTGCCCTGCTGCTCTGCAGCAACCTCGATCCTGTCATCCAGTTCCCTGAACAGAGTACCAATGGTGGTTCCCTCTTCAATCTCAAGCACCTCTGAATCTCCAAGCAGTTTCCTCTGCAGATAGTCGTATTCTATTTCAACTTTCATGTTTTCCTCCGGATTACTACTGAATTGATAAAAACCGGACTGGCCGGAGCCAGTCACTTAACTGTCTTTCTTTCATACATATCAGACACCCATTCCTACCGGCAGCTCAAAGGGTATCAGGTCTGTGGAAAGCTCTACCAGATAGTAGAAGTTACCACTTAGCATCAGGATTCCCAGTATTATGAGAATGATACCGTTAACGATCGAAAACACCCTTATGTGTCTCTTCATGTTCTTAATGTGTTCAAGTGCCGATGTTATGCCAAATGCAGTAATTATATACGGTATTGCCAGGCCCATGGAGAAGAATGCCATGATAAGAGCACCGCTCTGGACCGAACCTGTCCCGCCTGCAAATATCAACATCGAGTACAATGTGGGTGCAATACAGTGAGAGCAGAATATCGCAAAGAAGACACCTACCAGGAATGAACCGAGGTATCCTACAGAACTGATGGTCGAGGGGTCACGGTAGATGGTAAGTTTCTCCATAAGGGGAATTTTTGCAATACCTGTGACGTGCACTCCGAGCAGAATGAGAAGCACTCCTCCGACGCGTGTCATCACATCTGCATATCCTGTGATAAGTGACCCTGCAAATCCTGCAGCACTTCCTGCCAGGGTGAATATAAGGGAAAAACCGATGATAAACAGGATAGTATTGATTACCGTGTTCTTTCTGACTCTCCTGAGATCGTGTTCATTCATAAGCTCTTCTGTTGTCAGGCCGGTGATAAGGCCAAAGTACACCATGATCATGGGTACGATACAGGGAGACAAAAAAG
Source organism: Methanolobus sp. UBA118 (assembly GCA_002508635.1). Classification (GTDB taxonomy): domain Archaea; phylum Halobacteriota; class Methanosarcinia; order Methanosarcinales; family Methanosarcinaceae; genus Methanolobus. The sequence continues at coordinate 5,534 of DACO01000157.1, read as the reverse complement.
AGATTATACCTGCCAGAAATGCAAGTACTAACACAGATTCAGCGATCATTGTTTTTCACCGAACTAATTTATAAAAAAGTTAAAGGTCAGAGTTCCACCCTGAAATTTCTTTCAGCAACTCCACCTACCTCATTGACAACTATTTCAAAATAACTGTCGTCGGAATCAACTATTGGATCACCGTTTTCAGCATATTTCGGAAACAGCAGTGTACCACTTCTGTGATGACCGCCCGAACCTTCATCTTCTATCCATTTTGAAGGCAGATATTTTTGATTATTGCTGTCTTTAAGGTAAGAGAGTTCTTCCATGTTATACCCATCAAGGTTCACTGAATGTGTATTCATACTGACTGAAAAAACCGTGTAATCAGCGTATTCGCTGTCCGTTCCATCCAGATAATTTATGGATACCGTTACAGCCCCTTCATCATTTGTTAAAGATGTAGTCCCTGATTCTGCCGGAAAGTTATTATTTCCACTTCCAAGCAGTAATGCGGCACCGCCCAGGATAGCTACAATCAGGATTGCAGCCAGGAGTCCGTATCTCATCTGTCATTCTCTCCTGCTATTTCGGTTTCGGCAGCATGTCCTGAGTGGCCTGTGCCATGCATATCCCGCATCATAAAGTAATGTAATAGCGGACATAGCAGTATCATACCGTAAAGGAGATAACTGTTCGATACACCAAAGATTCCCAGAGCTGCAAGACCTATCAGAGGTATGGCGCAGCACAGGACCATCAGAAGCATATGCTTCCCGGTCATCTGATGATTGGAATGGTTTGAAGCGTTCTTTTCTTTGCTCATTGATAGCACCTCATGTTTTCTTCAATCTGGGGAAGAACATCGGAACTTTCTGTTTATATTCCAGGTACTTCCTGCCGTGTATATTTTCCACATCTCTTTCTTCCTTTTTAGCCAGTTTATAGTACATTCCCATCATTACAGGCCACATTATCACAGTCAACAATGTCGGCCATTGTATCATTAGTCCTATGGTTACCAAAGTCAGGCCAAGATATTGGGGATGTCTTACGTGCTTGTAGACGCCGCCTGTTACGAGTTCTCCATTTGACCTGTGTATGCCCCTCCAGCCGGAGTAGATGATAAGAAAACCAGCTGCCATTAACAGGGTACTTACTGCCATTACCAGCACCCATGCGACTGTCAGGCTAAGAATGCCTGCAGACGACAGGAATGTTGCAAGCAGGTGTCCGCTGATATGGTCGGTCGCTATGTTCAGACCGAAGTTTGAAAGCAGATAAATGGTCAGCGGGAAACCGTACATTTCCGTGAACAGTGCAACTACAAATGCCTCATACAATCCAAGTGAACGCCAGTCTCTCTTTTGTGTGGGTATGAAGAATGCCATCACAAAGAAGGAGAATAGCAGGATACTGAATACTGCCGAAGGCCAGTTACCATAAGCATATCCACTACCTACATGATGAGTCAGGTCAGATCCCATTGCCATTAGATCCAAAAACATTGTCATGAAACTGAATGAATTCAATGCCATCGTCAAGATAAACAACAGCATCAGTGAAGATAAGATACCTATTATTACCTTATTTGAAAGACTATATTTCTTTGTTATACTCTCACCCTTCCGGATTTATTCTTTGTATAAGAAAATCCCGTGTACTCAGTGTGTAGCCAGAAGAGTACATGGGTACTGAATATAATAAACGTGATTTTTGAGGCAATTATTACAGACAATTATGTTTTTACTACCAAAAAAAGAAAATACGGTTGGCAGGTAGCAAACAGGATTAACTTCCTGCAAGTTCTCATAGAACTTCATTCATGCTGCCACTCCTGAATCCTTTAAGATCGAGAGTGACATATGAAAAACCATATCCTTCAAGAGCTTCTACTATTCTCTCCCGAAAAGACATCGCTTTTTCCAGTTCTTCGGAGATCAGCTCAATTCGTGCTATTCTGTTATGAAAGCGCACTCTGAACTGAGAAAAACCCAGGTCCTGCAGGAAATCCTCTGCATTTTCCACCATCTCCAGTTTCTCAACAGTTATTTCCTCACCATAGGGAAAACGTGAGGAAAGACATGCAGATGAAGGCTTGTTCCAGATGGGAATGTCGCATTCACGGGATATCTTTCGGATTTGTGCTTTATCAAGGCCTGCCTCAAGTAATGGATGAAGGACTCCTTCTTCTTCACTGGCCTGAAAACCCGGCCGATAGTCCTGCAGGTCTGATGCGTTCATTCCATCTGCAATATGGGAAATGCCAAGCTTTTGAGCATGTTTTTTCAGAAAACGGGCGGAATATTTTTTACAGTAGTAGCAACGGTTAGAAGGGTTCTTTTTGAATTTCTCGTTTTCCATAATAGGAAAAGGAACTACCTCACAGGATAATCCCAGCTCCTCTGCGGTCTTCACGGCTTCTCTGACGGCTCGCCGGGAAACAATAGGCGCATCAAGCAGTATACACCTGACATCTCCTGAAAGCTCTTTCTTTGCAAGTACAGCAAGCAGTGTGCTGTCTATACCACCAGAATATGAAACTATCAGATCCTCTTTTTCTGAAAGTTTCGCTGTCAATGTATCCTTTAGAATATTATTGTCCATAAAATACACCATCCTTGGAAGATTCACAATTGTGAATGATACTACAAAAAACTGTTTGCTGAAGTAGAATTTGCCTGCATGATGCAGAGTTTCAGCATACGAACCGGTTGACTTTTTTTGCAAAATATTTAATTCAGCATTTATTTATAAAGCCATAAAGGACATTTTTTTGTTGCGATGTCTGGCAAATTGTCCATAAATGGAAAGTGAATTCACAATTGAGAAGTTCTTATATACTAGAAAAACCCTGTTGGAATCAGTTAAATAAATAGAATAAAGCACCTTACAAACCACCACGCTTATGATGCCTATTTACTGATGTGTCGGAGACATCCCCAATATTTCATTGCAACTCCACTTATTTATTATGTGGACATTCTAATTCCCATATTTTCTTAAAATTCTGAACTAAAATTAAATTACATCAAATAAAATTTTAATGTATATTATTGGTCCAGAGTAGAAATACTGATGAATGCTGCATTAGTTATATCTAATATATAATTTTAAAATTATCACTATCGTACAATGTAATTTGAGCGAATTGGGGGCATTATCATTAGACGCAGTCGATTGGATATCACAATTGAGATACTGAATATAGCTATGCATGGTGCAAAGAAGACACAAATCGTCTATGGAGCAAACATAAACAGCACAATTGCGAACGGATATATTTCCATGTTAAAAGAAAAGGAACTGATCGAACAGAGAGACAGAATTTTCAGAACAACTGACAAAGGGCGGGAATACAAGGAAATAGCCAGTGAATTGCAGCTTCGTTGATGATGAAATTAACTACCCATTCTCAAAAGAGAATGGGAGTACTGTCTGTTTTTGCATTAATTTAGTTTCGTTAATTAACCTTATTTATTTCACTGTTTGAAATTGCCACTGCAGACAATATATGAATTTCCGTCACTTCCATTGGTCAGACGGTAGTATGTGGTCTTGTAGTATAGGTTTGCATGTGTGGGGTTAGTGTATACATATTCAACCCATCCTGTTCCGTTCTCAAGGGCACCGGCAACAATCTCATCCCTGAAGTCCTTACCTGTGACATCTGTCTTTCCTTTGAAATTAGTACCTACAAGCTGGTTATTGTCGGCATGGGCGACGAGTGTCACATTCGTATTGTAAACAAAAGTATAGAGAGCCGGGTTCTCACTATCCAGGTACGGTGCTTCTCCTGCGTTGATGCGCCGGAAGGTATCGCTGGCGTTGTTCTCAATGTCAGCAGCGGTGGTATCCACCAGTGCAATCACCTCTTCATCTGTGATCGTCTGCTGCGCATGGCTTACGCCCAGATTCTGATATACGATACGCTCGTATTCACTGACTCCCTGCTCATCCTTCTGATCACGTACTTCATCGAGAGCCTGCTGGAAGGACTGGACAACCGAGTCAGGAACGTCTTTGCTGAAAGCATAGTATGTGTCCTGGGTATGTAGCACGTACACGGCCGTGTAGCTGCCAGAGTCTCCGGTCACCTGTTCGGCGAAATACCTGCCAGAGGCTTCAGGATATGCCCAAAGATCGATCTCACCACTGTCCAGTGCACCAATGAGTTCAGATACATTATCTCTGGTCACGATCTGGCTCTGGTTCACGCCGATATCCCGGAGATACTGGATCGCAACATCGTCGGTGATCACACCTATTGTATAATTCTGCAGGTCTTCCGCATTCTCAATACTGATTCCCTGATCGGGTCTGGCAAACAAGACCTTGCGGTTGGTATAGACAGGTCCAGCCCACTTGAACAGATCCTCACGCTCGGGAGTCCTTGCCATGCTGAAAAGCACTGTGGCATTCTCGTTCAGAACAGCCTGATATCCTTCGGTCCAGGGTACAAGGTTTACTTCTTCCCGGGATACTTCTGTTCCCATCTTTTCTGTAGTTGCTTCCAGCAGGTCAACAGAAAGGCCTTTTAGCATCCCGTCTTCCTCGTAATTATAGGGAGGGAGTTCTTCGGTGTAGAAGGTCAAATCGCTTATTTCCATGTCACTGCCTGGATCTGCATTTTTGTTAGCTGTTTCTCCATCGGAGAGACACCCTGCGGTTATGATCATAGCAGCTGTGAGAGCTATACAAAGTAAAAGATATGTAAATCGCAATGAGGATTTCATAAATATCAGAACTAAGTAAATATATAAATAAATATTTAATCTTTTGATATGATTAATCATACATGGATTAAATTTTTGTATAGCTAACAAAAAATTTAATAAGAATCAAACATATATCTGCAGTGTAAGGGGTGTACCGGATACTATATATCTACACTGTATAATTTTTGCATTACAGTGGAACTAACAAGATACTCAAAATGGAGGATATGATGAAAAAAATAATCACAATTCTAGCTTTATTCCTGATGATTTCCATGCCCATGGCAAGTGCTGATATTGTCAGTGACCTTGACAACAGGATAGATGAATACAACGAGAATGCCGAATATGTGCCTTCCTACCTGCAATCCCTTCTGGGAGACGAAGTGATCAAACTCGTAATTGTCACCGATGAGGGAGATGAACGATACATCAAAGCAGTTACCGAAGATTCATACATCACCACATTTGAAGAGGTCGATGAGGACACGGAATTCGATGCAAGCATGGTCGTAGGACTGAATGAAGCCACAGCAAGAACCATTCTCAGCTCTTCAGACCCGTTAAATGAATTCATCGCAGCAAAGGACAACGGTGAGATCGTGATTGAACCCGTGGGCCTTATAAACACTGTCAAATACACAGTTGCAAATGTAGTAATGCAGGTCTCATCCCTGTTTGGGTTTTAATTTTTTTACAGGAGCGGGCAATAACCGAAAGTGCATCAGATCGTTTCTGGTTTGTTGCCTGTCCTTTTCTAAATAACAAATAATAGCGAAAGGATTTCTTAGATTATCCCGGAGAGTTCCGGCGAAGCCGGCACATTTCAAAAAC
>DACO01000081.1:1004-13655 GCA_002508635.1 Methanolobus sp. UBA118 | reverse complement strand
ATCACATACAGGCACAATGAAAAATGGCATGATGGAAACGGCCATTCTCATGTCAGGGCATCACTCATCGGCCAGAGTGAATCCTTTCCCCTGCTCAACGGAAACCTTCAGCTCGGGACCTGGCAACAGATTATATTTATAGACCTGGATAATCGTCCGCGTTCAAGAAAAGTACTTGTCCAGATATACGGTGAAAAGCAATAAAAAAGAATTTATGGGCTAGAGGCCCTTTTTAGTTTTAGTTGTTCTGCCTGACAAGGAACTTAATGAAATCCGGACTGTGTCTGGTCTCTCTTACCATTTTGTCCTCGATCTCATCTTCTGAGAATCCTTCTTCCCTGTACTGGTCAATACGGTCGTAAACAGTCTGTGATACTTCGGAGTATTCGTTAATGTCTTTCCTGTGGCCCCATACATCGCCTTCAAGGAGGTCGATTCCCTGCATCTCAAGGTACATCTTTGCGGAATTGGAAATTGTCCTCTTGTATGAGCTTGGTATGTGGAGCGCCTTGACACTTGGGCATTTCATTACCAGTGAAAAAATATCGGTGTTTGAGGGTCTGAATGCAAGATGCACGATCTCCTCATTTGGTCCAAGTGTATTGATTTCCTCTTTTGAACTTACAACTCTTATTTTCATCTTAAATCTCCATTTATTGTTTTTAAAATCTATGAATTTATAATCATAAACACATCATTTTATACTGTGATAATTTACTGTATATACAAAGTTTTATTTAAAGGTATCCCGGAATATAAGATTATATTCATGATATGATATTAGTTTAATAGTATAATCATCTATTTTTTTGTAGATGCTTGTGTCAGAATAAGTATCATGAGGCTTTTTACTAAAATATCATCTTTTTCCGTCTTTTGATAAATTATCTTATATATATTACTTTTGATAGTAAATGCAAATTATGTGTGCCCTATATTTTTATAATTTAGTTTTATATTTTAAAATATTGGCTATAGAATAAATTAATTTGGACAATAAATATACAGTTAGAATCTGGTGTATCTAGCAGTGATTCAAGTTCTTGTACTATAGAAGTAAAAAATTATATGTGCAGAGAATCATTTTTCTACCAATAGCTGATTATAATTATTTAAAAATTTATTTCAGAACACCTGAAGGCAGGTTCCAATGTAAACTTATATATAAATTACTTTCCTTGATTGGTTCTGATATGCCACCAATGCTTCCAAAACTGAAGACCAGGAAAAATGTCAGTTTCATCTATCTTCTGTTTGGTATTATTCTTACGTATTTCTCCAGCTATCTGCCTGACCTGACAGGTGTGATAGGGATAGATGGTACAAGGATAAGTTCCATTGTTGCCTTTGGTTCACTGAATGGTATGCTCTACGGGCCTATATGGGGCGCATTAATATCTTTTGTTGGCTTATTTCTGCATGAGCTCAATAATCCCGGTTACATAAGCAGGGATGCTTTCCGAATGCTTTCACCGTTTTTCATAATGCTTGCTTCGGTTGTGTCCGGTCTTATAGTCAACAGGCAACAAAAGGCAGCTTTAAGCATATTCGGAGCACTTATCTTCATCTGGTACCTGTTTCCTGTGGGAAGAGAAGCTTTTTTCTATCCATGGTTCCATATTGTTGTGTTGATAGCTTTCATTGCTTTTGAAAAGAACAGCATAAAATCTATCCATTCCAGAATCTACATATTTGTCTCACTTTTCTTTGCAGCTTTGATCGGTATTCTTTCTGATCACCTGGTAGGCAGCATCGCATATGCCTATATCTTCGACCTGAACGCTGAAATGTTCAATTCGGTGATACTCCTGTATCCGTTTGAAAGAGTGGTTCTGGCTCTTAGTGCCGCATTTGTAGCATTTTTCTTCTTCTCTATAGTCAAGGAGATAATACTATCATCAGAAGATATAGAAGAGGACTTCAGCAGGATCAGATCCGAAAATATGGACGATTACCTGTATAATGAGGTACTTCCTATTATCGAGCAAAAAGACGGTGATAAGAAAAAGTGAACGCAGTCGCTTTATCGGTAACTGCGGTCTATTTTGTCTTTTGCAGTATATATCGACTTTGAAAAAACGTGTTCCGGCTCTGTCAGTGTGAGTATCTCCCTGTTTCTGGTGGCCACGTTGCACATACATGGTATCCGTGCAACTACGTCGATTCCGAATTTTTTCTCATCCGGAGTCTCGAGGACATTCTGATGATACATATTATCGACTATCGCACACTGTTTGTTCAATGGTGAATATATTCCCTGGATCAACTGATCGGTACAATTGTCACACGCGGCAGAGGAGTTATGTACTATCAGTACAAGATCGGATGCAGCAACTGCGTTGATAGACTCATATTCGACTCCCGGGCTTGTGTCAAAGATGATTATGTCGATGTTCTTGTTTGCAAGCTCTTTTTTTCCACTGATAAGATTTTTCAGTGCAGCGGATTGCCAGTTGCGGTCCTTTCTTGCAATCTCACGTATTTCATTGATATCGGGGTTAGAGTAACCTACAAATAACTTACCTTCCGTCCCGAATTCATCACTTACATCATGTATGGTGTCATTTATACCCCTCTTTCCCGAGAGCAGGTCATTTACCCAGAATTGGGTTTCAGGTTTGAAGATACTACACAGAGAAGGTCCTCTGATATCTACATCCAGAAGACAGACATTTTTTCCATCCTGCGCATATGCTGCCGCAAGGTTGACTGCAATACTGGTTTTCCCGGTGCCCCCCTTTGAAGAGTGTACGGCCAGTGTAAAGGTCATCTTTTTTTCCTCTTTGATTTGTTCGTCCTGTGCAGTTCTAAGTTTTTATCTCACTCTGGAAGATTTTGTCATAGCTTAAAAAGCTTCTGATTTTATTTTTCCCTGATACGGAAATAGACCTTTCTTCCCTCTCTGTATTTTTCAACATGCTCCATTCTGACCAGTTGATTGAGATAGTTACTTTCAACCGCTCTTTCCTTGAATGTCACTTTGGATACTTCCTCTGCGGTTGCAGGCCCGATCTCAAAAAGAGTTGTAGCCGTGGTGCGCAGATGATCCGGAAGCGAGAGCAAGGTCATGATATCCAGCGAATCTGTGATATCTTCCTTTTCAGGCTCGGAAAATGACTCCTTTTTTCCGACTATCCTGTCAAGTTTTGTGTTTATGGCTTGCAGGTTTTTCAGTATTTCTTCAAGAAGTTCATTTTCTGACATTAAGTCTCCTTTTTATGTATGCCATGATTCGCATATAATAGGAACAGGCAAGGTTTTTATTTTCTTTCTCTGGTTTATAACTTTCATCGGAAATAAATATTATCCCGCCAACCTACAACCTTTTCGACATATACACTCCGTCACGCTCATAGCCGAGGCGCTGATAGTATCCCCTCACACCTATGCCACTCGTTATTGCCAGTTTGCTGTAACCCGCATCCCGGGCTATCTTCTCTGCATGTGCCACGAGCTCGGCCCCGTATCCTCTGTGCTGCCAGTCATGGCCTTCGGCCTTATCACCAACAGGCACCATGGAGCCATATACATGCAGCTCTCTTCCCAGGGCCGCGTTCTCCAGTTCCTTTCTGTGAGGTCTGTCCGGGAATCTCAGTCTTATAAATCCGATCAGTATATCCTGAACCCTGTCTTCTAATGCTATGAAGTGTTCCTTCCCACCGCAGCAGTCATAACTTACAGTCTTGAGGTCGATATTATCCACATCGGGCTCTCTGCCCTGCAGGATGTTATGCCCGACTTCCCGGCATCTGATACACCGGCAAGCTCCTCCGTTTTGTATCAGGCGCTCCCTGGCAAGCTGCCTTATATTGCTCTTTCTGACCCCGTCCAGTATCTGCTGGGCGGGTATGTCTCTCTGAATACGCTGCATCCGCACCCATTCCGGTACAAACGATTTTATACTGGCAAGCAATCCCACCGCATCCTCGTCGCTGATCGCCCGGTACTCTCCGCGAGCCCACATTTCATTAAGCTCAGTACCTTCCGTGACAAGTGTGGGGTATATCTTAAGATAATCCGGTTTGAAACCGGGATTATTGAACACCCTCTTGAAGTTTCTGATCTCCCTCTCCTCATCCATTCCGGGAAGTCCCGGCATCATATGGAATCCTACTTTCAGGCCGCTGTCCCTGAGAATACGGTTAGCTTCAATACTATCAGCCACCGTATGTCCTCTTTTCATCCGGGAAAGGACAAAGTCATAGGTGCTCTGTACCCCGATCTCCACCTTGGTAGCTCCAAGTTCGAGCATCCTGTCCACATGTTCGGTCGATGTCCAGTCAGGTCTTGTTTCAAAGGTAATGCCCGTATTCCTGATAGCTGCGGTCTCGTTCATCCGCTGCACATCTTCCAGGGTCACATAGGGTAACTGCTTACCTATGGTATCGACCTCCTGACGCCAGGATTTGCCGTAAAAGTCATTCATTGCTTCCAGACAGCGCTTTGTATACCACTGCTGGTAATCGATGGACCTGGCAGAAAAAGTGCCGCCCATGACGATGAGCTCGGCTTTTTTTACCTCGTGTCCTATCTGTTTTAACTGTTCCAGTCTTCCGGTCACTATCCTGTAGGGGTCGTACTCATACTGGATCGCACGCATCGTGGAGGGTTCCCTGCCCATATAGCTTTGCGGCGAATGGAATTCAGAATCCGGTCCGCCCGGACAGGGCAGGCAGACTCCGTGGGGGCAGGGTGCCGGTGAGGTCATTGCTGCAATGACGGCCACACCCGAGATGGTGCGTACAGGTTTGCGGCGCAGAATATCCCTGACGGTCTCCTGCTCTTCATCGTTTCCGGTAATTATTATATCGGCGTTTTTAGGAAGGCAGGAAAGTCTGTACTTTTTGGAAACCTTTTTCTTTGCCTCATTTAACTGCTGCTTGTCGGTGATATCTTTTTTTATCACCATCTCCAGGATTTCCCTGCAGGCTTTAAAAAATTCAGGATCGGGATTTGCTTTTGCTGTCATTTGTACCAGATAGATTGTTTCTGATAGATATTGGCTTCTCAGGAGCTGATCTGCTGGTTGAAACCGGCAACAAGTGCTTCGAGCTGTATCCTTTCGTTAGCCGCCTCTGTCATATAAAAGTCGGTATCAGCCATTTTGATGATCCATTGTGCAACCACAGGGTCGCTTTCATTGGAATCGATTGCCACCTGGTAAAGCTTCAGGAGTATCTCCTGCCCGGACATACCATCTTCGAGTATCAGGGCATCAATGGCTTTTCGGGCGTCCAGAATGTTCTTTGATACAGCCGCATTGAAAAGATGGGTTATATTATCTGATTTTTCCATGAAGGTGGCATCATATATCTCCTGTGCACCGATGGTCCCGTTGTCCGAGCTTATGGATGCAAGCTGCAGGGTGTGCAGCGCCTTTGCAATATTTCCCTTTGCATGGTAGCCGATTGCATAGACTCCGTCATCGCTTAGCGAAAGACCTTCCCTGTCAGCTATATCCCTTATGAACTTTTCAAGCTTGTCATCGGATACATGCGTGAAGAAGAGTTGTAGGCCTCTTGAGCGTAAGGGGGAAATGAGCTTTGAAGCCTGTGTGGTGGAAAGTATGAACCTGCATGTTGCAGTATACTTTTCCATAATCCTTCTTAGGGCATGCTGGGAATCGGAATTCAGTGACTCGGCATTGTCTATGAATATTACCTTAAAATCCGAATCCAGGGGCCCCATACTTGCATATTCGTTGACAACTTCCTTGAAAATGGAGATAACACTCTTCTTTATCTTTTTTGGATCATCTGTTCCGATTATACGGACAAACCTCTTATCCCTGACAATGTAGCGTTTTCCCTGCTCGAAAAAGTCAGATGCGTTAAAATAGGTGAAATTCCGCTGGTAATCATCTCCATATATCTCGCTGGCCATGGCAAAGGCAGCGGATGACTTACCGGTGTTCTCAGGCCCGTAAAGGACAAGGTGAGGAAGATTCTTTGAATGTATGAGCTTCCTCATAGTATCAATGGATCCTTCATTGCCAACAATGTCATCGAGTTTTGAGGGCCTGTATTTTACGGTCCATATGTCTCTCATTTCCTCACCTTATGTCTTACTCAGCAGTTTTACCTGCTCTTGATTCGAGTATCTCATGGATAACCTTTCCGTATACCGGCCTTGCGATCAATATACCTATCAACACACCTACAATTGTGGTGATGGCGAATCCCTTGAGGGCTCCGAATCCCATTACCACAAGTGGTGACATGGCAATGATAGTTGTCGCTGCGGCGGCAAATATTATGCTGAATGCCTTTGTTATCCTTGAAAGATATACCTTTCTTGGCGGAAGCTTTCCTTCATAGAGCACCTCATCCGTAATGATCACCAGGTGGTCAATACCGGTACCGATTACCGCGATAATACCTGCGATACTGGGCAGATCGAGCTGCCAGCCGATGGCACCTGCAAAACCAAGGATCATGATTACCTCACTTACAGATGTTCCCACCATTGGTATGAGTATCTCTGGCTTATTATAGCGTCTGTAGACCACTAAGGCAACTGCAAGCAGTGCAAGCAGTCCTGCAATTACCGCCTGGCTTTTGAACTGGGCACCAAGGGATGCGTCCACATGTCCCGAACCCATAAGCTCTACGTTCACAGGAAGCGCACCTGCACGCAGGTGTATCTGCAATTGTTCGGCTTGTGCCTGACTTTCCTCATCTCCTCCGGTGGAAGCCTGCCATGAGTATATCGGATACTGCTCAAGCCTTGCGGCAGCCGACGGACTCAGGGGTGCACTGTAAACCTCCTCGTCATCAAGGTACATGACAAGGTTGTGAGCCATGGGGTTCGTTGTTGCTCCGGTATCTATGGCAGTTTCCTGAAGTGCCTCTGCTCCTGCATCAGTGAGTGTGAAGGGAGTATACCACTGACCGTCGTTATCGTTGTATCCCGCGATACCGACGCTCTGGATCGCATCACCGTACAGCACGTGTCTTGATTCGTTGCCTTCTGTGATGATGCGTATCTCGAACTTACCGGGTTTTTCTGCGATATCCTTGGCAGTTGCAAGGTCGATGCCTGCAAAATCGATAAGGATGTAATCCTCGCCTACGGTTGTGACAGGGATGTCCTTAAGTCCCAGTGCATTCAGTTTATCGCTTAGTATCTGTTTTGTAAGGTCTCTTGTCTCGGTCCTGACGCCTTCCCTATAGATAGGAGTGCCCTGGTCATCGGTGACTATATTTCCTCCTACCTCTTCCATCAACTGCTGGAGCTCTTCCTCCGATACAGCGGTCCTGATCTCGTATTCCACGCCGTTTTCGACCGCAAGTGGAACTACCTCGGCGTTCAGGGCATCTGTAAGATAGGTTGTGATAAGCGTGGACTCGGATGTGTGTAAGATAACCTGCGTGGTATTGTCAGATCGTGTTATCGTGGATTCTCCCACACCAAGCTGGTCCATATGGTTACTTGAAAGCTGTGCAGGTGTGGTGAATGTAACAGTAAGTCCTCCGTTATTGGTGTCAATCTGCTGAATTTCCACGGTATCATCAATACCATTCTGCAGGACAGTCTGTGCAAGTTCTTCACCGCTTGCATCCAGTTGCGCTACGGCACCCTGCAGCCTGATCTGCAGCCATGATCCTCCTTCAAGGTCAAGTCCGTAGTTAAGACCTGTATTGAAACCTTCCTCTGAGGAATATCCGGGCTGGATGAAGACAATGGAAGCCAGTATCGCTATTATGAATACTATGACCCTGATGTCTTTAAACAGACTTTTCTGGTCCTCATCACCGTTCATGCCTTTCGCCTCCTTGATCCCTGATTACCTGCATACCATCTCAGGATCGATGTGTTAAGCAACCATGTATTCATAAGATCTGCCAGCAGTCCGAATATCAGTACAATGGATATGTCCGAGAGCAGGTTTATCTGCGTGAGGGACGGACTGAGCACATATGAGTATGTGGAAACCAGGTACATTACAACAAGTGCTGCAAGTGTTGTCGTTGTCATCGTGATACCTGTGTGCATTGCGTTTGAGATGTTCTCCTGGGGTGTTCCTCTGCGCTTTAGCACTCTTGTTGTGAGCAGTATGTCACTGTCCACAGAATAACCGATCAGCATAAGCAGGGCTGCAACTGTACCAAGGGACAGCTCGATGCCTGCCACGTTCATAAATGCTGCTGCTATCAGTATGTCGGAAAGCGCGGAGAGTACGACCGCTACCGACGGTACGAATGTCTTGAATATCAGGAATACCACAAGGGCCATTCCTATGAAAGATATTATTACAGCCTGTACGGCCTGTTGCTGCAGGCTTGCTCCGTATACCGGTCCTACCTGTTTGATCTCAACACTGGAATAGGTGGATGTCACATCCCGTACAAGCTCGCTCTGCTGTTCATTGTCCATTGGCCCGAACTGCATGATCACACGCGACCCGGCCTGTCGGGCGTCAACTATCGGATAGTCGGCATACTTCTGTTCAAGGGATGCGGCAGTTTCCTGGCTTGCTACCGATATCTGTGTTCCTCCCTCAAACTCCATTCCGAGTTTCACAGGTGCGCCACTGCTTACAAACACTATTCCAAGTACAACTATCGATACAAGGAATATGGCAAGCGGTATTGTCGCAAGCTGGCGATCGCTGTGATTTCTTACAAACGAATCCAGGCGTTCAGTCAAACCGACTTCCATTTTAAAGACTCCATAATTATTTTCAAAATCTCCCGTTGTTAATAAAGTAGTTGTCAATCCATACACTACAACTTATATATACTACTTACTGTCTCTCTTAAGCGATGACCGACAGACCCAGCATTGACGAATATTTTCTTGAGATCGCCACTGTTGTTGCCAAACGTTCCACATGCCTGAGGAACAGGGTAGGTGCTGTGATTGCGAGGGACAAAAGGATCCTTTCCACAGGCTATAACGGTGCACCGCGCAATATGGAACATTGTCTGGATATAGGTTGCATAAGACAGCAGAACAATATAGAGTCCGGTACCCGTCACGAGAAATGCCGGGCGGTCCACGCAGAGCAAAACGCCATCATACAGGCTGCAATACACGGTGTTAGTACTGATTTTGCAACTCTTTACTGCACACATCAGCCATGCATACTGTGTGCAAAGATGATAATTAACTCCAACATCAAAAAAGTGGTTTACATACAGCCATATCCGGATACGGATGCGCTGGATTTCTTTGCCGATGCGGATGTTGAAGTAGTAAATATTCCATTCTGAATATTTAAATAATTAGTATCATACTTCTCAGGAATCCCTGAGACAGCGAAGTCCCTTTTTTATCAGATCCTCCCTGTCATTCCTGTACATCTCTTTTACTGATGTGTTATCTTCGGAACGCAGTTCCAGACCCCTTACAATGACGACCGGGCATCCGCCATCTCCTTCTCCCATCAAGAGGTTTGCCATGCCCGCGACTTCATCGGCAACGGCTTCCTGAGTGATCTCCAGTTCGTTCCCGAAGAGATCTTTCTTGCCTACCCAGTTCAGGATCGGGTGTACTCTGTAAAGGCCGACAGCTATTCCGGTCTGGCCTATCTTGAAAGCCCTGCCGTTGGTGTCTGTCACAATGACGCTGACCTTCTTACCGGTGATCCTCTCCATTGCTTTCCCTATATTCTCAGCACTTTTATCCGGGTCATCGGGAAGATCTGCAAGGTATCCTCCTTCAACATTGGATTCATCAATGCCTGCCTTAATACAAACATGTCCGTTCTTTGTCTCCACAAGCAGTATTGGAAACTCCATGAGCACTTCATTGCTTCTGTCAAGGACCGCCTGTATGAATTCTGGGTCTAGATCATGTCTTGAAGCAATCTCTTTTGCCTTTTCGCCAGCTTCGATGTCCTCCAGCCTGAAAACCCGGCCTTCGGACTTGGCGACTATAGTGGAAGCGATGACTATGATGTCGTTATCACAAACATCGGTGTTATCGCAGATTATGGATGCGATTTCATCCCCTTCTTTTATAAGCGGTACGTTCTCAACAGTAAAAACTTCCATCTTCACAGGACATTCCTCTGGGAAGTAACAGTATTGGAAATAGATAATTTTATCCTCAGAATTTAGGCAATTCTATAGTTTTATCGTGCTATGTTTTAGAGTCACGAACAAGAATACAATATTAATTTATATCAAATCCTTATATTTTTACATATGGTCTGCAACTTATTAAAGAAAATTCTACTTGGAAGCAGTCGCAAAATACTTCTATTTCTTTTAATAGTACTGTTCCTGACAGTACTATCGGGTATCCTTATATATTTTGTAGAAGGAGCAGCCGGTGGTTTTACCACAATTCCTCCAAGTATCTTCTGGGCTTCAACTACACTTCTGTCTATAGGATTCGGGGATATAGTTCCGCAAACAGGTCTCGGGAGATTTGTTGCTTTCATTCTCCAATTGCTGGGATATACCATCCTGATAGCGCCAATAGTAATTGTCATAGCTGAAACGTTCATTTCTCTCTGCGATTCACTTTCTAAGAAGAATGAAGATTTTGAATAAAGGTTGGCAAAGGAGATCAAAAGAAGCTTATTAATATCATTATCTGCATAAGCAAGTGCGCGGCGATGATGATAGTTACCCCCACTGAGCAAAGTATGATGATAACTCTTACTGATGCCGCAACAATAAATGCCTTCAGCTCAGTTCAAAGCATTTAAAAAATAAAATAAAGTAAATGTTTTTACGTATATCGGCAAGACCGGATTATTCTATCATGATTTTTTGCTTTTCCTCAAGCTGTGACTTCGGAAGTGTCACAGTGAGCACTCCGTCCTCCAGTTTGGCCTTTGCACCTTCTTCAGTGACATTTGCAGGCAGGCTGAACGAACGTGCAAACCTCTTGAAAGAGCGTTCCTTCATGGAATAGCCTTCCTTTTCTTCCTCGGCTTCCCTGTGGGTATTGGCGGTGATCCATATCCTGTCACCTTTGATATTGATATCCACATCCTCCTTGCTGACACCGGGAAGATCCGTCTTCACAACAATATCCTTATCTTCCTCTTTTACATCCACAAGCGGATGAAGTGTCTCAAAATCCATCCAGCTGCCTCTTTCGCCTTCACCGAACATCTCTGAAAGACGGTTCTCCATTCTGCTTAACTCTTCCATTGGATCCCATACCGATCTGGAGGCAGGGCTCCAGCGTGTTAAACCATATCTCATATTCATCACTCCTCATTTTGTGGTGGGCTGAACTCCCATTTTACCCACAATGCACCTATTATGACTGAGACTATTTAAGATTGATTCAAAAAATTAATTAGCAGGAGCAATGCTCCTTATATAATGACCTGTCAGGGCAGGATCACTCATATTTCTTTGACAGATCTATCAACTTGCCCACCAGATCGGCCGCATAAACAGTGCCTAATGAACCCATTTTGACAGATTCTTCATCAAAGGCCTTTGCATCGTCCGGCTTATCTTCGACAGTGGAGTAGACGGCAAATGGGATGGGTACGGATGTGTGTGTCCTGAGTGCTATGGGGGTTGGGTGGTCCGGCAGCACCATTATGGTGACATCCTCCTCGTATTTCTTTGCGGCTTCAAGCACAGTACCCACGACCTTTTCATCAAAGTCCTCGATGGCCTGTATCTTGGCCTGCATGTCTCCCATATGCCCCGCCTCATCGGGTGCTTCCACGTGAACAAAGACAAAATCGTGATCCTTCAGGGCATCCATGGCGTACTCGGCCTTACCCTTATAGTTAGTATCCAGATATCCCGTGGCACCGGGAACCTCGACAACGTCAAGTCCTGCATAGATTCCGATTCCCTTTACAAGGTCTACTGCTGATATTATTGCCCCGTTCAGTCCGTAGAGTTTCTCAAAAGGAGTAAATGCAGGCGCATATCCCTGACCCCAGAGCCATATGGAGTTTCCGGGATTCTTACCTTCTTCTATTCTCTTTTTGTTGACAGGATGGTCTTTCAGTAATCCCATAGATCTCTCTGTCAATTCTGCTATGATCTCGCTGTCTTTTCCCCGTGGCATGTGGTCATGCCTGCTCTCGTCAATTACGTCATGGGGCGGAGTGCACTCGGTATCTGCTCCAAGGCCGTTTTTTGCTATCATTAAGTGGCGGTAGCTGATTCCCGGATAAAAACTGAAATTTTCATCACCAAGGGCAGAGTCGATACTTTCGATCAGTTCTTTTGATTCCTCGCTGGTGATATGTCCTGAGCTGTGATCCGCAATGATGTCATCCTTGATGGTTATAAGGTTGCAACGGAATGCAACATCATTCTTTTCGAGTTCCACTCCCATGCTTGCAGCCTCAAGTGGAGCTCTTCCGGAGTAGTACTTCTCCGGATCATAGCCGATGATTGACATGTTGGCAACATCACTTCCGGGTGGCAGTCCCTCGGGCACAGTTCGGGCAAGTCCTGCCCGGCCGTTCATGGTAATATAATCCATGTTTGGTGTACTGGCCTTCTGGAGAACAGTCTGATTTCCCAGCTCCTCAAGTGGCTCATCTGCCATGCCATCTCCGATGAGTACTACATATTTCATTATTTTCACCTATATTTATAGAAATAAATAAAAACCATTAGACAATAATATGCTTGAAAAACAAGATATTAAGGTGTCATTTTTATCCGGTCCTATGATTTGAGGTTTCGATGAAATATATACATTTTGTAATTA
>DACO01000081.1:0-666 GCA_002508635.1 Methanolobus sp. UBA118 | reverse complement strand
TGGAGCTGGATGACAATTTTGCCAAAGAGGATGAACCCCTCGAATATATCCGTACGGTTATTGAGGATGAAGATGATGATAACGAGGTGGATTACTTTATTCTGAGGATAATCTCCGAAGGTTCGGTAAAAGAATCAGACGGGGAGATCTATTCCACCATATATATCGAACAGTATCTCGATCCTGTGGAAGATTTCAATGACTACCTGCTTATGGACAGGGACTTTTCCCTGAAAGCCGGCTCAGAGCGCAGACTTTCCGGTCTTTATACCATTGAAGCAAGCGATGTTGATGATGGCGAAGTTACCCTTGAACTAAGGTTTGATGACAGGCTTCTGAAAGAGGATGAAGTGGAAGAAGACGATTATTTCTATTACACCGTATACTCCGAAACCGGACCACAGACAGTTTTTCTTGCTTATCTGGAAGGTCTTTTCGAGACCGACGGGGGAACAACTGTCTTTATCGATCATGTATTCCTGCAACAGGACACTGTATCCGGGATTACGGATGTTCCGGAGAGCATTGATATTGATGTCACATCTCCGCTTGGTGACGGCTTAAAAGCGGGGCGTATTGCCATCGTTGATTATTATCTGGACGATTCCTATGAAGAAGTACGTATCCTGCTTGACGGAGAAGTTCTGGATACAAGAAAAGAAGTGA
>DACO01000136.1 GCA_002508635.1 Methanolobus sp. UBA118 | reverse complement strand
GCCTGGCTGGGCAACCCCCGCACGAGCATTGTCAAATAAATGTTCAGGAGAAAGATCTCCTGGCCGGCTTACAGGGAATCTAAGATTTCCCCCATCCGGGCGGCTTTGTCCTTAATGTTCTTCCCTGCATTTATAATTAACTCCTGGATAGTGTAAGAGCCATCCGATTCCATGGTCAGAATGAAAGAATTCTCATCCTGGGAAACTGTGATCGCATCGATATCACACTTTTCAGCACAGAGTTTGCAGAGTATACACTTGAAAATATCCTCTTCGGATATCTCAGCTCCTTCAGGCCCCATCTTGATGATGCTCTGCGGACATTCCTTGATACATGCAGCACACATGTCACAGTTGTTGAACGTGACAACTGGCATGTTCTTATATCCACAGGCCACACCTGCCTGCCACTTGGCATGCTGGTAGCCATAACCCACATGAGCTATTGCTTCAAGCACTACCTTCTGACCTTCCCTCAGGTCAATGATGGGAATATTCGAATCTGCAGGCTGCACCGTTTCATCAGAGGAAATAAGGTCGCCTGAGTATACAATTTTCGGGCCTTCGGCACTGAGAGTCAGGGAGACCTTGCACGCAGGACATTCTGTGCCGCCGCAGCTACACTCCTCCATGGGTACAAGTTCGTCCATATTCGCAGCCAGAGGGATAAGACCAAGCCTTAATGCAAGCTGTTCGTCAAAGAGGACAGACGTATTGTTGTATATGTTGACATCGTCAATTGCAAGTGTGGGTACATCGGAGAGGGCCGCTCTCCTTATACCGTTCGCAAAGGCCGCACTTACATTGGACAATACGAATTTTGCAGACCTCTCAGATATCTCCAGTACGTCTATTTCCATTGTCATGAGTTTCTTATCCGCTTAGATTATACTCTTCTTCCGCCTTTTGGACGGGTTCCATCGTGTGGCACAGGGGTTACATCCTGTATCCTTCCGATCTTGATACCTGCCCTGGCAAATGACCTGATTGCAGCCTGTGCTCCCGGACCCGGACTCCTCTGCTTGTTTCCACCAGGTGCACGCACCTTGATGTGAACGCCCTCGATTCCCTTGTCTTTGAGTACGTCAGCAAGCTGACTTGCCATCTGCATTGCAGTATATGGTGAGCTTTCATCACGTGCAGCCTTTACGACCATACCACCGGATGATTTTGCCAGTGTTTCGGCACCTGTGATATCTGTCACGGTGATGATTGTATTGTTAAATGAACATTTGATGTGGGCAATGCCCCAGATTCCGTTTGTGGCCATGTCTTTATTCCTCCTTCTCTACCCCTGCTACAGATGATGCTACCTGTGCCGGCCTTTCTGCATGACTCTCACTGGCAAGCGGAGACGTACCATAGTAATCGATACGCATTTCCTCTTTCTTTGAGATCAGCATACCAGGGACAGTTACTCTCTTACCGTCGATGGCAATGTGACCATGGGTAATGAACTGTCTTGCCTGCTTTGGAGTGCGTGCAAGTCCGAGCCTGTGGACCTGTGTCTGTAACCTGCGCTCCAGAATGGAGTTTGTCTCCAGACCGAGAATATCATCGATATTTGCATCGCCATGGATTATTGAATAGCGAATGAGCCTTGCAAGGATCTGGTCAGACTCTGTCTTAAGGTGACCTGTGAGTTCTCCTTCTGCAGATTCTGCCAGAAGTCTGCGGGCGTCTGCCCTGTACCTTCTCAGAATACTGTGTGCCTTCCAGAGCTCCTTCTTGTTACGGAGACCGTACTTTTTGACAAGTTCAACCTCACCGGCCATCCTGGTAGCCTGCCAGGGGTGCTTTGGAGTATCGTAACTCTTTCTCTTTTTACCTGGATATCCCATAAGATCACCTCAATTACTTCTTCTTGCTAACGCCGATGGTTGAACCACGCCTGCCGGTGGATTTTGTTCTCTGACCTCTGACCTTCAGGCCTCTCTCGTGCCTTAGACCACGGTATGCCCTGATCTTCTTGAGAGTGTTGATATCCTCTCTAAGTGTAAGCATAATGTCCTGTCCCAACAGGTGCTTGTCGTCCCCGGTCAGCGGGTCCTTCTGCCTGTTGAGCATCCAGGTAGGCATGTTGCCCTCAAAATTGTTAATTGCTGAATCGAGTTTTGCAACGTCCTCATCTGAAAGGTATCCGATGAGTCCGTTCGAGTCGATCCCGGTACTGTCCACAATGATCTTTGATGTTCTTATACCAATACCACGAATACCTGTCAGCGCATATATTACCGGCTGATTACCCTGCAGGTCAGTATTCATGATACGGACAAGATGTCTAATTTCTTCGTCTGCCATTTACTTTCCTCCTTAAGGATGCAACGCATCCCGTAGCCCCGGGATAAACACCCGGCACACCCCGAATTAGGGGTAATGATATTCTAATGATAGAACGTGACTCGGCTGTATATACTATTTTTTGTATTTAAGAGTATTCATGCAAGAAATAGTAATGCAAGCGAGGATTCACTATATGTTTATTGCTTAAATACTTTGTCACCTTAAATGAGAGGATTTGCATTCCAAGATGCCGAAATCAGGATAATGACTGTGACGGAGGACTGGATGGCAGCCCTCCGACAATAGATCAATCTTTTGATCAGTCTTTTAGTGGCATACCTGAAGGCAATTTGCCAACAACATCCAGAGGAACATCTTTCGATTTGAAGATGAACATTCCGACAAATGCACACACTACACCAAATATCATCGTTTCCTTGTAACCTGAGAATTCAAGGATCAGACCTCCGGCCACGGAACCTGCAATACTTGCTGCGGCAATTACAGAGTTGAGGATACCGGAAGCTGTGGCTTTTTCCTTGTTGCGCTGAACCAGCAACTGGTTGGCGCCTACAAAGAGGAAGGACCATCCAAAGGCTATGAACAACATCCCCGGGACCATGAACACAAAACCAGGTGCCAGGAAATATACCATAAATGCCATGCCTGTCAGGATAAAACCCCACTTAACGAGCCATTCGTTCCTGAGATTATCCAGCCTGCGCATCACAAGGAACTGAATGAAGGGATTTATGGCAAAGATAATACCTATCCAGAAACTGGATGCGCCCATTTCTGCCAGGTACAGGGGCAGAGCTATCCAGACCGCTCCGGCACCTGCGTGCCTGATGAAGACAGAGAGATAAGTAGGGCTGTTCTTTACGAAAGTATCCACTGAGAAATAACTTACATTGACAGAAGGTTTCTGTACATCCTTCAGACCCAGGGCGGTGACAAAGGCAACGCAGTAAAAGAGCGAGGACAGCATGAACAGATACTGTACATCCTCAACGAACGCTGCCAGCAGGAAGCCTGCCATCCATCCGAGGGAGCCATAGGAGCTGAACTTACCAATACTTCCTTTCTGGTAGTAGATGTAGACTATCAGTGCGGCAGGGTATATACTCATACTGAAGCCGGCCAGGGCCCTGATGAGCGTGAGTGAGACGGCATCGTATGCAAATATCTGCAGGAAGAAAGACAGTGCCGACATTATCAGACCGGCAAGCACTATGGGCCGCAGACGATTGATATCCGCGGCTTTGCCGAATATGAAGGACGACAGGAAGGAAGCAGCACCAAATGCTGCGGTTATTATCCCCACCTCTAAGAAAGAAGCACCAAGGGACTTGGCGAATATGGGGATGAAAAGGTGTGACATCGTGTGTGAAGAGCTTGCCAGGAATTGGATCGTATTGATTTTCATGGTGGTTGCGGACCCAAAATGCAGCAGAGTATTTCAAACTATGTATGTATAATTTTATGCAAGTAAATAATGGCACTGAGCCTCTTGATTATGATAATTTGTGATTAACAATCATGAAAAACAACTAATAATCGTTATAAAGGAACAATATAGATCTCAAAAATTTGAAGTCTAAAATTTATATTGCAGGCTCAAGCCTCCTGCATAAACCTGCTGTGATAAAGTTGCACAAAATAATAAATACTTATTAATAAATAAACATAAATAAAATTTACATTATATAATATATATTTATGGCCATAAACTATATATTAATAGCAAGATATAATTAACGCGATGGAATCAAAACTCAGATACTATTTTGGGTCGATGGTGTTCCTTTCTGGCCTTATATTGTCCATAAGTGCAATTGGATTTGCTATAATGGTTAATCTCAAAAGGACATCTGATCCTTCTGAAATAATAACCACCTATGGCCTTCTGGGCGCTGGACTTTCCTTCATATTACTGGGAATTAACCTGATGGTGAGTCAGCGTAGACCTTACGGACTCTATAGTAATTGGGTAATGATATTCGGATTCCTGTCTTCGATCTTCGGTGTAACACTCTTTGCATCACTCTATCCAGGAGGGTGGGCATATCCAAATGTCAGCTATGTATCTTTTGCATATGCTGCCGGGATTTGCCTGCTTTCAGGGAATGCTTTTGCGAACGCTGTTCTAAAACTTATAGAAGAGCGTTCCACACAGCTGGCTGAAACGGGTTCAGTTAACCAGTACTCCATAGAGGATATCGAAAAGGAAGTTGAGAAAACCCTGAACAGATCCTTTTCAGATGCTACCAGTTTTTCCAAATTCAACCTGGGCATAAAAGAGGAGAAATCGGATTTTGTCCCCGGAAAAACCCTAAAAGAATCTAAACAGGACAGGATTGAAGTAAAGGATAGCATCCGGGAAGTCGAATGTCTGCAGAATACTATCAGTGGAAAGGTCAAAGTGGACGATTATGGCATCGATCTGACAACAAAAATGTTAAGCGCAACGATGAAACAGAACGCAGAGGTACAGGACAAGAGTTTGTCCAGTAAACTTAAAACCAAACTTAATTCGATGAGGAGATGAAAATGGCTAAAGGACTTGATGTTGGAACTATGAATATCATATGTGCGGAAAAAGGAAAAGGTGACTCCATATCCTTTGCACAGCAGAGAAACGCGTTTTTGGAAATGGAAGCAGGAGATCTGGCACAGAATATGCTGAACAGTGCCAAGATATTATACACACAGAAGGGAGACATAATTAACGTACTTGGTGAAGATGCCTTTAAATTCTCCAACGTATTCAACAAACCCATCAGAAGACCGATGAAACAGGGAATTATCAGTCCTGATGAGAAGGAATCAATCCCGATGATCAAGCTGATCATTGAAAGAGTACTCGGACAGCCTGAAAAGGACGGAGAGATCGCATATATCTCAGTCCCTGCAAGCCCGGTGGACAGTAATGTCAACGTGCTCTACCATAGCAAGACCGTTGAGGCTCTGGCACAGAGACTCGGGTACCAGACAAACCTGATAGATGAAGGTCTGGCGGTCGTATTCTCAGAGCTTGGCGACTTTAATTTCACAGGTATCGGAATAAGTGTGGGAGCAGGTATGACTAACATAACCGTTGCCTACCTTGCAACCCCGATAGTCTCTTTCAGTATTGCAAGAGGTGGAGACTGGATCGATGAGCAGGTATCCAGTGCCACAGGTGTTGCAAATGAAAGGATCACAGCAATAAAAGAGAGTGATTTTTCACTTGACTCAGAATATGAGATAGGAAGCGTCCAGGGTGCACTTGCCCTTTACTACGATGCACTGATAACCTACCTCATTGCAAACCTGAAGAAAAAGCTCCTCGAGGTCGCACCACCTGATGCAGAGTTCCCGATCGCTATCGCTGGAGGCAGCAGCCGTGCAAAGGGGTTCCTTGAGATGTTCGAGAAAAGAATATCCGAGGCAAACCTGCCTATAAACATCTCCAAGGTAAAAAAGAACAAGTACACAACCTCAGACTCAAAAGATCCTATCTACTCCATCGCAAGAGGATGTCTGATCGCATCTCTTACAAGAGAAGAAGCTGAAGTTGTGGAAGAAAACGGAGAAGAAAAGACTGAGAAAGCCAAAAAGGCAGCTACAGCTTAATCTTTTTCTTCTTTCCATTTTTTCTTTTTTTGTCCTTTTTTCAAATATCAGAATTTAAATAAAGGCCATTGTCCTTTTTAAAACACTGGCAAGACTGCGGTCTTAGAAAAATAATTATACTATTAGCTTAATGCATTTTAGATTCTATAGAAAAGATTGGCGCCGAGGGGGGGATTCGAACTCCCGAGGGGCGGATGCCCCACAAGCTTTCCAGGCTTGCGCCCTACCGCTAGACTACCTCGGCACGCTGATCATTGCGGCTTGCTGTGCCAGCCTTGCGGATAAGTGCCAGCATCCATTATTACTCTTTCGGTCACTGCTGCAATTCCATGCTCCAGATTTAGCATTTCCTCAGCATCCATCCGGGACTTGCACAGGGCAACAGCCTCACCTTTTAAAGAAAAGAGACAGATAGTATCATCCTTTTTTATATTACTATCAAAGCTTACTATGCCGGGGACCGCAAATTCCGCACCCCTGCATACTGCGTCAACGGCACTGTCACGGATAATGATCTTCGGGAGATGACTCAGACCCTCTTCCATGGGTCTGACATACTTGCGCAGATAGGTCTCATCGTTGTCCTCTTTCCAGAAAACATAGGCATCCTTGAGCTGGTGTAACGTAACAAGGGTGTCTTCGTTGAAAGGACCTGTCTTTGTCCTGCGCAGCTGCTGCATGTGAGCACCGCAGCCAAGTGCGGCTCCGATATCATGGCAGAGTTTACGCAGGTAGGTTCCTGCCTCACACCCAACCCTCATCAGCACGGATCTATCCTTTACCTCGATCACCTCGAGATAGTAGATCATCCTTACACGCACCTCACGCTTTACAGCAGACACCACAGGTGGCATCTGGAAAATAGGACCCGTGAACTGTCTGCACATGCTACGGACCCTTTTCTCGGGAACAGGTTCATGCAGGCGCATCAGGCAGATATATTCCTTACCTGAGAGACGCAGGGCAGAAACGGCCTTTGTAGCCCTGCCAAGCATAATAGGCTGTACTCCGGTCACACCAGGATCCAGCGAGCCCGAATGTCCGGCCCTGTTCAATTCCAGAATATCCTTTACCCAGGCAGTCACCTCATGACTGGTGGGACCGTGCGGCTTATCAAGATTGACAATTCCCATCTCGATATAATCCCTGATCGGACGCTCTGCAGGAGGACATCCGTATTCAGGATCAGTTATAGCCTCTGCTTTTTGAATTAGTTCACGTGGATATTCGGATGGTAAAATATCAGAAGGTGTCATGAGATAACCTGCCGGTTAATTGTTATCAGAAAAGTTTTCGATCGCACAGGAAATTATGTCTGCGACACTGAACTGGTCCCATCTGTCAGAATCGATTACCAGATCATATATTGACAGGTCATTTATGTCAATATCATAAATTGTGCTGTAGCGAATGGCTTCTGATGCTTCCCGCTCTTTTGTTTCCATCAGCTTCTCCTCAAAGGAACCGGACTCACGCCCTGCAATACGGCTGACCCTCACTTCCACAGGAGCCTTTATCCAGACCCTGAGTGCCCTGTCTGCCATATGACCTGCAAGCCTCCCTTCAAGGACCACATTATCCCTTGTATTGGCAATTTCCTTCTGGCGCTCATCGATCTTGAGATCTATTGAGTCATCAGACTCTGCAAGCTCACCAAACTCTGCCAGTGTCATGCCGTATTCCTTTGCAAGGGAGCGAAACACCTCTCCCGCAGAGATCATCTCAAGCTCATGCTTCTCTGCAAGAATACGGGAAACAGTGGTAGTACCACTGCCCGGAAGACCACTGATAGTCAGCAGCAATTAAACTCCACCGACGTCCAGTGCCTTTCTTATAAGCTGACTCACTGCCAGAGAAGCGATGAAGTACCAGAATATCCAGTGCTGGAAGGGACCGATGATGGTATCGGTCAGTATCTGTTCACCCCAGAAGGGGAAAACCATGGTTGCAGCTTCATGGCCACTGATATAATAATATGCCCACATAAAAAGCGGAAGCGATATTATACTGATATATGCCATGGGTTTGAACTGCTGTTTTGACATCTCCATCTGCTGGGACATCATTTCACTCCGCTCAGCTTCCATCTTCTTCATCAATGAAGTGTTATTGGAAAGCTGGGCTTCCCTGAACTGCTTCTGGAACACACGCATCTTTTCCTGGGTAGAGCGCATCAGTTCCCAGTCCATGGTATATTTCTGGATCAGTGATGCGTAAAGAGCGGTTATCGATGCCATTATGAACAGGACAATGTGGAAATTACTGGCACCCAACAGGGTCACAAGAGGGTCCATGATAAAGCCAACGGACTGCCCCAGAGAATTCCTGAAATCCTGCCCAAGTATAACTATACCCAGCATCAATGAGATACCCAGAGCAAGTAATACCTGCTCCAGCTTATTCTTAAATTCGGCATTTGCCAAAGCATCACCTTATTTGAAATTTTACTTGTAGCGATCCATTATTTCGGAAATGGTCTCAAACACTTCATCAACTGAGCCGTTTCCGTCTACATTCACAAGGAGTCCTTTCTCCTCATAATAGTTGATAAGAGGTTTGGTCTTTTCGTTGTATACTGCAAGCCTCTGCCTGACAACATCCTCGCTGTCATCGTCACGCTGGTAGAGCTGTGCACCGCATGCATTGCAGACCCCTTCCTTCTCCGGAGGGTTGAACATGACATGATAGCTCTCACCACAGGAACATGTCCGGCGTCCGCTGATCCTCTTTACGACTTCCTCATCGGATACGTCGATATTGATCACAACTTCCAGTGGCTTTGAGATCTCTCCAAGAATATCCTCAAGGGCGTCAGCCTGTGGTATCGTTCGAGGATAACCATCCAGGAGATAACCGTTCTCACAGTCAGGCTCTTCCAGCCTGTCCTTGATAAGACCGATCAGCACCTGGTCAGGAACAAGTTCTCCCTTGTCCATATATTCCTTAGCCTTGAGACCAAGCTCGGTGCCCTCACGGACGTTTGCCCTGAGGATATCACCTGTAGAAATATGAGGAATGTCATATTTCTGTGACAATTCCTTGGCCTGGGTGCCTTTTCCCGCACCCGGAGGACCGAATAATACTATATTCATAATCAATCATCACCTGATTCAGATTTATTCCTGTCCGAAGAAGGACCTTACCATCGGGTGCATCTCCATCATCTGCTCGGATGCTATATCCTCATAGAGACGGTACACGATACTGACAGTCAGCAGAAGACCTGTACCTCCTGCGCCTCCAAGTGTACCAAGCAGACTGGCGACCAGTGTGAGCAAACCTATGAAAGCACCACCGATTACGGTTACCTTCGGGATGTATCGCATCATTACCTTCTCGATACTGCCTATATTCCTTCTGAAACCCGGAATCTGCATGCCGGAATTGAATATCTTCCTTGCAGTGGGCTTTGCACCCATTCCGGTTGTTTCTATCCAGAACAGAGCGAATACAATACCACCAGCTATGAGGAATACTGCATCTGTCAGCACATGAAGAGCAATCTGCCATGTTGCCGGGGCAGCTACACCGTAACTTGAGAACGATTCTCTGACAAGTGACGGTATCCAGTCATACGGACTGTGGATCGGAGCAAGGTAGTACATCAGACCACTGACAGGGGTCGAGCCCACGTATTCTCCGAGGAAGGTTATCCCCCTTCCACTGAGCACGATCCCGATAAGCTGTATATTGGCCTGCAGCGCCCTGACCAGGATCATCGGAAGGACTGAAGCATAGATAAGCTTTACAGGGAACTTACCTCTTGCACCTCTTACGGCACTGTGTGCCAGAGGTATTTCAATACGAGTACTTTCCACATATACTACCAGCAGGAAGATGATCACCGTACTCAAGAGAGCAAGTATACCTCCGTTGATCAGCATGAACATCAGGCCGTCACCTGTGAACAGGTAGTCAGCTCCTACATTCTGTATTATGTATATCCATTTGGGGAAGAAACCCGTTGGTAAACCGGAGGTATCCGCCGTCCAGTTGAACAGTCCTGTTACAATCTGCTGGGATACACCGGCAACGATGAACAGACCTACACCTGAGCCGATTCCCCATTTGGAAACCACTTCATCCATAAAGAGGATAAGTACGCCTCCAAGGAATATCTGAATTAACAGAACGGCTGTAATTACACCGGTATCAACACCAAGCGTTGTTGCAAGTGTCGCGTCAGGCTGGATATAACCACCGGCTATCTGCGGCAGAGACTCAAGGACGATCATAACAAAAACCAGTGCCTTCTGGGCACCCTGGAAGAATGCCTGGTCGTCCGGGTTAGACATATCGAGTTTAATTACATCAGCACCGACCAGCAACTGCAGTACGATTGAAGCAGTGACTATAGGACCTATACCAAGAAGCATCAATGATCCGGATGCTCCTGCGAAGAATGCTCGATAGGATTCGAACAGGTCGATCGAATCCGGGGACAATCCAAAAAGCGGTACATTGGCAAGCGCGAAATAGAGCACAAGTATACCAAGCGTCCACATCAGCTTGTTTTTGAAGTGCACGTGCCCTTCGGGACTTGCGACCGCAGGCAATCTGTTAAAAATTGGTTTTAAACTTTCCTTAAGACTCATTAATTCCACCCTGACTGGGAAATCCATATTTTTTGGGGTAAAACAACCCTGAAATAGCCTTAACCATTTATAAATATACTCTATATATTTAATATAAAAGAATAAAATGCATAAATAAATATGTAATGCCTATACGGCATTACTCTTCAGGTTCTGTACAGGACCCGCCTGCGTTCTCTATTTTACTCCTTGCGGTAGCTGAGAACTCACAGGCTGTCACAGTCAGTTTCTTTGAAACCCTGCCGGCACCGAGGACTTTCTCAATACCAAGGCCGTTGAGATCTATTGAATAGACCTCTCCGTCGAGTTCCGCAAAACCGTCTTCAACAAGCTGATCTGCGAGCTCATCCAGTTCTCCCACATTTACAATGGAAGTGTCCCGGATGGACTTGAGCGGGCGGCTGAAACCTTTCTGGTGACCACGCCTGTAACCGAGCTGCAATGCACGGGTTGCGTGGTGTTTGTTCTCACCGGATCTGCCTCTTCCACCACGGTTTCCGGCACCACGTCTGTTCTTTGTGGTACCACCACCGCAGGTGCGTGATCCTCTGAATTTCTTAGTGTTACTTTTTGACATGCAGATCACCTCATCTTCTTTAACAGGAGATTAATGTCCTCGCCGTTGTTACCAAGAACACCACCCTGCTGTGCGGATCTTTTTATGCCGGCGTGGCCCTTCCTTGGAGGATGGAGCCTGAAAACCGGTTTAAGATCCGGAACATCCTTGATCGTTGCATTGCCATCGATAAGTGCCTGAGCAAATTCCTCAATGGATGCAAAATCCGTGTTCTCAGCAATATACTCATCTGTAAGCTTTACGCCACCCTGGAGCATTCCACGGTTCTTGAGCATCTCAGTGAGTGTTTCCACATCGATGGGACCGTATGCTACAAAGTCCTTGACCTTCTGGATCATACCCTTGTTGTGAGGGTTGTCGCTGAGAAGGACACAGTGGTTTATCCTGTTTAGACGTAGCATTTTAAGGGTGTCCTGAATGGACTGCCTGACATTGACGTCACCACGTACTCTTACAAGAGCGTACATTTTCAAGCCTCCTCTTCAAGACGGATAGGCTGCCTTACAGTACCGGTGTTGTGCAGTGCATTGAAAGTCGCCTTTGCGAAGTTCAGTGTTGTCCTTGTGGTACCTTCGGTCCTTGTCCATACATCCTTGATGCCTGCTTTCTCGAGTACTTTTCTTGCAGTGTCTCCTGCAGCAAGGCCAAGTCCACGTGGAGCAGGTTTGAGCTCTACGATGACACTTCCTGCCTTACCTCTAACCTCGGATGGTACGGTGTGTTCACGACCACATGCACATTCCCATGAGCCGCATCCACGTTTTACCTTTAAGATATTGATCTTGGCATTATCAATTGCCTTTCTGATCGCAGGGCCGACCTGTACGTCCTTTGCCTGGCCAAGACCTACAAAACCGTCACCGTTTCCTACGATAACAGTTGCTCTGAACTTGACACGGCGTCCGGAGTCAGTCATCCTCTGGACCATGTTGATATCGAGCACCTCATCTTCAAGATCAGGTAACAGAATATCGATAACTTTGGATTCTCTTACCGGAAGACCGGAATCGATTGCCTCGTCCATGGAAGTGATCTGCCCTTCATGAACGAGTTTTCCGAGCCTTGTCTGCGGAACCCATTCTTCTTCATAGTTGTATGCCATATAATCACCTAATTGAAGTCAGCAGAGATTTTATCCTTAACTGCATCGAACAGTTCCGGCAGATTCGATCCTTCCATATACTCTGCTACATGTTCTCCTCTTATACGCTCGTCTGAAGGCAGAATTGACGGATTGTGAGGGATCTCAAATCCTGAATCAACAATACCTTTCAGGGTCGCATATACACGTGATCCGGGAGATGCTGCCTGGAGTCCCAGGTCAAGTACACCATATTCGAATCCCTTGCTCTGTGCCTTGTAACCGAACAGAAGACCGGTCAAGTACGCAGCCGTTGTGTTACCGGTGGATGCGTCATACCCGTACTTCTTGAGCTCGGTTGAAAATGTGGATGAAAGGGTTACGTCCCCTTTCTGCTCCGGAGCGATGAGCTGGACCTGCATATGCTTTGAGCTCCTGCGCACGACCACACGGTCCTCTTTTGAGAGAAGCAGTCTGAGTCTCTGGTGATAGTCCGTGCGACCTTCTCTTCGTCTCCTGAAAGCGACTTTATATCGGGGTCCTGTTGCCATAATCAGATCCCCCTGAAGTTATGATACAAATAATTCATTATTATTCCTCACCACGTTTAATGAGTTTCTCGGACTCCAGGTGTGCTTCCAAGTGAGCTACACTGCGGTATTCGCCACCCTTTGCCTTGCGGTAGACCCTGCAATAGGTGGACTTGTCAAGTGAACCGTCTGCACGCAGCTCTTTAAGTCTTCTTCTCAGAGCACGGATCTTCTTCATCCACTGCTCTTTGCTTGGGTTACGTGCACCCTGTTTACCTTTCCTCTTACCATATCCTTTGCGGTGCCCGTACTTACGCTTGGCATCCCTTACTCTTGCACGTCCGCGGCTGACACCTTTTACAGGTACTGCCTTGATGTTGCCGAGCTCGATCTGCTCACGTATGTCAGCTCTTGTGATGGCGACTGCAATATCGGCTGCAGCCTCCGGGTTGAGCCATACTCTGTTAACACCACAGCCAAGGACCTGAGCAGCTATCCTTTTCTGATTTGTAAGATCGGTCATCTCACTCACTCCTCAGTGGGTTCAGGACTTTAATACCAAGCTCTGAAGCCTTTGCCTGGATGATTGATTTCTTCCTTGCACCGACCTTTCCAGCAATCCTTATTGCCTCAGTGGAGGCATCGACATTGTCAAGATCACTGACCGTGTTCACAAGCACCTCGGAGTATCCTGAAGGGTGGAAACCCTTTACAACCTTAGGACTACCGTAGCCTACCTGTGCAATAGCGCCCTTTGCCTTGTAGTGTCTGCGCTGCTTACCGCGTAGACCCCTTGGGCGTCTCCAGTTTGAATCCAGACGCTTGTACTTGTGGGAATCTGTCCTTTTGAAATTGGGCTTTTTGCCCTTCTGGACTTTTCTTGCCTTAAAAAGGCGTTTGATTTTTCCTTCCATTCAAATCACCTACGCTGTCTTCTCCACTATGTATATTCCATCCTGGAATATACGCGGGTCAAACCTCTTGATCTTTGTTGCCTGCTCGATGTTAGCAGCTGTCTGGCCAACATCTTCCTTGTTGACACCTGTGATGATCACTTCATCACCACTTACCTTAACGGCAGTGTCACCAAGTATCTTTGCTGATCTGGACTTCTTTTCACCGAGGAAGTTGCCTATTGTAAGCTTATTACCCTCTGCTTTTACCTGCATCGGGAAGTGAGAGTAAACAACTTTCATACGATATTCAAAGCCTTCAGTTACCCCATGTAGCATATTTCTGACATGGGAAGCAAAGGTTCCGACCATTGCTTTCTGGGTCTTCTTGCTAAATGGAGTATCGATGATTATCTCAGAGTCCGCAATCTCAATATTAATGCCTGGGTACCAGAACATTCTTTCATTCTTGCCTTTTGGTCCGGACACTGAGAGGATCTTCCCTGAGAACGTAACTGTGACATCCTCGGGAATTGGGATCTCTTTTTTGATTTCTTTTGCCATGATATCCCTTCTCCATCAGTAAACATAAGCAAGTAACTGTCCGCCTACGTTATTCTCACGAGCTTCGTACTGTGACAGTACACCCATGGATGTAGTCAGTATAATCGTACCGAAGTTCCTTGCAGGGAGAAACTGCTTTTCCCATCTTTCGAAATCTGCAGCACCTACTGAATAACGTGGCTTGATAGCACCACATTTGTTGATCCTACCAACAAGCTCTACCTCATAAATACCTGCCTTGCCATCTTCTATAAACTCGAACTCACCGATATATCCGCGGGACTGCATAACCTTGAGGACAGTTCCGATGAGTTTTGAAGCGGGCTGAATTTTACAGGAACTCTTTCCTATAGCCTCAGCGTTCTTTATAGTGGATAATGCATCAGCAAGTGGATCTAATAATACCATTTATCTCACCTCACGTATATTTCTCGAATCCCATATCGTGGGCAATCTCACGGAAACAGTGCCTGCACAGGTAAATATCATATTTCCTTACAAGTCCCTGTTTTCTGCCGCATCTCTTGCATTCGTGTGCGCCCCTGCCGAAGTTCTTTGTGGTTCGAACCATTAGATAACCTCCACTGAATATTTGTCTTTAAAGAAGGAAATTGTATCATCCTTTGTTATCCTGTGTGATGCGGGGATTCTGGCCTTTGTTATCCTTCTCTTACTGATCCTGTATCCGGGACGGTTGACGACCACATTGACATCCATTCCAAAGATACCGATGTTTGGATCGTACCTCATTCCCGGGAAGTCAGTGTGTTCCTCAATACCGAAGGTGACATTGCCGTTCTTGTCAAACTGTGATGCACGAATCTGTTTCTCTACAATGTCCAGTGCGGTGGTCAGGAACTTCTCGGCACGCTCTCCTCTGAGGGTTACCTTGCATCCGATAGGTTCGTTCTTCTTTATACTGAAAGAAGGCAGGGTCCTCTTGGCGTATGTCCTGATGACCTTCTGTCCTGTGACTTCGCCGAGTATACCTTCGGCGTCAACAAGGTGCTGACCGCTTTCGCCCACACCCATGTGGACTACGACTTTATCAACAACAGGAGTCCTCATTACATTACTCAACTGCCTCACCACCCAGTTTTATCTCTGGTTCGTCCTCACCGATGACAACAACATAGTCTTCGATCGTCTCGAAGTCATAGTCACCGGATATGGAAACTGTGTTGTTCCTTGAACTGCGGACTGTATTGATCTCCTTTATTGTGCCGATCTCACCGGTATGTCTTCCACCGACGATCATTGCAATATTGCCTACTTCGTACTTGATGTGTTTGAGTACTTCCTTGTCAGGCAATGAAAGGATGATCGAATCCTTTGTACTGTAATCGTTGGATCCCAGAACGTTTGATCCGTCACTGAGGTTGAGCTGTATGGCTCCGCCCTTGATTACAGTCTTACCGTTGATCCTGCACAGTTTGT
Source organism: Methanolobus sp. UBA118 (assembly GCA_002508635.1). Taxonomy (GTDB): domain Archaea; phylum Halobacteriota; class Methanosarcinia; order Methanosarcinales; family Methanosarcinaceae; genus Methanolobus. The sequence goes on along the minus strand of DACO01000136.1, from coordinate 11,376 downwards.
TCACATCGGCATCCTCAAGCTTATGAAGCTCGAGTCTTCCCTTGCGATCAAGCAGTACACGGTAAGACACATCTTCATCGGGAATTGATATTACGTCAAGTAAGCCGATCGGGAATCTGAGATCCTTTTTGACTATACCGTCGACAAGTATCTTACCCTCTGAGAGAACACGCTTTGCCTCTGCACGATTGTCAACTATACCCAGCATGTCCCTCAGTACTATACCGAGAGGTATACTCTGTTCTTTGTGATGTGGACCAGGTCTTGTAGTAGTGATCCACTTATTAGATTTCTTTGATATCTGCCAGCTGTTTGGTACAGATATTCTCTTTTGATGTTTGGCCACAGAATCACTTCCTGCTGATTATTGATTCTCTGCGCTCATCCTTCATGTCAAGGGTTGTGATAACCACATTGGAAGGATACACAGGTCTTGCAACTTCTGTTCCGTCTGCCTTGGACACGCTGACCCCTTCAATTACGATGGTACCGTGCTTGAGAGAGATACCTTCGACTTTTCCTGTGCTGCCTGCGTGGTCTCCACGCATGACCTTCACGGTATCGCCTACAATTACTCTTGCAGACCTGCAACCGTACTTCTCACGCAGTTCCTTTGAAAGGGGAGCACCCATGTACTTCTGTTTTACATGAAGAGGAGCATTGTATCTTGCTTTTCTCTGCTTTCTTGGCTGATTTGATACCATTTTTCACACCTCATGCAACCATAGATGCCGTGGTACCGATCTTTGGATACCTTTCAGCTACTTCCCTTGCTACCGGTCCCTTGAAGTCAGTTCCTTTAGGGACACCGTCCTTGTCAACTATGACAACAGCATTATCCTCAAAGGCGACCCTCAGACCATCCGGGCGGCGGAATTCCTGCTTCTGGCGGACTATAACTGCCAGAAGGATCTGCTTACGCATTTCAGGAGTTCCTTTCTTCACAGATACAACGCACATGTCACCGATACCGCCTCTTGGGTGTCTGTTCTTGACACCGCGGTATCCCTTGACAGATACGATCTCGACTACACGGGCACCTGTGTTGTCCACGCAGTCGATCTGTGATCCTGCGTTCAAAGAACGCGGGATGTTAGATCTGACACCTTTCATGCCTGAGCCTCCACCTTAATCACTACATATGATTTGGTCTTGCTCAGTGGTCTGCATTCTGCGATCGTCACAACATCCCCTTCCTTTGCATCTATGCAGGAAGGATTGTGTGCATGGATCTTAGATTGCCTTTTCTCATATCTCTGATATTTCTTGATAAGCATCTCATGCTTGCGCTGGATGACCACGGTCCTGTCCATATCATCGCTTACAACGGTCCCTACAAGGACCTGTCCGCGAACAGGCAGTACTCCATGGAATGGACAATTAACGTCATTACACTCCTTTTCCGGAGCCGGGACATCCAATCCAATATCTCTTGCCATGATTATTACCTCATGCGTATTTTCCTAATGTTCTTGGTTCTGTTCTCGGGTTGTGAGAGCAGTAGGTTCCCTTCTATTTTGACATGCCTTCTGGCATGTTTGCCCGATATGCGGGCGGGTATCTGAAACACAAAGGTCGTGCCTGTTTTTGGAACCATCTTCTTCTGACCTTCCTCTGTTTGAACAATGATCATGTTCCTTGTTTCATCAACCACTTTGCCGCGTATATTGCTCAGTGTGGGATTAGTAGCGTCTTCAATTTTAACTACCAGCCCGATTAATTCGTGGAATATAAGTTTTGAAGGAGTGATTTCCACTTCAGATCTCCTTCATTTCTCTCTGGATGGTCTTGATCCTGGCAATTGTACGCCTGAGCTCCCCGATCCTTCCGGGGTTATCAGGAGCTCCTCCTGCAGATGAAAGTGCACGCTCACGTGTGAGTTCGTCCTTCATCTTGTCAAGTTCATCCATCCTTTCTTCAGGGGACATGTCCCTGATCTCGTTCAAGCGAAGAATTGCCATTACTTATCCTCCTTGTGAACACGTGCGATAGGATGCCAGTAATCGTAGCCTTCATGCTTGTGCTGCCAGACGTCATCCATAAGTCTGCGCTGTTCATCAACGAGACCTTCCATGGGTTCTGGTTCCTCAGGAGCATTCTCAGGTGCTTCTTCGGTGGCCTCCTCGACCGTTTCCTCAGAAGTCTCCTCTGAAGCTTCCTCTTCTGCTGCCGGCTCTTCAGCTTCTTCTGTAGCTGATTCCTCAACAACTTCCTCTGCTTCCTCTTCGTCAGCAACCTCGCCTTCGGCTTCTGTCTCCACAAGCTTCTCGATGTCACTACTTTCTTCCTCGGTAGCAGCTGATTCTTCAGGCACCGGCACCTCTTCGACGATGTCCTTCAGATGGAAGGAGTCAGGAAGTACAGCACCAGGTGGGATGATCCTTACTTTACATCCAAGGGTTCCGAGTTTCCTTACAGCGGTTGCAAAGCCCTCGTCCACGATATCATCCACAGGTTTTCCTGCGTGCTTGATGTATCCGTTTACGAGTTTCTCAACCCTGGACCTTGCACCGGTCAGTTTTCCGGAAATGACGATCTCACAGCCAAGTGCACCTGAGTTCATGATAGCCCTCATGGTGTTGTGGCCTGCCTTCCTGAAGTACCATCCTCTCTCGATGGAGGATGCAAGGCGTGATGCCATCATCTGTGCATTGAGTTCGGGCTTTCTGACTTCCTGTGCATCGATCTGCGGGTTGTCGACATCATAAAGTCTGTCGATGTCCCTGGTAAGTTTACGAATGACCTTACCTGCCTTACCGATTACCATACCGGGTTTCTCGGAGTATATTGTGATCTGTGTACCCATGGGAGTACGGTTGATATCCATTCCACCGTAGCCTGCCCTGCTGAGCTGTTTTGAGAAAAATTCATCCATGGAGGCCTTTACGTATCCTTCCTGAACGAATTTCTTTTCTATTGCCATTAGCGCACCTCGTTCAAAATAATCTCGATGTTTACAGTTTCCGTGTTCTTGGGACTACCACGTCCACGTGCCCTTGGCCTCATTCCGTGGATGACACGACCGCGCTTTGTAGCAACATGAGCTATGTACATCTGGTCAGGTTCAAGCCCCTTATATTCAGCATTGCTCCTTACGTTCTCCAGGATCTTCAGATAGGCCTGTGCAACTTTGACAGGATATCTGCCTGTTGCCATGGGACCTTTTCTGTGTCCTGACCCTTCATGGTGTCTCTTGAAAGGAACTGCCTGCTTCATTCCTATAACATCTTCGAGGTACCTCTGGGCGACTTCGATACGCATACCTTTGATCGCGGTTCCGACCTCGCGGGATTTCTTAGGTGATATGTGAAGCTCCGAACCCATCGCCTTAGCAGATGTCTTCGGGTCAAACTCCATTGTATATCCGATTCTTGCCATACATTATCACCTTACTTCAACGGAACGAACTTGCTTGAACGGGTTGCTCCGACACCTGCACTTCCGTGGTTAACCTTGGAGCGAGTTGCTGCGAATTCCCCGAACCTGTGTCCGATCATTTCCGGCTGTATCTCTACTTCCACAAATGTTTTGCCGTTGTATATTTCGATATGCTTCCCCACCATGTCAGGGAAAATTATCAGATCCCTGTAGTGGGTACGTACCTTATCTTTGTCCTGGAGATTCTGGATTACCTGTTTTCTGCCTTCTGTGAAGCCTTTTTTGATAGTTCGGCGTTCACGGGATGGCAAAAGTTCAGCAAACTCCTCGACGCTCAAGGATTTGAGCTGTTCAACCGTCTTGCCACGGTATGTATATTCACCTTTTCGTTTTGGTAATTTGGATGATGATTTTCTTGCCATGATTTAAGCCTCCGGTTTAACGCTTTCCTGTCCTGCGTGCTGCGATCTGGCCTACTTTACGTCCCGGAGGTGCATTCCTGCTGACCGTGGTAGGTCTTCCGGGATGCTGCCTGTTACCTCCACCGAACGGGTGATCGATTACATTCATGGCGACACCTCTTACACGGGGATACTTTGCAGCTCTTGTCTTCAACTTGTGATACTTCTTCCCTGCCTTGAGGAACGGTCTGTCAACCCTTCCGCCACCTGCAATAATACCAATTGTTGCACGACATCTCGGGTTGAACCATTTCATCTCACCTGAAGGCATCTCAAGGACTGTCTTACCACGTTCATGGGAAATTACTGTTGCATATACACCTGAAGAACGTGCAAACCTTCCTCCGTCATTGGGTTTACCCTCAATGTTACAGACAGGGACACCTTCCGGGATCTCTGCCAGTGGCAGGATGTTTCCTGGTTTTACTTCTGCGGAGATTCCGCAGGCGATCTCGTCACCCACAGCAACGCCTTCCGGTGCAAGGATAAGACGTTCCTCGCCGTTATCAAAAGATACCTTTACTACCGGTGCAGAGCGTGCCGGATCGTGTGTGACCTCAAGCACTGTACCGTAAACAGTGTCATTCGAGTCAACACGAGGGTGCTTCATTGAAGCCTTATACCTGTGTGATGGTGCTCTGTAAGTAGGGGTTCCACGACCTCTGTTCTGTGATATGATTCTTCTTGCCATACGAATTCACCTCACATCAGACCTATCCTTGTAGCTATTTCGTGGGCAGCCTCTGTGCCTTCGAAAGTCACTATGGCCTTCTTGAGACCTTTCATTGTGCTCATAGTACATACCGAGGCAACCGGGAAACCATAAAGTTTCATGACCTCGGCCTTGATCTGATTCTTGTTTGCGCGGGAATCGACAACAAACTGGAGTTTGTTGTCTTCCAGAAGCATCATTGCTTTTTCAGTGATGAATGGGTATTTGATTGCGCTCATTCGAACATTCCCTCCAGGGCAGCTATTGCAGATTCTGTCCATACTGTCAACCTGCCGGCGTGTGTTCCCGGTGCAAGGATCTCGGTATTAAGGGAATCCACTGATATTACATCCACACCTGCAAGGTTCCTTGCAGATCTGAAAAGAGCGGAATCGCGTGCCGCTACAATGAGGACGCTCTTTCTGTTCTTGAATCTTCTTCCACGGAGCTTTCCTCTTCCGGCCCTTACGTTCCTACCGTCCTTTGCGCGAAGTACATCGTCATAGACACCTGCTGCCTGCAGGAAACTGACAACGTCCTTTGTCTTTTCAAGGTCTTCTAGGGCATTTTCTGCCACCAGTGGAAGCTGAGCATCGAATTTGTGTCCGCGTCCCATTACCACTTCTGCGTTAGCTGTACTTGCTATGGCTGAACGGATTGCCATACGCCTTTCTTTTCTGTTTACTTTCTCTGTTCTGTCGGTTTCAGTCTTCGGAGGGTGTGCTCTCCTACCGCCGACAGCCTGAGGAACTCTTGCTGCACGGCTACCGTTTGAGAGCCTCGGGATCTGTGCAACACCTCTGCCTGATCCCCATGACTCTGCTGAGGTTTCCATACCTGCATACAATTTGGTACCATAGGGCTGCAGCCTGTTTGCCTGTGCCGTAAGTACAGCTCTTTTGATAAGATCAGGCCTGTATGCCTCATCGAATACTGCAGGAAGCTGCACATCGCCCTTGCTGTTACCGGATAAATCAATAATGTTTGCTGTGGCCATTCACTTCACCCCTGTTTGGATTGTGTGCTCACATGAAGGAGCTGTGGTTCACCCATTGCAGTCGCCTTTGACCTCATTGGTTCTCTGAGTCTTACAAGCCTCTTGGAGGGTCCCGGGATGCTTCCTTTGAGCAGTACATAGTCCCCTCTTACAAGACCGTAGTTCAGGAAACCACCTTCAGGGTTGATCTCCTCGCCATCTGTGGAGACCTTCATAATACGCTTGTTGTATTCTGTTCTCTGGTGGTATCCCATCTGACCCATCTGCGGAACTCTCCAGCTGACACGTGCCGGGTGGAAAGGACCAAGGGTTCCTACCTGCCTGAGACTTCCCTGCCTGGAGTGCTTGTTCTTCGCAAGATTGATACCCCATCTCTTTACAGGGCCCTGTGTTCCTTTTCCGGTAGTGATGGCTGCCACGTCAACAAATTCGCCATTGTTGAATACGTCGCTGATCTTCACCTCGGATCCAAGTAAGGACTTTGCGTAGTCGAACTTTTCCTGAACACTTGAGCCGTTGACTGCGGTTTCCATGATGTCCGCATTCTTCTTGGGAATACCTGTGAGCTTCTTTGGTAAAGTGTAGGTTACGACCTTGATGTCAGAAACACTACCTTCTTCGATCATCTTAGCGATCTTATCCAGAGCTTCCTCGGTATTGGACTCCTTTGGTAACTTGATGGTCTTTCCAAGACTTTCGTCAAGCTCGGAACTCCACGCATCAGCAACAGCCTTCTCACCATAGTGAGTGTTATTATAAGCACGGATAGCAGCAACACGAATAGCAGGTGTTTCCACAACTGTGACAGGTACTGAGATCTCCATGCCTTCAGTCAGACTGTTCTTCACATCATCAACCAATATCACGTGGGTCATGCCCACCTTATACCCGGCAAAGTCCTGGAGCTTTGGTTCTCCTGCGGACTCTGGCCATGAGTTGAATCTTGGGATGTGGCTTTGTGCTCTTTTGCGCGGACTGAAAGCGAGTGAACCTCGTCTTGGTCTATGTCCTTTTGCCATTCTTATTCTCCTGATTACACATTTTCTTCTTAAGTGAGACCACACAAAGTATGGCCAAGATGCAAAAAAGTCATCAAGTCAACCAGAATCGACCTGAATCAAGCGTTAATACACTACGTGAACTCCACGTATACTAGCGTACACGCATTCAGCGTAGCGACCTGCCGTTTCCACTATCTCTGGTGGATCCTGGCATACCCTTATTGGGGCAAACTCCGGCGTCATCTCGAAAAGATTTAAACATCTCTGCATTGTGGTGCACTTTATTGTACACTGCGGGCATTCCTGAAGAGGCCCTATACTTCATGTTAAATCCGACTTTTTCGCACTGTAAGTTTAATCTGGTCAGATCATTTTCACCTGATCTAACGTTGCGCCATTAAACGTATATTTACTATTTAAACTCTTTGCACGATAATAAAAGTTCCACGGATAAATTGCAACGTCAGAAAAATATGGAAGTGAATTGAAAAATCATATAAGTATTAATGTACTTGTATAAGTACCTGAATTCTAAAACAAGGAGTTAGAAAGTGGAAGTCAAAAAAGCCGTAATCCCTGTCGCAGGTCTTGGAACAAGGTTCCTCCCTGTTACAAAATCCATGCCAAAGGAAATGCTTCCGATAATCGACAAACCAGTTATCCACTATGTCGTGGAGGAAGCCATCGCATCAGGAATAGATGACATCGTCTTCATTACCGGCAGGAGCAAGAGATCCATTGAGGATTATTTCGATGACTCACCGGAACTTGAGAATCATCTAAGGGAAAAGAAAAAGGAGAACCTTTTAAAGATAGTGCAGGATATCTCATCACTGGTTGATATACACTATATCAGACAGAAAGAGCCCCGCGGACTCGGGGATGCGATCTACACGGCAAAAAAACACATCAATGACGAGCCCTTTGCCGTACTGCTTGGTGACGACATAATTGTGAATCAAGAACCCTGTACCAAACAGTTGATCGATAATTTTGTAAAATACGGCAGATCCACCATAGCTGTGGAAGAGGTACCACAGGAAAAGATCAGCAGCTACGGCATCATTAAAGGTAAGCCCATAGATGACTCATTATACACGCTGGATAATATTGTTGAAAAGCCAAAAGCAGAAGATGCTCCATCCAATATAGGAGCAATAGGAAGATACGTATTCACTCCAGAGATACTTGACTGCATAAAAGAAACGGCAAGTGGTGTGGGTAATGAGATACAGCTCACGGATGCCATACGTCTTTTAAACGAAGAACAGATGATATACGCATACAGGTTCAGGGGCCAGAGATACGACACAGGAGACAAAGTTGAATACGTAAAGGCTATCATAGATTTTGCTCTCAAAAATGAAGATATGCAGGGATATATCGAGGAGCATATCAGAAGCAAACAGATGAATGAAAGTCAAGGTTCCGACTCAAATAAAGAAAAAGCAAATCCAGCTGAAAGAATTATCAGCAAATGAACTAAAAATAATTTAAGATCAGGGATGAACTGTAATCATCCCTGTGTTACTGACCTTCCCATCTCAAAAGCCCTTACATTGATGTCAACTGTTTTCGGAGGAACAAGTTCCTTAACACATTCGAGCAGGGTATCAACAGATACAGGCAGGTAGTTTGATACCGCACCCACCATGACAACGTTCATGGACTGTGGATGTCCCGCCTCCTTTGCAAGATCCGTAGCATTGAAGGCCTTAACTTCCCTTTCTTCTTTCATCACGGAAAGAATCTCATCGATATCCGGATAAGTACAGAGTCCTGAAGTCACAGTGACCGGGAGTATAGGTTCTGTATTGACCAGTATCACTCCGTCCTCTGCAAGGTATTCCATATACCTCAGTGCCTCACTTGGCTCTAGTGCAAGCAACACATCGGCACCTTTCAGAGGTATCATTGAACCAAGCTCACATCCAAGCCTGACATGGTTCACAACCGAACCACCACGCTGGGCCATACCATGAGTCTCTGCAGCTCTCACGGACATATCTTCCTTTACAGCAGCCTTGCCTATGATATCAGATGCAAGGATAGTACCCTGTCCACCCACACCCGCGATAATTAGATCGAATGTGGATATTCCTTCTGCACTCATTTCTTCACCTCCGAGATAGCCTCGAACATGCACAGGCGGTCACATACCCCACAGCCGGTACACATCATATTAATAGAAGCCTTTTTGGCCTCCACGTCAAATTCAATTGCAGGACAACCAAGATATACACATTTCTTACATCCCACACATTTGTCGGCGTCAATGGTAAACGGTTTTCTGCGAATACCGGATCGCTTTGCATCGATAACACAGAGCTGTTCCGTGATAACAACAGAAGTCCCCTTGTAATCCTTCGCTCTCCTGAAGACCTCCTCGGCCTTATTGAGATCGTAGGGATCAACGGTTTCCACAAAACCGGCTCCCATACTCTTACAGAGTGTTTCCAGACAGACCTCGGTGGTCTGCTCACCAGTTGCAAGTTTACCCATACCCGGATTTGGCTGGTGGCCTGTCATCGCTGTTGTGCGGTTATCTACTATAGTTACTGTAATATCCGCCTTATTATAGATAGCATTAAGAAGACCGTTCATACCCGTGTGGAAGAATGTGGAATCACCTATTGAGCAGCATATGGGCTTTTTCTCCCCGGCCTGGTACATTCCGCTTGCAACGGTTATGCTTCCACCCATACAGAGTGTCGTATCCACAGTGCCACTCTGGATGCCAAGGGTATAGCAACCGATATCACTGGGGAATATTGCATTTTTCCCATAGACCTTTTTCATGACATGGAAAGTTGCCCTGTGGGAGCATCCCGGGCACATGACAGGCGGACGCATTGGAAGTTCAACCCTGCACCTGTCATAATCGAAATCCTCACCCCTATCAGCAGGGACATCCGACCTTTCAAGTCCCAGTACATCTGCAAGAACATCTGCACAGACATCGGTGTTCAGCTCGAATATCCTCGGAACCGGACCCTCTATCTTACCGAGTATCTCAACATCTGAGCCTGTTTCCTGTGCTATGATCCTGACCTGCTCTTCGACAACAGGCTCCATTTCCTCGAAAATGATTATACGCTCGGTGTTCTCCATGAGAGTACGTATCTTTTTCTCCGGGACAGGATAGGTTCCTATCTTCAGGAATGAAGCATCAATTCCCTGTTTGAGCACTGCTTCTTTTGCATAGACCGAAGCAATTCCAGATGCTATTATACCGACACTTGAGCTATCGCTCAGTTCAAGCACATTCCAGGGTGAGTCCTCAAGTTCCTCAAGGATGTCCTTTTGCAGCTCCAGCAGACGAGGGTGCTGTATCCTGGCGTTCTTGGGAACCATGACCCATCTTTCCAGATCCTTCTGGAAGTCAGCTGCAGGCATATCCTCGTTCACAGGACCCAGCTCCACATCGGACTTGCCATGGGATATGCGTGTTGTCGGCCTGAAGATCACAGGCATCTGCAACTTGTTTGAAATTTCAAAAGCATAGGGCATCATGTCCTTTGCTTCCTGGGGTGTGCATGGATCCAGGCACGGGATGAGTGAGAACTGTGAATACCTGCGTGTGTCCTGTTCGTTCTGAGATGAATGACATGAAGGATCATCCGCAACGATGATAACCATGCTTCCTTTTACACCCGTATATGCCAGTGTCATAAGAGGGTCCGCTGCGACGTTCAGACCCACATGTTTCATGGTGACCACGGAGCGCACACCTGTCATGGCTGCGCCGGCTGCTACCTCAAGGGCAACCTTCTCATTGACCGACCATTCTACGTAAAAATTCCTTTCCTTCATTCCTGCCAGTGTACCGATGATCTCTGAAGACGGGGTTCCGGGATAGCCGGATATGACCTGTCCGCCCCCTTCAACGATACCGCGCGCGATTGCAACGTTTCCAAGCATGTACTCGCGTTTTACCATGAGAATCTCCTGCCAGCGTATACTTAATGATTATTGATAAAGATATCTGAAAACAGGAATCGTGCTAATGTGTGGCACACACAGCCTGCAAATCAAATAGCAAAAAATCAAACAACCATCATAGATAAACTTCCGACTCACCAGCCCGATACAGATCAGCATGAAAGTCCTGAACTTTTTCTGAAGTATTCTTGAAACCACTCTCTTCTAGACAAAAGAACCGGCTATTGTTACAAGAAAAAGAAAACGGTAGATATTTACTGCAAAAGAGATGGAGGCAGCAGTGTAGATATAGACCGATTTTTCAAGGTTATATAATGTAAGGAAAGAACTCCTCAAAGCGCCGACTACAGTAAGTATAACACTGGGTATCCCGGACCTGATGATCAGTTCTCAGTTGAAGTCGTGTCTGAAGAAAGTTACCCTGCCGAGGCTCTTGGATTGTGGAAGATGGCTACTAATATAAATATGGTTGTGAAACGAGAAATTCATAGCATAATCGATAAATATAAAACCAAAGAGTAATGTGCAATAGCACTATACTATATTATGAAGACTCTTAAGGATCCTATATCCCTCTTTTAAGAAACCCAAGGTGGTTCATTTCATGGCTCAGGAAATTGAAGAAAAGGTCATTGAGGCTAAAAAAGCATCCATTATTCTTGCAAGTGTCAACACGGAGACAAAGAACACTGCTCTTGAAGCAATGGCACAGGCACTTGATAATAATCGCGATCAGATTCTGGCTGCAAACCAGAAGGACGTCGAGACTGCAGAAAAGCTCAAAAGAAAAGGTGAGCTTTCGCAGGCACTTGTGGACAGGCTCAAGGTCAGTGACAGCAAGATAAGCGGAATGATAGACGGCATCCGTGATGTCATTGAACTGAA